>JAUSMU010000479.1 GCA_030645995.1 Gammaproteobacteria bacterium | reverse complement strand
GAGCGGCGCGAGTGAGGAGTTGAAGGAGCGTTATCCCCGTGAATTGCGAGCAGTCACCGCGAATCTGAACCTTCTGATCAAGAGCGAGCGCAAGCAACAGCAGCGCTACCGTGAGACTCTCGGCGATCTGGCGCACAGTCTTAAGACGCCGCTGGCAGTCATCGCGGGCGTCATGCAGGCGTTGCGCGACGCGCGCGCTGATGATTCCTTGCACACCGTTGAGGACCCGGTGCGGGATCAGCTTCGCACTGTCGATGAACAGTTGGAGCGGATGAATCAGATCGTGGGCTATCAGCTGCAACGTGCAGTCAAATCAAATGGCACGACCGCACTCGCGCGACGAGTTGCAGTCGCCGAGGCGGCAGGCAAGGTGTTGCGTGCTCTCGACAAAGTTTATGCCGACAAGGGCATGTGCACCGAATGCCGAATCGATGCGGGCATTGTCTTTCTGGGTGATGAACGGGATCTGATGGAGGTGCTTGGCAACCTGCTCGATAACGCCTACAAGTATGGTGGCACCTGGCTCTCTATAACCGCGACCGCAGCACTCGTACCGGCGCGTCAGCTCAGCATCGTGGTAGAGGATGACGGCCCCGGCATTTCTGCGGAACACCAGGATTGGGTGCTGCAGCGCGGTGCCAGGCTGGACACACTCGCCCGTGGGCAAGGCATCGGACTGGCCGTCGTCACGGATATAGTCACCAGCTACGGCGGGCAGATCGAGGTCGGTAGCAGCGCGGCCGGTGGTGCCCGCATCCAATTGGTCTTCAGCAATTTTCAGCTGGCCGGAGAGGAGCGGACGGGGCAATAAGTTGCTGAGGCCTGTAGGGAGGGGAGTGTCGTCTCTATGGTTCTAAAAGATCAGTGCGGCAACGCACGAGCAGAGCGTCATCCCGAACAGGAACCACTTGATCGTACTTTGTTTCGCCCGCACGGCGAACTTGACGCTTAACCACGCACCGACCATCGTTCCAGCCGCCAGGATCAAGCCTGGCATCCAGCGCACCTGATCGAAGTAGATAAACACCACCAGTGCAATCAATGTAAAACCGAGTGAGCACACCATTTTCAGTGCATTGGCGCGCACCAGGTCGTAACGCAACCCGCCTGCCAGTGCCGCCAGCAGAATGAATCCTACCCCCGCCTGTACAAAGCCACCGTAGACCCCTGCCAGCAGTAGTGTCCACCAGGCGCCGCGACTCTCGCTGACGGCGATGACGGGAGTGCCCTCCGGTGGCGCGATGAAATTGGGGCGCACCAGAATGATTACGGACATGAGGATGATAGTGCCCAGCAGCAAGGGTTTGAGCGCCATTGGCGGGATCACCGCAGCGGCCAGCGAACCCAATACTCCGCCGATCAGGTTGGGCACCAGAATCGGCATGATGGCGGGCACGTCGAGACGGTCATGCTGCTTGAAACCGCGAATGCCGACGACACACTGTAAGGCAACGGCCACGCGGTTGGTGCCATTGGCGACATCAGCAGGTAACCCCAGCAGCATCAATACTGGCAATGTCAGGTTGGATCCCCCGCCCGCAATAGTATTGATGCCGCCGGCAAGAAAGCCCATCGCGGCGAGTACGAAGAGTAAGGGGACGCTGTATTCCATAGGAGCAGTGTAACAAACCGAATCACAATCATCTGCTATAAATAAAAGCAGAGACATCACAATAGCCCGGGAGGGGCGACAGCAAATGCCAGGGACACGGCAGCACTACACTTCACTGATGACCTGTTTGCCGACTGCGGCTACCGGCGCAACTCTCATTGAAATCCTCGTTACGCTACTTGTCGTGGCGATTGGCCTGCTTGGCATGGCAGGGCTGCAGACAGTGGGTTTGCGCCAATTGCAGAGTGCCTCTCTGCGTACTCAAGCCGGCATTCTTGGCGGTGACATGTTGGAGCGAGTACTGGCGAATCGGCAGGGCGCCGTACTGGGTGCCTATGACGGCAGGGTCGCTGATCTCAATCCCGGCTGTGAATCGCTGGCGGGTTGCGATGCGTCGGAACTGGCCGGCCACGACACCGCCGAATGGCAGGCTGCCCTGCAGAGATTTCTGCCCGCTGGCTCAGGCATCGTCTGCATCGATTCCACTCCACACGATGGTACTCCCGAGGCCACTGGATGTGATGGTGCCGCGCTGGGCTCTGCCACGTTCCATGCCGTCAAGATCTGGTGGGACGAGGACCGGGACGGCGTGGCCGAGAAACGCATCACGTTGAGTCTACGGCTCTGATGGGAGGAGATACGGATGTCGGTTGCAACAATCAGGCATGAAGCAGGTCGACGTGGTCATCCTGGCGTCATCGCGTTGGGTGGCTTCTCGTTGATCGAGTTGCTGGTTTCGATGGCGATGGCACTGACGTTGGCCAATGGCGTTCTGCAGATATATCTGGGTAGCACTATCCTGGACCGGAATCAGGTGGCGCGGGCCAGGATGCTGGAGAACGGGCGTTTGGCCATCCATCTGCTGGCTCAGGATATGCGCCTCGCTGGCGCTCTGGGATGTCTGCCTGAATTGTACGTGGGTGACGTCACCAGCACACTGCAGCGCGAGCCGGATACGCTGCAGCCAGCGCGGGGCATTGAGGGCTGGGAAGCGGCGACATCCAACGCCAGTTTGAATCAGAGTGGACTGGTGGATGTCCCGGTTGTCAGCACGTCTACAGGACATTGGACTGGTTCGGCTGGCAGCGCACTGGAAGAAACTTTCGCTACACCTAACTCTGACATTGTGCGGGTGTGGCAAGCGGCTAGTACGGGGGCGACTCTGGCATCCAGCTCTGGCGCGCAGGTATTGACCTTGCAGGGCTCAGGATCTCCGGAGGTGGCTGGCGGGGAAATTCTCCTGCTCAGCGACTGCATGCATGCCGATTGGGTGCAGGCCTGTGATGTGCAGAGCCGTGCACAGGTGGCTGTCGTCAACACGACGCAAACGTCGGCATGTTCGCCTGGCAATGATCCTGCCAAGGACGTGCAGAGTCGGGTTGGTGGCGAGGTATTGCGCCTGCAGAGCAGTGTCTTCTATGTCGGCAAACGCGGAGATCTGGCGACCAACCCCCCAGCCTTGTTCCGCCGCCCGCTCAATCGCACGGCGGTAGCGGGGGCGGCTGAAGAACTCGTCGAGGGCATCGCCCGCATGCAACTGCAGTTTGGTATCGATCTGGACGTCGACAGCCTGCACAGCGTTGACGCCTACGTCACAGCCGATCTGGTGCCCGACTGGCAGCGAGTCATCAGTATCCGCATCAGCCTTTTGGTGCAGTCCGTGGAAGATAATCTGCTGCCCGCGCCGCAGGCCTACCAGTTCGATGGTATTACCTACGACGGGATGCCAGGCAACGGCAGTCTGCCTCCTGACACCCGGTTACGGCAGGAGTTCACGACCACGGTGGCGCTGCGGGCACGATTGGCGGGAGTGTCCCTCCCATGAGCCACTCAGGCCCACCATTGCAACAGCGGGGTGCCATTCTCATCTTCTGTCTGATCTTTCTGCTGGTGCTGACCCTGATGGGTACGGCGGGCATGCAGTCGGCGGTGCTGCAGGAGCGCATGGCGGGCAACATGTTGAGTCACGACAGCGCCCGCCATGCGGCCGAGGCGACGTTGCAGGAGGCGCAACAATGGCTTGCTGCACAACTCACCCGACCGCTGGCCGATAGCGTCGGCAGCGCGGGAGTTTGGTCGCGCGACAGCGTGGACCCGGATAGCAGCAATACCGTGCCATGGTGGGACGAGCCGGATTGTCTCACCTCAGAATGGTGGCAGAGGCATGCGAGAGAGGCCCGCGAAGTTCAACCACCGGCGCAGTCGTACTTCCTCATCGAGGAGTTTGCGAACGTGGCCGACTCTCAGATCTACAGTTACAGGATCACCGTGCGGGGCACGGGTCTTTCAGAATCGGTCTCCCTGTTGCTGCGGTCAGTCGTGGTCAGGAGCTACCCGAATGAGTGACTCGCATCAGAGTTGGCAGGCGAGTGGTTTGCCGCTGCTGTCCTCGCGAACGCCATCGCCGTTGCTGTCCACTGCATAACGTGCACGGCCGGTGTTGTTGACGATCAGCTGTAGAGCATTCCGGGGATCACCGTCGTGTGGGCAGTAGAGGAAGTTGCCACTCTGATAACGCATGAAGCCAGTCGCCTCGATCTGCAGATACTGCCTGTTCTGAAAGGCTCGCCATTCGATGCTTCCCTGCAGTTGGGTGTTGACCTGACTGCGCAGCAACAGGTCGTCCTGATTGATCAGCCGGTCGGCATTCCTGTCGGTAAAGACGATGCTGCCGTCACTCCAGTTCCCTGAACAGGTGAGTCCGTCGGCGGAGCGACAGAAGGTCACCGTCCGGCCATAATTGGCCGCGCTCGCACGGGCCAGAGCCAGATGCTCAGCCAGTGTTCGCAGTGTCGTCTCCCCTTGTTTCTGCTCCGTCAATGCTTGCAGGCCGGGAGCGGCGAGGCCGGAGAGGATGCCGACAATGGCAAGTGTGGTGATGATTTCAGGGAGCGTGAATCCCTGTTGCTGAACGGAAAAACCCGAGCGTGATCCACTGCTGTAGCGAGCATGGCGAGACATGACCGACACCTCCTTGTGATACAGTTGTCCATCGCAAGTCTAGACCACGCGCCGCGATTGCGCCTGTGTCGAGGAGTTGTGGAGTCAGGGCCGCCGGAGTGGTCCTGAAGGAATATGGCTGTAAAAAGCCGTAGAGAGCAGCAGGCACATGAGTGAATTTCTGATCATAGGGGGCGGCGTCATCGGGCTGCTGGTGGCTCGCGAACTCGCGGCCGCAGGTGCAAAGGTCACCGTGGTGGAGCAGGGAGGATGCTGCCAGGAGTCTTCCTGGGCGGGCGGTGGAATTGTCTCGCCTCTCTATCCCTGGCGCTATTCGCCAGCCGTCACGGCGCTGGCATCTCAGGCGCAGCTGGCGTATCCGCGACTCGCGGCGCAGTTGTTGGACGAGACTGGCATCGATCCAGAGCTGGAGCGTACCGGCCTGCTGATGCTGGATGCGAAGGACGAGGACGAGGCATTGCAATGGGCGGTGACCAACGGCAAGGCCCTGCACCCGGTTGACCCCGCGTTCATCTATGAGCGGGAGGCGGGGCTGGCGCAGGGATTTCTCAAGGGGCTATGGATGCCGGACATTGCCAATATCCGCAATCCACGTCTGGGGCAGGCACTGCAGAGCAGCCTGCAGCGTAATCCACTTGTGCATATATGTGAGCAGACCCGGGTTTTGTCATTGCATACCGGCACAGGTTTCGGGCACGGCGCGCGCAGTGTTTCTCACGTCGAGGTCCTGTGTGAAGGAGTGGTTGAGCGGCTTGCAGCAGAGCACGTCATCATCACGGCGGGCGCATGGACAGGCGGGCTTCTGGAGGCGCTGGATGTGATTCTGCCCGTCGTGCCAGTCAAGGGGCAGATGCTACTGTTCCGGCCACCGCAACGATTGATCAATACGATGGTACTGACCGATGGCCGTTATCTGATTCCTCGCCGGGACAATAATTTGCTGATGGGCAGCACGCTCGAACACACCGCCTTCGACAAGTCCACCACGGAAGAGGCGCTGCGCAGTCTGAGACGCAGCGCCGAGGCCTTGCTGCCAGCGCTGGCGGAGTGTCGTGTGGAACGGCAGTGGGCGGGTCTGCGGCCGGGGGCTCCGGATGGTGTGCCATTCATTGGCAGAGTGCCGGGATTTGAAAATGTCTACGTCAATGCAGGGCAATATCGCAATGGTTTGGTGCTTGCCCCGGCGTCGGCGCAGTTGCTGGTCGATATCGTCCTGGGTCGACGGCCGTCCGTTGACCCAAAACCTTATGACCCGGTTTCGCGAAATGTCATGGTGCGAGATTCCCCGAGGGGCTGAGCACGCGGTCGACGTGCGCTTGCGTTACTCCATGTTGAGTTTTTTCATCCGGTAACGCAGTGATCGAAAGCTCATTCCAAGCCTCTGCGCGGCCGCCGTCTTGTTCCAGCGCGACTCCTCCAGAGCCTGCTTGATGGCTTTGCGTTCGATAGCTTCAAGATGATTCTCAAGGGAGAATCCCTCGCCCCGAGGCAGGCTGAAAGTCGCCTCCGTATTGCCCGTCTGTGCCTCTGCGAACCGGGGGTCGGCTGTGATTGTCGACACCGCGCTACCGTACTGCAGATCGAGATTCTGTACTGATACGACGCTGTTCTCACACAACGTCACGGCGCGCTGCAGGATATTTTCCAGCTCGCGGATATTGCCTGGAAAGGGATATTCGCACAGCGCCTGCAGAGCCTCGGGGCTCAACGTCGGCACGGGACTGATGTGATTGTCGTCGGCGATGCGCATCAGTATCTCTGCCCCCAGTTCGGCGATATCGTCCTGCCGCTGTCGCAGGCTGGGAACATCCAGTTCGATGACATTGATCCGGTAGTAGAGATCCTGGCGGAAATTGCGGCGGCTGACTTCTTCCGCGAGACTCTTGTGGCTGGCGCTCAGAATGCGCACATCAGTCGGAATTTCCGTTTGTGAACCCACAGGGCGTACCGACTTTTCCTGAATGACACGTAACAGTTTCACCTGCATGTGCAGTGGCAGATCTGCCACCTCATCCAGAAACAGCGAGCCACCTCTGGCCGCCTGAAACAATCCGGTCTTGTCCTTGTCGGCACCCGTGAAGCTGCCTTTGACATGTCCGAATAATTCGCTCTCCATCAGCTCTGCAGGTATCGCTCCGCAGTTCACCGCAACAAAGGGGCCGTCCGCGCGCGCACTCTGATTGTGGATAGAGCGCGCCGCCAATTCTTTGCCACTGCCAGACTCTCCGTAGATGAACACAGGTGCCTGACTGCGGGCGAGCCGTGCAATCTGCTGGCGCAAATTGCGAATGGTTGTTGAATTGCCGGTTATATTGACCTCTCTGAAGGTCTTCGCCGTCGTGACCAGCGGAGCCTGCGAGTGCAACGATAACTTTAAAGCGGAATTGACCAGATCCCGCAATTTCTGCAGGTCAACGGGTTTGGAGACAAAATCGAAAGCCCCGGCCCTCAGTGCGCGAATGGCCGTCTCGGTATTTCCGTGAGCCGTAATGACGGCGACGGGCATGTGGCTGTAGTAATGCTGAATATGCTCGACAAGATCCAGTCCGTTGCCGTCAGGAAGTTTCATATCAGTGAGGCAAAGGCTGAATTTTTTTCTCTGCAGAAGCTCGTTGGCGCTGCTCAGGTTGCTCGCACTTTCGGTAATGAGAGACATCCGCCCCAAAGTAATTTCGAGCAACTCGCGAATGTCGGGCTCATCATCAACAATCAGGACACTGCCAGTCATACGGATTCCAGTAGAGGGAAATTACTCGGGATTTTTTCAATCCATATTTCTATCGGCGTGCGAGAAATGGATGGTGAAGCAGCTCTTGCCTTTGCTGGTCCTGTGGTAGGAAAGCTGTGCCTGATTAGCTTCGCACAGTTCCTTGGAGATATAAAGTCCCAGCCCGGTGCCGTTGGGATTGGTCGTGTAGAACGGCTCGAAGAGATGTTCCTCTGCCTCCGTCGAAACTCCAGGGCCCTCATCGATCACATGCAGCACCGGCGTCGACAGCTCGGCATTGCGACCGAGTCCGCCTTTGAGTTGCAGAGTGGCCTTGCCGGTGGCCTGTTCGCTGTAACGCAGGCCGTTTTCCATGAGGTTGGTGAGAATCTGTTCGAGCTGACTCACGATCACGCGTATCTCGGTCATGGGAGGGAAGATGTCGATAGAAATCTGGCCATTCAACTGATGAGACTCGCAATAGTTGTCCACGAACCGGGTCAGCCAGTCGAGCAGGTTGATCCTTTCACTACCATCCTGCTTGTGTCGCGACATATGCAGGACATCTTCGATAATCAGATTGACTCTGCCGCAGTGGTTGAGAATGATCTCCAACAAACGGCGGTCAGCCTGTTGCAGCCCATCGCCTTCCTGCAGAAGTTGACTGGCATGGCTGATGGCACCCAGAGGATTGCGAATCTCGTGGGCAATACTGGCGGTCAGCCGTCCCAGAGAGGCCAGTTTCATCTGCCTCACGCGCTGGATGATCTGCGTGCTGTCCTCCAGAAAAATGACAATATTGGATTCGGAAGCGGGGTTCAGATAGGCGAAGTTTGCCTGCAGTTGTGGGGCGGCGCTGTTGACTGCGAACGTGGGCACGCGTCGGCCTGGTCTGCCCCGCCAGGACAGCAGGTGTTGCTGAAGTACGGGTGGCAGCGTCTGGCGCGTTGCCGAGCTATTGTTGCTGAGCCTACCTTCCTCTGTGCCAGTCAGCCCCAGCATCTGTATCGCCGCATCATTGGCGGTCAGCACTCTGGCATTGGCGTCCACAACGACGATACCCGTGCGCATACGCTGAATCACCAGTTGGTTCAGTTGCTCCAGATTGACGATGCTCGTGGCTTGCTCGGCTGCCAGCAGGGCGCTGCGTCGCATACGTTCGCTCAACGACTGTAGATACAAGGATGTGGCGAATAACAGTATTCCCAGCAGTCCCGCCTGCATGTATTGGTTGGCGACCACATCTGTGCTGAAGCTGAGATAGACCTCTGCATAGATGGTGGCAATGCTGGCGATGGCTGCCAGGAAAGTACTCATTCTGCCGATAATCAGAATACTGCCAGCGGCGATGGTCACCAGATGCAGCAGTCCAAGGCCGCTGACCATTCCCCCGCAGCTGTAGGTAATCAGGGCAATGGCCAGGATGTCCGCAATGAAAACGGAGCTGAGAAGGCTCTGTCTGGCCCTGACGTCCTGGCCTGGTCGTATCAGGGTGATCACCAGCACACTGAAGATTCCGTAGGCGATCAGGATGTCATGGAACAGGTCGGGATCATGGCTGCCCAGCTGGGTCGTAGTGGGGCTGGTCAGGAAGGTGGCCATCAATACGAGTGCGAGAATAACTCGATAGATATTGTAGATCTGCAGAATTCGATGGTTCTGGTCTGGCTGAGTGCTCACGTCCATGGCGATCAGGGTTTTCCGGCTCGGAGAGTTCTTGTAGGGAAGTTCCTGGCGAGGTGATTTGCGTTTTGCTTAAGCGGTTTGTTTGTCGGACAATATCGCACTTGTTTGACAATAGCCATAAGTGCCTTTCGGGCAATTGGGGAGTGTATGCCAGGGCGTTTAACCGTTGTTATGGCCCAGCTGAATCTGCTGGTAGGGGACATCAAGGGCAACACAGAACGGGCGGTTGCTGCGGCGCAGCAGGCCATCGTCGAGCACGCCGCCGACATCATCGCCTTTCCGGAACTGACACTGACCAGCTATTCCCCCGAGGATCTGCTGTTGCGGCCAAGCCTGCAGACTCGTATCGACAAGGCGTTGCAGCGCCTGCTCTCTGCCAACCTGCCTGTGCATATGCTGATCGGTTATCCGTTGCGCGAGGATGGGCGCCTCTACAACGCTGTCTCTCTCATCAAGGGATCGAAAATTCTCGCCACTTACCGCAAGCAGTGCCTGCCCAACTATCAGGTGTTTGATGAGCGCCGCTATTTCTCTCCGGGGCATGAACCGTGCGTGGTGAACATCAAGGGCGTCGCGGTTGCGATGACGATCTGCGAAGACATGTGGGAGGAGGGGCCGACACGACAAGCCGCCGAGGCTGGTGCGAGTCTACTCATCAATATCAATGCATCACCTTTCCACCGCAACAAGGGCGCGGAGCGCGCGGCGTTGCTGCGCACGCGGGCACAACAAGTCGGGATTCCCATCGTTTATGTCAATCTCGTGGGGGGGCAGGATGAGCTAGTGTTTGACGGCTCCTCCATGGCGGTCAATGCCGAAGGCGAGTGTTGCGTACAGGCGCCTTCATTCCAGGAGGGCCTGTTTCCTGTACATCTTGAGGTGCTTCCTGGTGATGCGAAGCGCGCACGTCTGAGTGTGAGTGCAGGAGAATCGGCTGCTGTGGACAGCATAGACGCCGGCCTGTACAAGGCGCTGGTGTTGGGTGTTCGCGACTACGTTCGCAAGAATGGTTTCAAAGGGGTCGTGCTCGGACTTTCCGGAGGCATAGACTCGGCTCTAACGCTGGTGATTGCGGCGGATGCGTTGGGGGCAGATCGCGTCCAGGCGGTGATGATGCCGTTTACTTACACCTCGCAGCTGAGCCTCGATCAGGCGCGCGCTCAGGCTGAGCGGCTGGGCATCCACTACAGCGTGATTCCGATCAACAGTGCTTATCACAGCTTCACGACTGCTCTCGGAAATGAATTTGCGGGGCTGTCTGTGGATGTCACCGAGCAGAATATTCAGGCGCGCTGCCGGGGTGTGCTGCTGATGGCCATCTCCAACAAGAAGGGTTTGCTGGTATTGACCACGGGCAACAAGAGTGAAATCGCGGTGGGTTACTGCACTCTGTATGGTGACATGGCTGGCGGTTTCGACGTCCTGAAAGACGTTCCGAAGACGGTGGTCTATCGGCTCTGTGAGTACCGTAATGCGCAGGCTGATGCACTGTCGGCGCCCGTCATCCCTCGGGCAGTCATCGACCGTCCGCCTTCCGCAGAATTGGCGCCGGGGCAGGTGGATCAGGATAACCTGCCGCCGTATGACGAACTCGACGCCATCCTGGAGCTGTATGTGGAGCAGGATTGCAGCGCCACCGACATCATTGCTAAAGGTTATGCCGAGGCCACGGTTCGGCGCGTGTTGCGTCTGGTAGATCTCAATGAATACAAACGCCGCCAGGGGCCGATCGGGGTTCGGCTCACGCAACGTGGATTCGGCCGGGATCGCCGTTATCCGATTACTTCCGGCTGGGAGCTGGGGGATTGAACGGATTGCCCCGATTTCACGACAGACAGACAAACAAACAGGTGAACCATTGAAACAGTACATCATCGCGACACTGAACGATTCCCATGACTACCTGCAGCGCTTCATGGCTGCGGAGTCCAACATTGCGAGTATCGAGGCGGCCGCCGGCGTTCTGATCGAAGCGCTGCGAGCAGGCAATGCCATCTATAGCTGCGGCAACGGTGGCTCCATGAGCGACGCGATGCATTTTGCCGAGGAATTGACTGGGCGCTATCGTCAGAATCGGCGCGGGTTAGCAGCGACGGCCATCAGCGACGCGGGACACATCAGTTGTGTGGCAAATGATTTCGGCTACGAGTACATCTTCTCCCGTTATCTGGAGGCTCGTGGTCGCACGGGGGATTGCCTGCTGGCCATCAGTACCAGTGGCTGCAGCCGCAACGTGATCAAGGCGGCGGAGTTTGCGCGGGCCAATGGTATGCCTGTGGTCAGCCTGACAGGAGCGGCGGGCTCAGCGCTAGGTGCGCTGGCCACCGTGGATATCAGTGCAGGGAAGAGTACGTTTGCGGATCGCGTGCAGGAAGTCCACATCAAGATCATTCATATCCTGATCGAACTGATCGAGCGCGAGTTCTGTCCGGAAAACTATTAACCGAAAATCCCGAACGTCAGAATACTGAGTAGTGAACGCTTGGCGGGAGGTGGCTCGTCCATGACGGGATTCTCTGGTCGGAACGGCCTTGTGGTCGGGGCCAGCGGGGTGTTGTCGACGTTATCTCCCAAAAGCCCGAACGAGACTGTATAGAGTATTGACGGATTGGTGACATCGCTGCGCACAATGAAGTTGCCGTTGCCGTCCAATGAAGGATGGTCTGGGAAATTCTGTTTGAGCAGCGCGAGTGAGGTGCCGGCCAAGTCGTCCAGGCCCATGCGCAGATAGGCTTCGACCATGATCGCCATGCCATCGGACACCAGCGGGCTGCCCTGGAAATTTTCCACTACATAGCGGCCGCGATTCAATGCGGCCACATAGGCGCGGCGCTCCAGATAATATGTACCTACGCGGATTTCATAGGTGGCAAGCAGATTGCGCAGATAGATCATGCGGGCACGGGCATCTGCCGCATAGTCGCTGTCCGGATACAGGGCGAGCAGCATGGAGAATTCGGCGAAGGCATCGCGTGCGCGGCCCGGATCACGCTTGGCTGGATCAGTCGGCAGGAAGCGGCTCATGAATCCGGCGTCTTCCGCGAACGATGCCATGCCCTTCATGTAGTATGCGTAATCGACGCTGGGGTTGTCGGGGTTCAGGCGTATGAAGCGGTCGGCCGCTGTGCGGGCAGCCTCCAGATCCAGGTTGTTGAAATAGGCATAGATCAGCTCGAGCTGACCTTGCGCCGCATAGCGTCCAAAGGGGAAACGGGACTCCAGCGCCTGATAAGTGCTGATCGCTGCGCGGTAGTTGCGGGCGTTCAGTTGTCGTTGCGCTGTGACATAAAACTGTTCTTCGGTCGTCAGTCCCTCGAACTCGTCGCGTTCTTCGCTATCGAATATCGAGCACGACACACAGGCCAGGCAAAGCGTCATCAGGATCAGAATTCTCACGCGACCACAACCTCTTCGATACCTGTCCGTCAGCTTGGGAAAACAGGAAAATAGTAAATTCAACTGAAAATAAGCGGTTATAATGCGCCCGCCCGAGCGAAGGCGTATTTAACCACAGCATTCTCGGTAAACCCAAGTTATGCTGTATTTTTCTATTTAGAGTACAAAAATTAGAGTACATGAATTTGAGTACTAAGATTTCACTGCAGGCACAAGTTCCCGACCCTCTCTCCGGGCAACGGCTGGATCAAGTCGCCGCCGGTTTGTTTCCGGAGTATTCGCGCGGACGACTGCAAACCTGGATTAAAGAGGGCAACCTGCTGGTCAATGGCAAGGTCTTGCGCTCCAAGGACAAGATTTATGCGGGGGACCGGCTGTCACTCGAGACTGTGCTGGTCGCCGATGAGACTTGGGTGGCGGAGCCGACGGAGCTGAATATTGTCTACGAAGACGATGATGTGCTGGTGCTCGACAAACCAGTCAACACCGTAGTGCATCCTGCTGCGGGGAACCGCTCAGGCACACTTCTTAATGGTCTCCTGCATTATTGTCCGCAGCTGAGCGAGATCCCGCGCGCGGGTATCGTGCATCGACTGGACAAGGACACCTCCGGACTGATGGTGGTGGCCAAGAACCTGCAGGCTCATCGCATCCTGGTCAAGCAGCTGCAGCGTCGTGAAGTCGAACGCGAATACGAGGCTGTGGTGATTGGCGTGATGACGGCTGGCGGCACTGTCGACTTGCCGCTCGGCAGGCATCCCGTGCATCGTCAGAAACGTGCCGTGATCGAAAATGGCAAGGAGGCGGTGACGCATTACCGCGTGCTGAACCGCTATCGCGCTCACACGCACATTCGTGTGAAGCTGGAGACGGGGCGAACCCACCAGATTCGTGTGCACATGAGCCATATCCGTTATCCGCTGGTGGGTGATCCTCTGTACGGCGGTCGTCTGCAAATTCCCAAGGGTTGCAGTGGTGCACTCGCGAAAGTGCTGAAGAATTTTGACCGGCAGGCACTGCACGCTCGCCGACTCGGCTTCATTCATCCGCATACCGGCGAGATGGTCAGCTGGGAATCCGAACTGCCAGCGGACATGCAGGAATTGCTGGCGGCCCTGCAGGCAGATATGTAATTCTTCGGTCGGAATTCACCTGAAAACAGTGGGGCAGGCCATGACCCTAACGACCACTTTGACCGCTGCACTGGCGCCAATACAGCCGACGTGGGCTGCACCGGCGACCGTTGTAGCCTTGGTCACCACTCGCAGAGGAGGCGTCAGCAAATCTCCTTTTGATTCCTTCAATCTCGCCCTGCACGTCAAGGACAACGCCACTGATGTTGACTCGAACCGGGCGTTATTGCAGCGGTTGCTGGGTGAAAGCATCCATCTGCAATGGCTTGAACAGGTGCATGGCACACAGATCGTGCATGCCGAACGTGGTGCCGGTGAGTGTCGTGGTGATGCCGTCTTTATTGATACTCCGGGTGTGGCGGGAGTGGTACTGACGGCGGACTGCCTGCCGGTGTTCTTCGCGGCTCGTGATGGCCACAGCGTGGCTGTCGCACACGCCGGCTGGCGCGGTCTTGCAGATGGCATTCTCGAACGCACCCTGGCTGGTTTTTCAGTACCTGCCAGCGAGGTCATCGCCTGGCTGGGGCCTGCCATTGGCCCCTGTCATTTTGAGGTGGGAGCGGAGGTGCGGGAAATCTTCCTCAACTCTACCGAAGACGAACAATTGCGTGCTCGTATTGACGCTGAAGGTTTTCGACCGGCAACGGATGTCGGCAAATATCTGGCTGATCTGTATGCTCTCGCCAGGCTCAAATTGTTGGCCGCCGGAGTTTCCTCTGTCAGTGGCGGCGAATGGTGTACTTACTGTGATGTTTCGCGTTTCTATTCTTATCGCCGGGACGGTGTTACAGGGCGTATGGCCAGCGTGATCGGCCTGCGTCCAATCTCTTGATTTATGTCCCTGTGTATTGCAGGTTCCACTGCCATACTTGAATTTGCCGGGTCTGGCCGCATTTAAAGTGTCAATCCTAGCAGGAGGGTTCTTATCTCGACCTGGTCTTTATTAAGATCTTTCCAGATGAGCCCCTTTGCGCTACTGCTCCAGACCAGAAACCAATTCACACGTCCTAATTTTTTTGAGGTGAAGACATGCGCATGGATCAATTGACCAGCAAGCTGCAGGCGGCTCTCTCTGACGCCCAATCATTGGCGGTAGGCCACGACAACAATTTTATCGAACCCGCTCACCTGATTGCGGCGCTGCTGGATCAGAAGGGTGGTTCTGTGCGTCCTTTGTTGTCGCAGACAGGATTCAATATTGCCGATCTGCGTACCCGCCTGCAGCAGCTGATTGATCGCCTGCCCAAGGTGCAAGGCAATGCTGGCGATGTCAGTCTATCCAATGAGCTTGGCCGACTGATGAATCAGGCCGACAAGCTGGCACAGAAAAGTGGTGACAAGTTCATCTCCAGCGAGTCCATCGTGCTGGTGGCCATGGGTGACAAGGGCGAGCTAGGCAAGCTGCTCAATTCCTTCGGTGTGAGCGAGAAGGCGTTGGAGAATGCCATAGCCAATCTGCGTGGTGGCGACAAGGTCACCGACGCGGGAGCTGAGGATTCCTGGCAGGCCCTCTCGCGTTTCTGCGTGGACCTCACCGAGCGTGCTGCCAATGGCGAACTCGATCCCGTGATCGGTCGCGACAGCGAGATTCGCCGCACGATCCAAGTTCTGCAACGCCGCACCAAGAACAACCCCGTGTTGATCGGCGAGCCAGGCGTCGGCAAGACCGCCATTCTGGAAGGGCTGGCGCAGCGCATCGTCAACGGCGAGGTGCCGGAGGGATTGAAGAACAAGAAAATTCTCGCGCTGGATATGGGTTCGCTGATCGCCGGTGCCAAGTATCGAGGCGAATTCGAGGAGCGCCTGAAAAGCGTACTGAATGAACTCTCGAAGCAGGAGGGGTCGGTCATCCTCTTTATTGATGAGTTGCACACCATGGTCGGTGCGGGTAAGGCCGAGGGTGCGATGGATGCTGGCAACATGCTGAAACCTGCGCTGGCTCGTGGTGAGCTGCACTGCGTGGGCGCCACGACGCTCGACGAATACCGCAAGTACATCGAAAAGGATGCCGCGCTGGAGCGTCGCTTCCAAAAAGTGCTGGTCGATGAACCGAATGAGGAAGATACGATCGCCATTCTCCGTGGTCTCAAGGAGCGCTACGAGGTACACCACGGCGTGCAGATCTCCGATGCCGCCATCATTGCCGCTGCGCGCTTGTCCATGCGTTACATTCCCGATCGCCAGCTCCCTGACAAGGCGATTGACCTGATTGACGAGGCGGGGAGCCTTATTCGCATGGAGATCGACTCCAAGCCTGAGGAGATGGATCGTCTGGAGCGCCGCCTGATTCAATTGAAGATCGAGCGCGAAGCTCTCAAGAAAGAGGAAGATGAAGCCTCTCGCAAGCGTAAGGAGAAGCTGGCAGATGAGATCAAAAAACTAGAGAAGGAGTTTTCAGATCTTGAGGAAATCTGGAAGGCTGAGAAGGCCTCGGTGCAGGGGGCACAGTCCATCAAGAGTAATCTGGAGCGTGCGCGCAACGAGCTTGAGCTGGCGAGACGTGCGGGAGACCTGGCGCGCATGTCAGAACTGCAGTACGGCATTATTCCCAATCTGGAGAAGACGTTGGACATGTCGGCCCAGGCCGAGATGATGGACATGCGCCTGCTCCGTAACAGGGTGACCGAGGAAGAGATCGCCGAAGTGGTCTCACGTTGGACCGGCATCCCCGTCTCCAAGATGCTGCAGGGCGACAAGCAGAAGCTGCTGGCGATGGAGGATGCGCTGCACAAACGCGTCATCGGTCAACATGAAGCCGTGTCGGCGGTCGCCAATGCGGTGCGCCGCTCACGGTCGGGCTTGTCCGACCCGAATCGCCCCAATGGTTCCTTCCTGTTCCTTGGCCCGACAGGGGTGGGCAAGACGGAGTTGTGCAAAGCGTTGGCGGAGTTCCTCTTTGACACGGAAGAGGCGATGGTGCGTATCGACATGTCCGAGTTCATGGAGCAGCACTCTGTGGCTCGCCTGATAGGTGCGCCACCCGGTTATGTGGGATATGAAGAAGGTGGATATCTCACCGAGGCCGTGCGTCGTCGTCCTTATTCCGTGCTGCTGCTGGATGAGGTGGAAAAGGCTCATCCAGATGTCTTCAACATTTTGTTGCAGGTGATGGATGACGGGCGTCTGACGGATGGTCATGGCCGCACGGTGGATTTCCGCAACACGGTCATCGTGATGACGTCGAACCTCGGATCTGATCGTATTCAGGAGATGATGAGTGAAGGCGAGCCCGATGAGAGAACCTACGAGCGCGTGAAAACCGAGGTGCTCTCGGTGGTGGTCCGACACTTCTCTCCAGAGTTTGTAAACAGGATTGATGAGACAGTGGTGTTCCACCCGCTGCTGAAATCACAAATCCGTGGCATTGCCGATATTCAGATCGAATTGCTCAACAAGCGCTTGCAGGACAACGATCTGCGCCTGGAAGTCAGTGAGGCAGTGCTTGAGAAAATTGCCGACCTGGGCTACGACCCGGTATACGGTGCCCGCCCGTTGAAGCGGGTCATTCAGAACCGTATCGAAAACGCACTGGCGCAACAAGTCATCAAGGGTGACTATGAGCCGGGAGATTGTATCTACATAGATGTTGAGGATGAGCAATTCAGCTTCAGCAAAAAGTAAGAGACACGGACTCTGTGGTCAGTCTGCAGACCATTTAAACGCTTGACTTTGCCACAATTGGTGGGAAAATTGGCAGCGTTTTTGGTTTGCAGACTGATCAGATCAATCCCCCATCCGATCTGCTTCAGTGGTTGTCCGGCAAAAAAATACCGGGCACCATGATTACCCTAGGTGTCAAACAACGTCCACCTTAGGCTCCGCACGTTACCGCGTAGAGAGCCGCCGGAGTCAATCAGAATTCAGTCGAGTCATGCTTTTGCTCGGCTACTGGTTGGTGTCTCCCAGAATCTATTATCAGTCAGTATGGTCATCGTCGCTTCTCGCAGGCGACTTCGTTGCTATTGCAGCGTGCGATGGTGGCTCAATAATCGACATGACAGCACAGAGGTCTATGAAAGTGGAATTATTATCCGGCGGTGAAATGCTCATGCGAGCGTTGCACGACGAAGGCGTTGACATGATTTACGGCTACCCTGGTGGTGCCGTGTTGCATATTTATGATGCCCTGTTCAAACAGGACAAGGTCGAGCACATTCTCGTGCGTCATGAGCAGGCAGCGACTCACGCTGCCGACGGCTATGCACGAGCGACCGGCAAGCCCGGCGTGGTGCTGGTGACCTCGGGCCCCGGCGCTACCAATGCAATTACCGGAATCGCCACGGCCTTCATGGATTCAATCCCCATGGTCGTTATCTCCGGCCAGGTTCATAGCTCGCTCATCGGTTCCGATGGCTTTCAGGAAACTGACATGGTCGGTATCTCCCGTCCGATCGTGAAGCACAGCTTCATGGTGCAGAACCCGGAAGACATCCCCATGATCGTCAAGAAGGCCTTTTACATTGCCACGACTGGCAGGCCCGGGCCTGTTGTCATTGATATTCCGAAGGACGCGACTGATCCAGCCAAAAAGTACAAGTACCACTATCCGGAATCGGTCAAGTTGCGTTCGTACTCGGTACCTGGCAAGGGGCACACCGGGCAGATCAAGAAGGCAGTGGAGATACTTCTAGCCGCCAAACGTCCGATTATCTATACCGGTGGTGGCGTGGTGCAGGGTAATGGCAGCGACCTGTTGAGGGAGTTGGCGCGGCTGCTCAACTATCCTGTGACTAATACTTTGATGGGATTAGGGGCTTACCCGGCGACTGATCGTCAGTTCCTTGGCATGCTCGGCATGCATGGCACTTATGAGGCCAACATGGCGATGCATTTCAGCGATGTCGTGTTGGGTATTGGTGCCAGGTTCGATGACCGCGTCACCAACAATATCTCCAAGTTCTGTCCTGGAGCCAAGATTTTGCACGTAGACATCGATCCTGCTGCCATTTCGAAAACAGTGTCGGCCGATGTTCCTATCGTCGGATCAGTGACCAGTGTGCTTGAGGAGATGCTGGAGCTGATCAAGCAATCGGACTCTCGTGTCGATACGCAATCACTGGACTTGTGGTGGCAGCAGATCGAAGGCTGGCGTGCGAAAGACTGCCTGAAGGTCACCCCTGCGGACAACGATGTCATCAAACCTCAGCAGGTTATTCAGTGTCTGTATGAGATCACCAACGGTGACGCCTATGTGTCTTCTGATGTCGGTCAGCATCAGATGTTTGCCGCACAGTATTACAAATTTGACGAGCCTCGCCGTTGGATCAACTCCGGGGGCCTGGGCACCATGGGGTTCGGATTCCCTGCTGCCATGGGCGTACAGTTGGCATTTCCGGATGCAGTTTCCGTCTGCGTGACTGGGGAAGGCAGTTTCCAGATGAATCTGCAGGAGTTGGCAACCTGCATGCAGTATCGACTGCCGGTGAAGATTGTTTGCCTGAATAATGAGGCCTTGGGCATGGTGAAACAGTGGCAGGATATGCAGTACGGCGGTCGCTATTCGCATAGTACTTATTCCGAGTCGCTGCCCGATTTTGTCAAACTGGCAGAGGCCTATGGTCATGTCGGTGTTCGAATCACAAAATTGTCGGACCTCAAAGAGAAGATGACCGAGGCGTTTGCACTGAAGGACAGATTGGTGTTCATCGATGTTCTGGTTGACCCGATGGAACACGTCTATCCGATGGCTATCGCTGGCGGTGCAATGAAAGATATGTATCTGAGCAAGACGGAGAGAACCTGAGATGAGGCACATTATTTCCATATTGTTGGAGAATCAGCCTGGCGCCTTATCACGAGTGGTTGGTCTGTTTTCTCAACGCAATTACAACATCGAGTCACTGACGGTGGCACCTACCGATGATCATACGTTGTCACGATTGACAATTACGACCATTGGCGACGACCGCAAGATTGAGCAGATTACCAAACATCTCAACAAGCTCATTGATGTGGTCAAACTAGTTGATCTTACTGAGGGGGCGCATATCGAGCGCGAGCTGATGCTGATCAAGGTGAAAGCAACAGGTGTTCAGCGTGATGAGATCAAGCGTACTGCGGATATTTTTCGTGGTCAGATCGTGGATGTGACCAACGCGATCTATTGCATTCAGCTGGTAGGCACCTCTGAGAAACTGGATGGCTTTCTTGCGGCGATCAGTGGCACTACTGTCCTTGAGGTGGCGAGGACGGGAGTGTCTGGAATCTCCAGAGGCGAGAAAGTATTGAGTGCTTGAGTGTTGGTAAATCTGATCGAATAAAAAAGGGCCGTTTGGCCCTTTTTTATTTTTTACTTCAGCAGGAAACGGAGATTAGATTACTTTTTTCATTGCCGTCATGTAAGAGCGCAGTCTCTTGCCAATGATCTCGATCGGGTGATTGCGGATGTCTTGATTCACCGTGATAAGTTCAGCGTTGTCCACGTTGTTGTCTTTCAGGTTCAGACCATTACCGATCACATCAACATCGATCTTCGCCATGAAATCTTTGAGCAAGGGAACGCAGGCGTGAGAGAACAGGTAGCAACCGTATTCAGCGGTATCGGAAATGACCTTGTTCATTTCGTAGAGCTTCTTGCGACCGATCAGGTTGGCGATCAGCGGGGTCTCGTGCAGAGATTCGTAATAAGCTGATTCTTCAATGATGCCGCTGTCAGTCATGGTTTCGAAAGCCAGCTCAACGCCAGCCTTCAGCATGGCAACCATGAGGATGCCGTTGTCGTAGTATTCCTGCTCGCTGATTGCCATTGTCCCTGCAGTGGATTTCTCGAATGCCGTCTCGGCAGTGGCTGCACGCCAGGTCAACAGTTTCTCATCGTCGTTGGCCCAGTCTTCCATCATGCCGCTGGAGAACGTGCCGCTGATGATGTCGTCCATGTGCTTCTGGTACAGAGGCGCCATGATTTCTTTGAGTTCGGCTGCAAGGGAGTTGGCAACCAGCTTTGCCGGGTTGGACAACCGATCCATCATATTGGTGATGCCGCCGTGCTTCAGCCCCTCAGAAACGACTTCCCAGCCATGTTGCATCAGTTTCGATGCATAGGCCGGGTCAATGCCTTTCTCAACCATCTTGTTGTAGCAAAGGATTGTGCCAGTCTGGAGCATGCCGCACAGAATGGTCTGTTCGCCCATGAGGTCGGACTTCACTTCTGCAATGAAAGAAGACTGGAGGACGCCGGCACGGTGACCACCGGTTGCTGCGGCATAGGCTTTGGCAATCTGCAGTCCATCGCCTCGTGGGTCATTCTCGGCATGTACTGCGATCAGTGTGGGGACACCGAAGCCGCGTTTGTACTCTTCACGTACCTCGGTGCCTGGGCATTTTGGCGCCACCATGACCACCGTCAGGTCTTTGCGAATCTGCATGCCTTCTTCGACGATGTTGAAACCGTGCGAGTAGGCCAAGCAGGAATCTTTCTTCATCAAAGGCATGATTTCTTTGATAACTGGTGTGTGCTGCTTGTCGGGTGTCAGATTGAGAACGAGGTCTGCAGAGGGGATCAGTTCTTCGTAGGTGCCGACTTTGAAACCGTTCTCGGTCGCGTTCTTCCAGGACTGACGTTTCTCGGTAATGGCGGCCGCGCGCAACGTGTAGGAAATATCCAAACCGCTGTCACGCATGTTCAAGCCTTGATTAAGGCCCTGGGCTCCGCAGCCGATGATGACGATTTTCTTGCCTAGCAAACAGTTAACGCCATCAGCAAATTCGTTTCTGTCCATAAAGCGGCACTTGCCCAATTGTTGTAGTTGCAGCCGCAAGGGGAGGGTATTGAAGTAATTCATGGTGGTTCTCCAGTGTCAGTATTTGATCGAATGAGGTTTTTTGATTGTCGTGCAAATTACTTATAGGCATTCGCCGACACTCTCCTGAAAGATTGGCGCGAATAATAGGCGATTCTTATAGTTGCGTAAAATGATATATCTGCAACAATATATTTCAGTTTTCGAAATGTGGCGGATCCCGGTAGTGATAACGAGGTTGAGATGGAAATTAGAGAGCTGCAATTGTACCTGCATCTGTGCAAGAGTCTGCATTTTGGCAAGACCAGCCGGGAGCTGCATGTAAGTCCGTCCAGCCTGACCAGAACTGTTCAGAAGCTTGAGCACGAGGTTGGGCAGGTTCTCTTTGATCGAGACAACCGTACAGTCACTTTGACGTTGGCGGGTATCAGATTCCGAGAGTATGCAATGCAGGCGCTGGAAAACTGGGTTGAACTGAAGCGTGAACTGCAGCAGCAGTCTGACCAGTTGTCAGGGAGGTTGAGTATATTTTGCTCTGTTACCGCTAGTTATAGTTTCCTGCATGAATTGCTGGATGAGTTTAGGGCCAGATATCCAGCAGTTGAAATTCAACTTCGTACGGGTGATACAGCTGCGACGATCCAGCGTATTCTTGACGAGGAAGAAGATGTGGGGATTGCAGCTCGTCCCGACACGCTCCCCGATAAACTGTGTTTTCGTGTCATCAGGCAATCGCCGCTGGTGTTCATTGCCCCAATATCAGCCAGCCCTCTGAGAGACATGCTGGACGAGAACCTTCAATCAGGGGCAAATTTGCCGTGGGAGCGAATTCCCTTGGTTCTTTCAGAGTCGGGCCTGGCAAGGACCCGGGTGGATCTTTGGTTTCGTGAGCAACAGATTCGGCCTAATATCTATGCCCAGGTCAGCGGTAATGAGGCGATAGTCAGCATGGTGAGCCTGGGGTTCGGAGTTGGAGTTGTGCCTCTGTTGGTCGTTGAGAACAGTCCAATCAGGGGGAAAGTCGAAATACTGAAGGTCGAACCACAGCTGGAGCCATTTTCAATAGGGTTGTGCATAATGCGGCGCAAATTGAATAGTCCGCTGATTAAAGCGTTTTGGGACCTCTCTCAAGAGCATGTGGCCAACTTAACGTGACCGCTACAGGCCGCTTAGTTGCGAGCTTTTTCGAAATCAGGAAGTGTATAATCCCAGCGCAGTAGTATTGTTATTTCTGAGTTGTCCGCCGCACGACCTCCTGAGGAAACACTTGCACCATGGATAATGGGAACGATAAAGATAGTGAACACAGTCTCTTTCCGATCGATGAGCACGAGGAGGTTGTATCGGAAGATGGTAAGAAGATTCGTCGGCGAGGCATTTATTTACTTCCGAATCTGCTGACGCTGGGGGCTTTGTTCGCTGGATTTTACGCAATAATTGCTGGCATGGGCGGTAACTTCAACGAGGCTGGCTGGGCGATCCTCATTGCTTCTGTGCTGGATGGTCTGGATGGCCGTGTTGCCCGCATGACTAATACTCAAAGTGCATTTGGGGCGCAGTTCGACAGCCTTTCTGACATGGTTTCATTTGGTGTGGCTCCTGCGCTGATTATCTTTAGTTGGGCGTTGTCTTCGCTGGGGGAGGCTGGCTGGGCGGCAAGTTTCATTTATATCTCCTGTGCGGCGTTGCGTCTGGCGCGGTTCAATGTGCAACTGGGTACTGTGGATAAACGCTTCTTTGTGGGTTTGCAGAGCCCGGTTGCGGCAGGGTTGGTAACGTTTGTCGCTTGGGTTGGTTACAGGTATGGCATCGAAATTACGCCCGCAGTGGCATTTGGGACTGCAGTGCTTACTGCTTTTACTGGGATTTTGATGATTTCAAACTATCGCTATTTCAGTTTCAAGGAAATTCACTTCAAAGGCACAGTGCCCTATGTCGTCTTTCTAATGGCGGTCGTGTTGTTGGTGGTGATTGCGCAGAATCCACATGAAGTGCTGTTGACTATGTGTGTTCTATACGCGGCGTCAGGTCCGGCCATCTGGCTTTACCGAATGCCCTCTTCAAAGCTTCGGAAGTCGAGTCCAAAATCCTCTCTATGAATTAGTTGGGTGTTGCTCAACGGTTGGAAGTTATGTGGTCCGTAAAAACTCAAATAGTGGTTTCTCCACAAAGGTAGCCAAAATGTTGATCAAGCCTCCATCAGATATACGGCCTTCCGAAATTACGCCTGAGAGCGTGTATCTTAATCGCCGTCAGTTCATTACTTCTGGTTTGGGTTTTGTGGCGGGGGGGGTGGCGTCTGGTGCGCTGCCAAATGCCTGTATTGCAGCTTCAGGAGATGGCCTAAGGGCAACGGCTCCGAGTGACATGGTCAGAGCGGCGCCTGCTGCCTGGTGGGGGCCAAAATTTGAGGCTATAAAGCCAGCGGATACTGCTGGGGGCTTCTATACGAGTGAGTCTCTTACTCCCTACAGGGATGTAGTTTCCTACAACAATTTCTATGAGTTTGGGACCGACAAGGGAGACCCGATTGCCAATTCCGGTGACTTCAGGGCCGACCCATGGTCCGTTGCGATTGAGGGGGAGGTGGAAAAGCCTGGAGTTTACACATTGGAGGATATTTTAAAGCCCCATGACCTTGAGGAGCGCATCTACCGTCTACGATGTGTTGAAAGATGGTCGATGGTAATACCGTGGGTGGGTTTTCCGTTGGCGGATCTGATCAAGCGCTTTCAGCCGACCTCCAAGGCAAAATATGTAGAGTTTCTGACATTGCATGATCCGCAAAGCATGCCCGGTCAGCGCTCTCGTTTTACGACCATCGAATGGCCCTATAGAGAAGGGCTCAGAATGGATGAGGCG
>JAUSMU010000477.1 GCA_030645995.1 Gammaproteobacteria bacterium | reverse complement strand
GCGGCGTTCGGCGGAACGGTGGCGCTGGTTGCGGAAGGCTTCACCGGAGAATTTCGCCTCGGCGAGGAAGGCAGGCAGGCCCGCGAAGGCGAGCAGCAACACCGCCCAGGGCGAGAACTGGAACAGCAGGAAGCCGTAGCTGGCCAGTGAGATGGATTCGCGCAGCAGGTCAAAGGTGCGGATCACGAGGCTGAGCGGACGGCTCGACGCCTCGCGCCGGGCGCGGGTCAGCTTGTCGTAGTATTCGGAATCCTCGAAATGCTGCAGTTCCAGGGTCAGTGATTTTTCGAGAATCATCACGTTGATTTTGTTGCCCAGCAGCACGCGCAGGATCGACTGGCACACGCTGTTGATGCGTTGTACCCCGGTGATGAACACCACCAGTCCGGCCTCGCACAGTACCCAGAAAATGGTCTGGTCGGTCGCCGCTTCACGCTGTTCCGGCGCAGCCTGTATGGCCGTGACCACCGCATCCACGATCAGCTGGCCGACATAGGCAATACCCGCCGGCAGGATGCCCGCCAGCAAGGTGGCCAGCGCCATCGTCAGCGTCAGCGCGGCGCTGGTGCTCCAGACAATCTCGACCGCCACGCGGCTGTACTTGAACACCGAGAAAAATTTGGTGATCAACTGCACGGGGCCTGATGGTGAGGGCGATGCAGGTCGGGAAGTTGATGGGGAGTGGGTCTGATTGGAGGATTGCTTCAAGGAAATGCTCGGTTGCGAAGAAATCTGGGAGTATCGGAAAGTAAGACTGCCTGGGAAGCAGGGTGCTTCACAGGCAGTCCGGTCATGCTATTGGTTCTAAACCAGTATTACTTGGTCAGCTTCAGAATGAAGCGATCGGTATTTCTTTCCAGCTCAGCGGCAAACTGGGCTTGTGTGTGGTTGTCGGTTGGCACGTTCAGCAGGTCGCTGCTGCTGTCCACGATGGTCAGGCCAGCCTGTTGAACCGCTGCAATCACCTGCTCAAGGGGAACGCGGTGCAGAGTGGCGTTGTCCGCACCCATGTTACCTTCGTGGTCGATAATGCCGAAGATGCCGCCTGGCTTGAGGGCGTTCTTCACGTTGACCAGGAAAGTCTGTGCAGCGGCCGGGTCACGATTGTACACGTCATGGAAGTTCAGGTTGGTGATGGCGAAGTCGATAGACCCTGCTGGCAAGCCCAGATCAACGCTGACGTCCTGCTTCAACAGCTCAACATTGCTCAACGCAGCCAGACGGGCATCGACAGTCGCCTGAGTAGTGCCACGGGCGAGGGCGCCCTCGGAGTTCTGCATGTAGACCTTGCCAGTCGGGCCAACGGCGCGCGACAGCACTTCGGTGTACCAGCCGCCACCGGACATGATGTCCAGCACGGTCATGCCTTCTTCCAGACCCAGATAGTTCAGCACTTCAACCGGCTTGCGTGCGTCATCCAGCGCCTTGTCAGCATCGCTGCGGGCAGGATCGGCCAGAGCCTGAGTGACTTTGGCGGCGTCAATTGCCAGGGCATTGCCCCCGGCCAGCAGTGCGGTAGCAGCAAATAAAGAGAGTAGCAGTTTCATAATGACCAACCTTTTTGATTATTTTCCGGGAGTTTCAATAACGGTGTTCAGACATCCGCCTTGACTCGGATCATGACCGCGAGAGCGGGGATCTGCTTGCACAGGTCCTGCAATTATCGCTGCATCTGTCGAATCAACGGGATATTCGGGCGGGTCAAGGATAAACCAAGCAGGAAGGGGAGTACACCAGTAAGTGCGCCGCCAGGGTGCGGCAACACAGGATCAGTGCAGGCGGCGGCTAGTCATCAGTTCGGTTTCAAAGAGCTGCTTGACGCGCAGTAATTCGGTCATGCCGCCCTCCGATTCAACCAGGGGAAGATGGCTCTCGATGTCGTTGAGGATGTTGGTGATCGCACTGGTGTCCAGCGCACTGAGGTCCAGATCGAAGGGCCAGGAAGTGTCTTTTGCCAGCATGCTTGCGATTCCTCTGCAATGGATATGAAGGTAGGGCCATACCCGGTAATCGACCACGAGAGGAATTACTTTAGAAATATTTTCAGCGGCTGCGCGATTCCGCCCGTGAGTCACTCAATGCCCATTGCGGAACGCATGATGTGGTTCTTGAGCAGCACCGTCTTGTCGAGGCTCGCCATGCCGGCGTTGCGCAGCCAGCGCACGGCTAGCGGTTGCTCGGCAAACAGATGTTTGAAGCCTTCCATCATCCACATCATGCCGAGGTTGTGGCCGATGCGGCGGCGCTGGTAGCGACGCAGGGTGCGCAGATCGGCAAAATCCCGCCCCTTGTTCAACGCCAGCTGAATCTCTGCCGCCAGCACACTGGCATCCTGCAGCCCGAGGTTGACGCCTTGCCCGGCCAGTGGGTGAATGGTGTGAGCAGCGTCCCCGATCAGGGCGATGCCTTGCTGCACATAACGGTGCGCATGGCGTTGGCGCAGCGGAAAGCTGTGGCGCTTGTCCACGCTCTCGATCGTGCCGAGACGGTTTTCGATGGCGGCCTGCAGCTCGCGCGCAAAGGTTGTGTCGTCCAGTGCCATCAAATCCTGAGCGACCTCCGGTAACACGGACCACACGATGGAGCAATGCCGCTGGTCATCAAGGCCTATCTGCGGATTGGCCCGCAGTGGCAGAAATGCCAGCACGCCCGCGTCCATGAAGCGCTGGATAGCAGTCTGGTGGTGCGGGAGCGCGGTGCGCACGGTGGTCACGATGGCGTGATGCTGGTAGTCCCATTCGCGGGTCTGGAAACCGGCAAGCTCGCGGACCGTGGAGTTGGCACCATCGGCGGCGACCAGCAGTCGTGTGCTCAGGCAGCGGCCGTCGGCCAGTGTAATCTGCACTGGCGCCTCGGGCGATGCGCTGTCTGGCGGAGTCAGGCCGGTCAATGTGACCGGGGCCAGCAAGGTGATGTTGTTGCTGCCGCCAAGACGCCGCTGCAGTGCCGTGAGAATCACCGAGTTCTCGATGATGTGACCGAGCAGGTCGGCGTGAATATCAGCTGCCGAGAAATGAATGGAGCCGGTGCCGTCGCCATCCCAGACATGCATATCCGTGTAGGGAGAGAGGCGCCGCGCGGAGATCGCGTTCCAGACGCCGATCTCATGGAGGAATTGTTGAGATGCTGGCGTGATGGCACTGACGCGCGGGTCGAAGGTTGGCTCTGCAGAGGGACTGGTGGAAGAGTCGGTTGGGGCAGCGTCCTGCGCCGCGAACGGCTGACTGTCGAGCACCGCCAGACGCAGCCCGGAATCGGCCAGCGCGCAGGCGAGGCTCGCACCGACCATGCCGCCACCCACGATGACGACATCAAACTCATTCTCTGCTGAACTGGCTTGCATAGGGTTCTCATTGTCCCGGGGCTTGAGGTCTGTCTCTTGCGGGATCTGTTGATGTGGCAGAGTATAGCTCTGGCCGTCACCGGACAGCCAGCAAGACGCCTCGGCAAAGATATCCTGGAGAAGAACCCCGTGCCCAATTTCGTGACGTTTGAAGAAGCCCGTTCGTTCATCGGGAAGGAAGTCGGCATCAGCCCGTGGCTGGAGATTACCCAGCAGCGGGTCAACCAGTTCGCCGAGGCGACTGGTGACTTTCAGTTCATCCATGTCGACCGGGAGCGCGCCATGGCTGAGACACCCTTCGGTGGCACTATCGCCCACGGTTTCCTGACGCTCTCGCTGCTGAGCACACTGTCTGCCCAGGCCGGTGTCATCAAGATCAAGGACGCGCGGATGACCATCAACTATGGGCTGGACAAGGTGCGCTTCATGAGTCCGGTGAGGGTCGGCAAACGCATCCGTGCCCGCTTCGAACTGCTGGAGGTCACGCTGAAGGGCCCCGTTAATATCCTGCTCAAACACAAGGCCATCATGGAAATCGAAGGCGAGGACAAGCCTGCGATGATCGCCGAGTGGCTGGGCATGCAGGTAATCTTATGAAACCAACCACCACGCACACACGGAGCCTCCTGATCATGATCCCTCTTCTGACACTGCTGGGCTGTGCGGGCGAACGGCCCACCACACTGGGCGAGAGCAACGGCGGGCTCGGTCTGTGCCCTGATTCTCCGAACTGCGTCTCCAGCGCCGAAAGCCGCGCGAGTCACCGGATAGAGCCCTTGAGTGCCACACTGCCCGAGGTCCGGCAGGCCATCGTTTCAATGGCCGGGGCACAGATCATCAGCGAGCAGGGCAACTATCTGTATGCGGAGTTCACGACACGGCTGATGGGCTTTGTGGATGACGTGGAGTTTCTGGCCGATCCTGCCGTCGGCATTGTGCAGGTGCGCTCCGCATCGCGTCTGGGCAAGAGCGATCTGGGGGTGAACCGTAAACGCATTGAGGCGATCAGATTGGCCGTGCAGGAACAACGAACTCGCTAGCACCTATCGTGGCGATGTGTGGGAGCGGGCCCCGCCCGCGATAACCTCGCCACGCCAATCACGCCCGACGCGTGCGCCGCTCCGCAAGCCCCATGGCTTGTCTGGCAAAGGTCTTCTTCATCACCGGAATCAGATCGATGGAGAACAAGCCGAACTTGCGCGCCCAGATCAGTGCCGGATTGCCGTTGGAGAACAGCCGCATCATGTAGTGGCTGAAGTCGATGGTGGCATCCTGATCGTGACACTGAGCATCGATGTAGCGCTGCAACACTGTCATCGCACCCGGCGAGAGGCCTTCGTCATGCGCTGCCGCCAGGAGTTCGGCCAGCACCTCCGAATCGCGCAGCGCGAGGTTCAGCCCCTGCCCGGCCACAGGGTGCAGTGTGTGTGCGACATTGCCGAGCAACACCAGCCCCGGCCTGATCTGCTCGCGCGCGACCGCCAGACTCAGCGGATAAGCGACGCGCGCACCGACCTTCTCGATATGCCCCAGCCGGTACCCGAAACGCTCCTGCAATTGCTGGAGGAACAACGGTTCCGGCAATGCCAGAATCTCATCTGCTTCGTGCTCTTCCACCGTCCAGATCAGGGCGCCGCGATTGTCGCCCTGATGAGTCGCCAGAGGCAACACTGCCAGCGGTCCTCTGTCGGTGAAGCGCTCGAAGGCAACATTGTCGTGGGATTTTTCGAAGGCGATGTTGGCAATGATGGCCTTCTGCCCGTAGTGAGTCACGCTGCCGGATATGCCCAGCCGCTCGCTGAGAATGGACTTGCCACCGTCAGCCAGCACCACCAGACCTGCAGTGATCTCTGTGGTAGTGTTCTCAGAGGCAGTGCCCTCGCCATGCTGTACTCGCACCCTCATACCGTCGGGGCGCGGTTGCAGTTCATCGATCACGGCAGGGCACAGGAAATCGATATTGGGCGCCCGATCCAGCGCGGCAGTCAGCACCACGCCCAGATGTTGATTCTCTGCCACATAGCCCAGCGCCTCGACGCCCATATTGGCGTGGTCGATGCGCACCGCACCAAAATGCCCGCGATCAGAAACGTGAATATTCTTGATGGGCGTGGCCAGCGGGCCGAGTTCCTGCCATAGCCCGAGCCGTTCATAAATGCAGCGGCTGCCATAGGACAAGGCTGTGGATCTGGAGTCAAAACTCGTCGAGGCCTGCAATGCCGCTACCGGTTCAGTCACCAGGATGTGGAGTGGATTGGCGCTGGCTTTTGCACTGGTTTTAGCACTCAAGGCACAGGCGAAGCTGGCGCCGACAAGACCGCCGCCGACGACCACCACATCATAATGTTCACGCAGAGAAGATACTCGCACCGCTCACCACTCTTCCTTTCAGTTCTTTCAAAAAATGCACTTACACGAAAATCTTTAAGCGGCGGCTTGCGCCTGCGCCATGAAACTCTCGATCTCTTCCACTGTCTTGGGCGCGCCATGACTCAGCACGCGATGTCCGGTGCGTGTCACTAGCACATCGTCCTCGATGCGGATGCCGATGCCACGCCACTTTCTGGCCACGTCCATATTGTCCGGGGCGACATAGATACCGGGCTCGATAGTAGTGACCATGCCGGGCTCCAGCAGGCGCCACTTGTCGTCTATTTTGTAATCACCGACATCGTGTACATCAATGCCCAGCCAGTGCCCTGCGCGGTGCATATAGAATGCTCTGTACGCCTCGCTCTTGATCAATTCCTGCACGTCGCCCTTGAGCAGACCAAGATCGACCAGCCCCTGCGTGATGACACGCACGGTGACATTGTGCGGTTCATCCCAAGGGGCGCCAGGTTTAATGACTTTGATGGCGTCGAGTTGTGCCTTGAGCACGATCTCGTAAAGTGCGCGCTGCTCGGTACTGAAACGTCCGTTCACGGGAAAGGTGCGCGTAATATCTGCAGCATAGTATCCATACTCGCAGCCCGCATCGATCAGCACCAGATCGCCATCCTTCAACACTGCATTGTTCTCGACGTAGTGGAGGATGCAGGCATTCTTGCCACCGGCGACGATGTTGTTGTAGGCCGGAGCACGGCTGCCGGAGCGTACGAACTCGTGCAGCAACTCTGCCTCCAGATGATATTCATGCAGCCCCGGACGGCAGACGGCCATGGCACGCTTGTGAGCTTGTGCCGAGATGGCGCCGGCTTTCTCCATCAGCTTGATCTCCAGCGGGCTCTTGATCAGCCGCATCTCATTGAGAAGATGATCCAGCACCAGAAACTCACCGGGGGGATGCGCACCCTGACGCACTTTGCCACGAATGACTTTCACCCAGTCCATCACGCGCTGATCGAAGCGCTGATCCTTGCCCATGGAGTAGTACACGCGGTCACGACCTTCGATGAGGCCGGGCAGGATGTCGTCGATGTCGCCAATCGGAAACGCATCATCAATCTGCAGTTGTTTGATGGCCTGCTCCGGCCCCATCAGGATGCCCGTCCACAATTCGCGGGTCTTGTCTTTCTCCTGACAGAACAGCACCACCTCTCCCTGTTCACGGCCGGGAATCAGCGCGAGCAGTGCGTCGTGCTCTGTGAATCCGGTGAGATAGTAGAAGTCACTGTTCTGGCGGTACAGATATTCGGTGTCGTTACTGCGCGTGCTCTGAGGCGCCGCACACAGCAGGGCAATGCTGTTGGGCTCCATCTGCTGCATCAATTCTTTGCGCCGTCTGGCGACTTCTTCATAAATGCTGGTCATGGTCTGCCTTGATTCGGTCTGCGTTGATTTTTCGCCGCAATTCCTGCGCTGGATAGCATATGCCGCGATTGACCGGCCAGGGTCTCAGCTCTATAGTAACGGCAATTATCCCAGTGGGTTTGTGCATAGCGAACATCATAATGAATGACGAAAGATTTAACACGCTGGATCAAAAGATCGATGCTCTCATTGAACTTTGCGCAACGATGAAGAGCGAAAATCAGCAGTTAAGGGCGAAGGAGCATAACTGGCAATCTGAGCGCCAGCAACTGCTTGAAAATAACAAGCTGGCCAAGACCCGCCTTGAATCTGTGCTCAACAGACTGAAGTCCATGGAACAGACACAGTCCGTGTAATCGCCTTGGCAACAGCCCTGGCAATCGCCCTTCCTGCAGAACAAGAGAAAACGCATGAACCCTGAAGAAAATGCCCCCGGCGCAGTAATGGTCAAGATCCTCGACAAGGAATATCAGGTCAGCTGCCCTCCTTCGGAACAGGATGCTCTGCTGAAGTCTGCCCGCTATCTCGACGAGAACATGCGCAAGATCAAGTCCCGTGGCAACATCCACGGTCTTGAGAAAATCGCCGTGATGGCCGCCTTGAACATCACCCACGAGATGCTCGGCAAGAGCCAGCAACTCAATGAAAACCGTCACATCACGGTGCAACAGGTCAAGGCGCTGGAGGACAAGATCGACCGCAGCCTGCAGATCAATCGTCAGATTGAGATCACCTGAAGGCCGTTCTTCACCAGCTCCTCAGACGCTTTCACAAGCCCGTAAAAAAGTTCCATTCGGCTATCGATAGCCCCAATCAAGTTGTATATACTCGATCCAGAGTTACCTAGAGCATTAGCCAATCAGAAATGTTCTTGAGCCGATATCGTTAAACCGGAGGCTCTTTGCAAGGTGCTGTTGTGCATGTCCGCTCGACGGAAAGCCTTATGTACCGCTGGAGTCACCACCTGAACCCTTGGGTTCAGGACTATTCTGGTAGCGGTGCTCCGGGTAGCTTCATTTT
>JAUSMU010000454.1 GCA_030645995.1 Gammaproteobacteria bacterium | reverse complement strand
CTAACAAGCGACTGTGATCCCAAATCAATAGCTGCAGCAGAATTTTTAGTGTGTTTGCCACTCCTGATTGTCACGCACCATTGCGTTCAAGATGGTCATCATCTTGCGCATGCAGGCAGTGAGCGCGACCTTCTTGTGCTTACCTTGCGCCACAAGTTTTTGGTAAAAAGTTTTCATGATTTTGTTGTGCTGTATCGCACTCAGCATGGCCATGTAGAGAACAGTGCGGATCGGTGCGCGCCCTCCTTTGATGCGCCGCCGACCTTTCATGGAACCACTGTCGCGGTTGTATGGGGCCAGTCCACAAAGCGCACCGACTTGTCTTGACGATAATGCTCCGAGTTCTGGCAACTCACCCAGCAAGGTAAAGGCGACACCATCTCCGATACCCGGTACTGAGCTGAGGATCTCGTAGGTGCGTTGCCATTCGGTGACTTCAGCAACCTCTTTGGCGAGCTTGTCATTGAGCCACGCGATCTCCTTGTCCAGCCACTTGAGCAGGCGTGTGTGAGACGGGGTCAGTACCGAAGGGGCTTTGTGAAGACGGTTCAGCTCTTGGGTGCGGGTTTCGTTGAGCTGCCTTTTGCGAGCCAGCAGATCTTTGATATAGCGAACTTTTTTGCTGGCGATAGGCCTTGGCTCTGGCTTCATGACCGCGCCAAACTGAGCAATGAGACGTGCATCCAGTTTGTCGGTCTTGGCCTGCAGCCCTTGTGCTCTGGCAAATTGCCGGACCTGCATGGGCTGGACAATGATGATGGGCAGCGCCTTCTCGGCACAGGCTTCCACCAAGTATCGCTCATAACCGCCGGTGGCCTCTACGACAATGCGACTGAGTTTGTAGCGCGACAACTTGCTCACCAGGCGTTTGATACCCTCTGGTGAATTGGGCTCCTGAAAGTAGATATCAGGCTCCAGGATCAGGACATCGAGCGTGCTTTTACCGACATCGATGCCCACGTTTCGTTCGGTGTTTCCAATGCGTGCTGAGGACGTTGTTTTCATGACTCACCCTTGCTACATTCGGGCTCGAGGCCCCTTCGACTGTTCGAGTTAAACGAAGAATCAGCACAGCGCCCACGCTTGTTAACGGGCTCGATAAATCGGCGCCACCGTTCCACCGGGCTGCTGTGCTGAATACCTGTTGCTGCAGGTATGGGCCTCACCTTATCGCTTTATGAATGACTGGGAAATAATGGAATTTCGATCATACAACCGATCCTGAGCGACAGTGAATCTGTCCCCCCTCTCGCTGACGCAACAGCTGCGCCAGCGAAACTCTGCCGCTGATCTGCAGCGCGATGTGTTCGGTTCAGCAGCCCTCGAACCCAATCGGATACTTGCGTGGCAAGGCGCAATTAACAGGTAGAAAAATGATGTCTAATATTTCCGGCGGCCTTGTACATGAAATGCCTATTGATCTAAGCAACGCCTTGAGCGAGAAAAAGGAAACTATTGATTTATGGGAAAGTCTGACCCCCATCGCTCGTAACGAATTTATTTGCTGGATTGAAGATGCAAAGCTGGAGAAGACCCGAGTCAAACGGATTAATCGGACAGTTGAGGAGCTTCTTGAAGGCCAGAAGCGGCCGTGTTGCTGGGTTGGCTGCATTCACCGCACCGACAAAAAGCCCGGCAAATGGCAGCAGGATGTTCTAATCGATAAGAAACTTCGAAAATAGAGCGTCCTTGATAGCCGATACAGAGCCCATCAGTGTCCGGCTTATAGTTGAACAAATTCAACTGGTTGCTGGTGCCATCGTATTCGGTTCTGTCGCCAGCGTCTAAAAATGTCTTGTTTAGAGGGATTTTCTCGAAAACACTGACACAAAGAATCTGTAGCAGAGGGTAAAGAGCAGGTTGGCATCGTTGAGCATCCCGCGAGAACCCATGAATGTACGACTCCAGATTTGCCATGATGTCAGACTCAGCGGGACGAGCGTATGTAAGAAGCTCAAGGGGGCGAAACTCCTACATCCACCGCCCCGCATTAAACCCCAACATCCGCCCACGCAACATCGCCCCCACCGCCAGATCATAATCCATCTTCTCCCCCTCCCAGCGCGTCACCGCCGTGTGGGAATCAATCGCCAAACCAATCCCGTCATGCTCTCTCTCGATAGCCAGGGTTTCACTCGCCATATCCTCCGACGCTGCAAATTGCGGAACAAGGACTGCGGGCAGCGCGCCACCAGCAGGGGTCAAAAACTCGAACTGCTGCTCACCGCTTTTCACAATCTCGTAACCCTCCTGATGCAGCAGCCGATGGTGATGTCGGCACAGCAGCACCAGATTATTGAGCCTCGTCTCGCCGCCATCGCACCAGTGCTGCACATGGTGTGCGTCCACGTAGCGAGACTCGCAGCAGCCTGGAAAGCGACAACCGTGGTCGCGAATCTGCAGAGCGCGTCGAATTGAGGGAGGAATGGCGCGGGTCTTGCGGCCGACATTTAGCACATTACCGCTGGCATCCTCCAGCACCGGAAGCAGCGAAGCGTCGCAACACAGACGTCTGGCGGTGGCTGGCGACAGCGGCAAGTGATGAGCGCCGCTCTCGATTGAGCCGTGCTGTTCATTGCCACGTTCGATGTGAATCACCACCTGATATTTGTCGGCGGAGTTCACG
>JAUSMU010000448.1 GCA_030645995.1 Gammaproteobacteria bacterium | reverse complement strand
GCATCTGGCCTTCTGTATGGGAGATTTGGCACAGTCCGAAAATGTGCTGGTGCGCATCCACTCCGAGTGCTTCACCGGGGACGTGATGGGCTCGCAGCGCTGCGATTGCGGCGAACAGTTGCACCGCTCCATGGCGATGGTGGCCAGCGAGGGGCAGGGCGTGATTGTCTATCTGCGTCAGGAAGGGCGCGGCATCGGTCTGCTGCAGAAACTGCGCGCGTACAATCTGCAGGATCAAGGCTACGACACGGTCGACGCCAATCTGATGCTGGGGCATAAAGCTGACGAGCGCGAGTACTCGCTGGCGGCGCGCATCCTCGACGATCTCGACGTCAAATCGGTGCGCCTGATGACCAACAATCCACTGAAGATTGAAGCGCTGCAGGCCGAAGGAATCCGGGTGACCGCGCGCGTGTCGCTGGAAGGTGCCGTGAATCCCGAAAACGAACAGTACCTGCTGACCAAGGCTCGCCGCATGGATCATCTGCTGGCCCCCAGGTCTGGCTATTCCGCGCCAGCCTCCGAAAAAATCAGTGAACCCCATGCACCCCAATCAGCAAATTGAGCGCTGGCTGGCGGCGAGCCGGGAGAGTTTTTCCCAGCACGAGCGGCCGTTTGTCACACTTAGTTATGCGCAGGGCTGGGACGGCAGCATCACACTGCGAACCGGCCAGCCACTTGCGCTGAGCGGCGAAGAATCCACGCGTCTGACCCACCACCTGCGCAGCCAGCACGACGGTATTCTGGTGGGCATCGGCACGGTGCTCTCGGATGATCCGCAGCTCAATGTGCGGCAGTGGTCCGGCCCGACTCCTCCCGGACCCAATCCACAACCCATCGTGCTCGACAGTCAGTTGCGAATTCCTGCGGCAGCGCGGCTGTGCCATCTCGCCGACAAGCGTTGCTGGGTGCTCACCAGCCGCAGCGGTGTCGAGCTGGTCGATTCCTCGTTGGAGATTATTACCTTGCCGGGCGATGCCGAAGGACGTGTGTGTCTGCACGAGGCGCTGCGTGAATTGCGCCGCCGAGGCATTCGCAGCCTGATGGTGGAGGGCGGCGCCAACGTCATTACCGCCTTCCTGCGGGAGCGGCTGGTCGACGCACTGGTGTTGACGGTGGCGCCGATACTGGTGGGCGGCTACAAGGCCGTCGGCGATCTGGGCATCGCGGTGAAGGCGCAGCTGCCGAGGATCGCGCCGGTGTTCAATAGCAGGTTGGGAGACGATGTGATTCTGTGGGGCAATTTACATTACGAAGAGGCGTCCTCATGAGTTCGGCTGCGGATCATTCCTCGCTGGCGAAACCACAAACAGCGCAACAGTTGTGGTTCACGAAACCCTTCGCGGTGGAAGTGCGCGAGCAATCATTGCCGCTGCCAGCGGCCGGTGAACTGCTTGTCAAAACGCTGTGCTCGGCGATCAGCGCTGGCACCGAGATGCTGGTCTATCGCGGCCAGATTCCCGGCGCCATGACACTCGATGCCAGCCTGGATTCCCTGCAGGGCGCGGCGAATTATCCCTTGCAATACGGTTACGCCAGCGTCGGTGTCGTGCAGCAGATTGGAGAGGGTGTCGATCCCGAATGGACAGGCAAGCGTGTGTTCTCGTTTCAGCCTCATGTGAGCCATTTTCTGGCGACGCCCGCCAGCGTCATCGTGTTGCCGGATGACATCGAGCCTGAAGCAGCCGTGTTTCTGGCCAACATGGAAACGGCCGTAAATCTGGTGCAGGACGGCGCTCCTGTGATCGGTGAACGTGTCGCGGTGCTGGGGCAGGGCGTGGTGGGCTTGTTGCTGACGGGCCTGTTGTCCCGCTTTCCACTGGCCGATCTGATGGCGGTGGACGGTGTTGCAGCACGACGTGCCCAGGCCTTGCGTGCAGGTGCTCGGCAGGCCTTTGCTCCTGAAGTTGTCGTTGAGTCTGTGGCGAAGTCGCTGCAGCAAGAATCGGCGTTCTGTTCGGACGCCGATCTGATCTATGAAGTCAGCGGAGTGCCCGAGGCGCTGAATCTCGCCGTCAGCCTGAGTGGCTACAGCAGCCGCATCGTCATCGGCAGCTGGTATGGCAGCAAGAGCACTGTGGTGTCGCTCGGCGGCGAGGCGCATCGAAACAGATTGCACATCAGCACCAGTCAGGTCAGCACCATCGCGCCGTCGTTGACCGGACGCTGGGACAAGGCGCGACGCTTCGAGCTGGCCTGGGAGATGATCCGGCAGACTCGGCCAC
>JAUSMU010000441.1 GCA_030645995.1 Gammaproteobacteria bacterium | reverse complement strand
CATCCGGGCCATGACAACCGCCGTAGATCAAACCGGGGATTCTTCCGATGTAGCATTGGTCCTCGTCAGACCATTCCACAATCTTTGCGTATTTCGCACTGTCTTTCATTTTCTGGAATCCTCAATGGCCCGTTTGACGTCTTTCACCTGATAATCCTCTGCATCTTGACCCGGATTGCCTGAGACAGTCACGCGTTGGCTCAGTTCTGGATGTCTGAAATTCCGATGGCTACCCTTACCTCCGCGGTTCACAAACCCCGCGCGCTCCAAATCGCGTATCAATTCCCTGATCTTTGGTGGCATACGTCCTGTATCCCCTTGGTGGATTTTGCTCCTTTGTGACGATCGAATTCAATATAGGTTAGATTCGCTGGCTGTGCTCGGGAGTCAAGGGCGTGGCTAATGCGAAGCAGGGGTTTCGACCAGCCTCTAATATTGAATCGGCTTCATCTCATTCACTGCAAGTGATGCATGTTGCTCAACTGACTTGAACGACCCGATGGCGCTATCGCCGTTCAACAAGGCCTCTGCCAGTCTCCCATCGATAGTGGGAGGAGGCAGCGGAATGCCGCGCTTGTGATAGATCGCAATATTTTCCTCCGCGATCTCGCACAGCTCGGCGAACACAGCCTGCTCATCGTCGCCGTGGCACCCGCCGTAGAACAGACCTGGGACTGTGCCGATGTAGACCTGATCTACCTCGGACCACTCGACGACCTTTGCATACCGTGCGCTCTCTTTCATCTTTTGGACTCCTCGATGGCTCTCCGGACTTTGTCAATCTGGTAATGCCGTGCGTCATGCCCAGCCTGACCAGAAATGGTCACAGGGCCATTTACCTTCGGGTGGAAGAAATTACGGTGGCTGCCTTTGCCTCCTTCATTCACAAACCCGCAACGCTCCAAATCCCTTATCAATTCCCTGATCTTTGGTGGCATACGTCCTGTATCCCCTTTGCTGATTTTGCTCCTGTCGTTCCCCACAATTCAATATAGACCACTTCCCCTGTATGAGCCTGCCCGCAGGCGACCTTCAGCCCTCAGTGGCAGGGTCGCCTGCAGGCAGGCTCATACAAACGCCACCCTCCCACGACAAAGCCCAGGTTTAACCCCACCAGACTAGTGGCTCCTCTCCCCAAACACGGGTATGCTCCGTCCATGCCATAACAACCACCCCATACGACGCACCATGTAATCCAGGCCCAAACCACAACAATAACAAGGAGCCGCCCCATGCCCACCCCGCGCTCGCCGTTCCTCAACACCTTCACCATCAACGCCTGCACCCTCATCACCGCCCTGACCCTCGGCGCGATCACGATCCCGGCACACGCCCAACCCTACCCAAACCCCTACCGCACAGTCACTCCATGGGCCACCATGCCCGAGGGGCGCACCATGGGCGCGGTGGGCGACACCGACGTTGACCCCGACGGCGTGCACATCTGGGCCATCGTGCGCTGCGACGCCACCGCACCCGACCGCTTCGGCGACGAGTGCGTGGATTCCGATCTCGACTCCGTGCTCAAGTTCGACGCCAACGGCAACGTGGTCGAGAGCTTCGGCGGCGGCATGTTCATCTGGCCCCACGGCATCGACGTCGACGCCCAGGGCAATGTCTGGGTCACCGATGCCGCCGCCAGCGGACGCATCCCCAGCGGCGACACCCGAGGCCATCAGGTCGTCAAGTTCAGCCCCACCGGCGAAGTGCTGATGGTGCTCGGCACACCCGGCCAGGCCGGCAGTGGCAACAACCAGTTCGACGCGCCCGCCGATGTCGTCATCGCGCAGGACGGCTCCATCTTCGTTGCCGACGGACACGGCGCCACCGGCAACAACCGCGTCGTCAAGCTCGCGCCCGATGGCAGCTTCATCAAGGCATGGGGCCAGACAGGCTACGCACCCGGCGAGTTCCGCACGCTGCACACCATCGCCATCGACCAGCGCGGCAGAGTCTTTGTGGGCGACCGTTCCAACAACCGCATCCAGCTCTTCGATCAGGAAGGCACCTTCCTCAACCAGTGGACCCAGTACGGCCGCCCGAGCGGCATCTTCTTCGACGCGCACGACAACATCTACGTGGCCGACTCCGAATCCGACGACGTGCAGAATCCGGGATGGGAGATGGGCATTCGTATCGGCGACGCGCACCTGGGCTGGGTGTATTACTTTATCCAGTTGCCCGATGGTGACCCGCGCGATACAGCGGGGAATGGCGCGGAGTTTGTGTCGGTGGATGCGGCGGGGAATATTTATGGGGGGGAGCCTAGGCCGAGGAAGTTGCAGAAGTATGTGAGGATGAGGCCTTAGGACCTTTCCAGAGGATTAAAAGTCCGGTGACCTGAAGAAACTGGTGTGGCCTGTGGGTTAGGCTGGATGCAGGCAAGAAACATGAGATTGGAGAGGGCCAATGAGAATTCCTGGAGATTTATATGGCCGCCTTCTGAGAAATATTAGGAGGTCATTGGCCTCCTTAATTGGCTGTTAGTGAGCAGGATTAACAGCCGTGCCATAGACAGGATCTAGAGAACTATGCCGTCAGTAAAATTTCCTGATGCTTCGGACAAATTATTCACAAGTGCCGTTGATTGGCAAAATAACGCCTGCCTAAACTGGAACTGGGATAAATGGGGGCTCTATGCAATCGGCTATAAAGAGGCGGCCGTCGCGTTGGTAAAGTTAGTAGAATCAGGGCAACCGGGTCCCTCGCAAGACTCGCTAGTATATCCAATTGTTTTTCTTTACAGACAGTACTTGGAACTTGCCATCAAAGAGCTTCTTAAAGATGCCCGGCGCTTACAGAACCACAAAAAGGAACTTCCCCAACATCATAAGATCTACGACCTGTGGATCGAATGTAGAGCGCTACTCAAAGAGATTTCTCCTGGTGATTCCGAGAAGGAGCTTGATCAGATAACCAGGCTAGTAAAGGAATTTTCATTAGTCGACCCTAACTCAATCTCCTTCCGATATCCTCATGACAAGAGTGGTCAGCCTACACTTGAGGGAATGACGTATATTAATTTGCGCGTCTTACGAGAGACGATGGATGGCATCTCAAATTTACTATTTGGCGCGCAATGCCAGATTAGCGAGTACTTAGGTTACCAAGCCGATATGGAGGCTGAGTATCGGGAGGAATACCGGGAAGAATATCGGGAGGACTATCGTGACTATTAAGTACAGTATCACTAACAATCCGCTGCAGAGAGACCAAAGCATGTCGTCATGCCTTTTGCTGCCGCAAAAGGCACGCCCACATGCTTTGGCTCCTGAGCAGGGGCGTTAAGCGCCTAAGGAGCACGATTTGAGCATCGACCTGTGGATAAGTATCGCATTAGCTATTCCACTGGCTATCGTCGCCAATTTGGCAACGCCGAAGCTGCAGAGGTGGCTCGACGCGCGTCTCGAAAAAAGTATGCGAGCAAAGCTAGAAGAGAAACAAAAAGCCAGAACCGAGCAATTGAAAATGCTTCGCGTGGAGATGGATGAGGTCACAAAGTATCGCTCGGACGGTAACGCGCTAACGCAGATGTACCTCATCTCACTAATCAAAGTCGCAATGTACGGAGCAATTGGGACTATCTATGGTGCAATTTTCCCGCTTTTTGGCCAACTCTCTAATTGGGATGGTGTTGGCGGGCTGATCGGGATGGCCGGAGCACAAGTTACTGCGCTGGCAGTCTCAATGCTCATATTTGCTACCTGCGCAAGAGTTATGCGCATTCATAAGAAGGTAAGAGATTTCGAGAGCTATAGTGCAAGTACACAGGGCTTAATAGATGAGCTTGAAAGCGGTGGCGCTTAACAAACGATCGAAAGCGACAAGTATGGAATCCAAGACATCCGATCAGATTCGATATACGAAGCGATGGTTTTGCTATTTTGATCTTCTGGGCTTTAGAAGCCTTGTAGAACGAAATGACATAGATCAAGTAATGCCCTTGTACCAGAAGGCGCTAGTTCATCTAGAAAAGTCTCCAGATGAAATGCGCAAATTGGGAGTTTACATATCCTGGTTTTCTGACACCTTCATCATATTTTCAAGGGGCGGAAAAGCAGAAGACTTCGCAAATATTGAGCACGTCGGTAGGGTATTTTTCCAGCACCTGATACTGAACGAAATCCCAGTGCGGGGAGCGCTCACATTTGGCGACCTATATTCCCAGCAAGAAAGAAATATATTTATTGGTCCTGCACTGATCGATGCATATTGCTATGGCGAGGGCCAAGATTGGCTTGGGTTTGTGCTGACCCCTTCCGCTATCGAACAGATGGAGAAGGTTGGACTCTCGGCAAGAGAAAGGTTTGCTTATCGTCAAGTTAAAACGACTGGAGTGTTGAAGACTGGTGTTACAGGGCCGGTATTTGCATTTGCTTTCAACAATGGCTTAGTAAGCGGCAAGAACCCTTACATAAAGGCCCTGACGGCAATGAAAGAAAAAGCGGGCTCAAAGAATGCGGAAAAATATGAACGCACTCTTAGATTCGTTAGCAGTTCCGCTTAACAAAATCTTGCTGGTGGACCGAATCATGCTGTCATGCCTTTTGCAAAAGGCGCAAAAGCCATGCAAGCACTTTTTGGCCGCTGAAGAACGACTTTAAAAATAAATTATGATATTTAATATTCTATTTATTGGAAAAGCAGGAAGGGAAACTTTTAATGACTGAATCAATACTTCAAACCTACCTTAACGAACAGCACATCAAAACTGACGTCACAGAAAACATTGAAAGTCTGAAGAAGGCCGTAAAAGAAGTCATAAAATACTTAACAAGAAAAAAAGAAAAGGCGGATGTTATTCCCTATACCTTAGTAGCGCTCGACCCAAAGGTAATAGACAGCGAACCGGTAGTGCAACAGGTTGAAGCGATCATTATAAAAAAGTGGCCTGCTTTTAAAAACAGTGTGACTGCCACCCAGGATAAATCCACCACCTACGTACGGGCAGTGATTCTGGAGTCGCTGAGCCAACTATCAAAAGACGATGAGGCCACAGCAGCTCTGATCTGGCTGGCAGCCCGCGATGTGATCGAGCATTACCAGCTTGATGCGGAGGAGAGCGTGATCAGTGGGCTTCTTCAGGAACTTGCCGACCGAGCGGAGGAAAATGGACAGGCTGCATGGGGAATCAGTCAGAAACTTCAGGCTAATAAATTTGAAGGAGTTGAGATTTCTATTCCAGCAGTAAAAGCGGCTCAAATTGATGAAGAATCCCTAAAGGCACATTTTCTGGATGCGATGGTCTACTCTGGATGGAGGCAGAGTGCTGGAAGGGGAAATAACCCTCACCATCAAGGTCAAAATACTTGGCAGTGGCCTCAGTTCATGGCTGAAAATTCAGCCACAGGAATTACTCAAGTTGTGAACTCAGCCTTAACCCAACAAGCCAAATCCCTTTCCACTATTTCTTCCTCCATTCAAAGGACCTTGGATAACTATTTCGCCCAACTTCAACCGTTTTTCGAAGATCTGAATAACTCTATCGTCAGCAGTATCATCGCCAGTAACAAGCGCAGTGAGCTTCTGTGGTGGAAGCAATCGCTGTATTCTCGTTCTTTGAATATTAGTTACCGTAGACTTAACCAATTGAACGCAGCCGTTTGCATGGCGCACGACCTTTCCGAACAAGTGGAGCCCATTTACCCAGAAAGCCTAGATTACTTGCTGCGAGAAACGTTGAACGATGTGCACGGAGATCAAGCAGCCGAAGAACGTCCACTCACAGACTGGTTAAACGATAGCCTTAACCTGAATGAGAACATTCGATCAGCATTGAAAGCATATGCAGCACAAGGAGAACAACGCAAACCCCTACTTAACGCATGGGCCAATGCCTTGCATTCGGGCGAAACCACCAATTTTCTCGCAGAAACGGGTATCGACAAAAGTGCCAAACTGACGGCATCTGATCTGGCGGTGTGGTTGTTCCACGGGTTACAAGCGCAAAAACTGGCAACCGGTAAATAAGGCGAGATATGGCAAGGCGAAGATGTACTAAAGAAGGTTGTTATGCACCGGACGATTTTTGTCTTGAACTTGCTAGCCCTCTGCACGAGCAATGTCAGTTTTTCGTAAAAACTGGAGCCACACAAGCATCGGTCAAAACTGCAAAAAAAAGGGTGGCTGCAGCTATGTCCATTCCATGGACGGGAGAATGGTTACGGCCCGAACAGCTCGATCTCCTGACACACCGGGGTACACCCAGGATCATCGGTTTAATAGGATCGTCTGGGGCAGGTAAAACTACCTACCTTGCAATGTTGTATTCGCTGCTATTCAACGGCAAGCGCATAGAGAACTGGGATTTTGCCGGTAGCTATACGCTTAACGGGTGGGAATTGCAGGCCAAAACATTGCAAGTTCAGGACGATGGATCGGTTCGAAATCCAGATGCCACGCCTTCCGACAAGGATTTTTACAGCCTCTACCACCTGGCGCTGCGCAACGATGGGTTTTTACACGACATAATGTTTGCTGATTCATCAGGCGAAGTATTTTCAAAATGGGCGGATAACGTAAATGACCCTGCTGCTGAAAATGCCCGCTGGATTTATAACAACGCCCACGCATTTCTGTTGTTTGTTGATTGCGAGGCAATTATCGAGCAGCTGGGCAGGGCGAAACGTGACATCGTTCAAGTAGCCGAACAGGTCAAAAGCGGACTTCGAGGCAGACCGGTGGTGATCGTATGGTCGAAAGCCGACCTGGCCGAGAAAATGCGTGAAAACATTGTGGAGGCCATCAAACGAAGCCTATCCGATACCTTTCCCGAGGCTATCTCGCTTGAGATAAGCAATTATTCTAAATCCGACTCCGACGAGCTTTGTCACATCAATAATATTGGTGTGGCAGAAACGGTCCTCAACTTACTGGCCAACCCGCAACCTCTGCGCATCGCACCTGCGTCTCCTCAAACAGATGATTTTCTCTTTTCATACCGAGGCAGCTATGGCGGCAAATAACGAAATTTTGATCATCGGACCGCCTAGATCGGGTAAAACCACGTTTCTGGCTCAATTATATGGTCGCCTAATGGATAAAACAGGAAATCTGCGATTGGCTTCCGCGCCTGAAAATATCGATGGCATAAAAAGCGCCTACAATCGACTTGCCGACGGGAAAGAAACGGAATCAACTCCTTCTACCGATAACCTGGAGATCAAGATCCCGGTCATTCACGAAGGGCAAGTATTTGTGTTGCATTGTAAAGATTATGGCGGAGAGCAGGTACGCGACCTAGTAGCACTGATGGAATATGACAAAACGTGGATTCATAGGGCGAAAACAAATGACCGATGGATTCTCTTCATTCGCCCGGCAGAAATTGAACACCGCTTCGATTTAAGTATGAAGGGTTATGCTGAAAAAGATCAGAAGGAATCGAAATCCTCAATCTCAGGAGCTTCTGATCAATCTCAATTCATCGAGCTAGTACAAGTCCTGCTGCGCGCTCGCGGCACAGGAATGAAAGAACTCATCGGTACACCCCGATTGCTGATTGCATTAACCTGCTGGGATGAGCTGAAGACCGATTCGAAACCGGAAGAAATTTTGCAGCAGAAGATGCCGCTGTTCAAACAGTTCATTGCGGCCAATTGGTTGCCAGGAGCCTTCACGGTCATTGGAGTATCTGCACAGGAGTTTCCGTTGAAAACTGATCGGGACCGTGACAAGTATCTGTACGAGATGCCTGAAAATTTCGGTTATCTGGTATTGGACGACAATCCGAGAGAAAAGGATCTGACCCGCCTCATCGAAAAAGCTCTGACCCTATGATCAGTATCCATCAGGCTATATATGGCGAAGTGCATGGAAAAACCTCGGGGCACGATCTGCTAGCTGCGTCCGATGAAAAAAATGAGCTGTTCAGACGGGTGAGCGGTCACACCGATCTGGCCGACAGACCTGAAGGGGGAGTTTTGTCTAGCCCCGTGGTGCGTGGCTTATTTGCCGAAGATCATTTTCTGCTGATTAAGACTTTTCCCGATAAAAGTCCTGGGCTGCGTTCTGGGCGGGTGTTCTCACATGCCCTATTCATACCAAAAGCAGACCTGGACCGAGTACACAACCTCAGCAGCCTGTTTAAATATCATCTGTCCGGTATTCAAAAGGAAGCGAAAATGCACTCGGTGGAATACCTCTCGCAGGAAGCTATGACGATAGCGGCAGCAGTTGATGGAAGAGAAGCAGCCGCCGTCAATGCCTTGCTTGAAAGCCAGCCATTTGTTTGGTTGGGGGAGGAAGGCTATTGGGAATGGCTGGCGCGAATCTGGCCCAAGTTGCCGGCCAAAGTGAAGCGCGGCCTAAAAGTCGGCGCGGCATTCGGCCCGTCTTATGTTAAAAAAGAATGCATCAACTTGCTCTATATTCCTGAAGACGCCAAAACCCTGTGGGAGCGGCATTCTTTTCGTGTACTTGATAAGGATGAATCACAGACGCTACGATCTTCAGCCGCAAGCTGGCTAGTAGGAGATGCTAAAAACTCAGCTCCCTTTCAAACCTTACTCGATGATTTTGCCCCAAAAATTGATTCCATAGAAACGCTCGAAATGCTTGAGCATCATGGTAGAGCCTACCACTACTTGGACAAAAAACCTGAAATTAACCACTTACTGGTGCTTGCTAATTTGATTTCGAAAATTAGTCCCAGTGATGGGGTTGGAACAAAGGGCAAGAACAGGCTAATGACTGCCATTCTTCAAGCCATCCCCAACGCATCGATTAATATGTTCATGGCTCTCAGATTCCAGAACTGGAAAGGCTTCGCGGATGCGATAGCTCCCTTTTCAGGCGCACTGCATGACTGGCTCAGCAACCATCTTCTTAAGGGAAAGCAAGCTAAAGAGTGTGGTGTTGTGCTGGCGAAGGCAATTGAGGCTGAAGCGAAAAACTGGTGGGTTGGTACTATCATGGAGTATGCGAATAGTCGGCTGAAAAAACGACAATCTAGCGATGCTCAAGTTCTTTGGCAATGGATGAGTGAAGAACCTACGTTGATCTCTCAACACACTTCCTGGTTGCCTGATGATGCTGAAAACGAGCTAACCAAAAAGATCCCTCAACTGGAAGCAGCAGTTGCCGAAGCGGTTCTGCGTATGGCCGAACAAAAAAATTGGCTTGTGCTACATGCAAGAGTAGCTGCGCAGCTATATTCTGCGGAAGAAGCCATCGAAGCGCAGTTGCGTATCGACACGAATATAGATCACACCATAGCACTCCAAGCTCTTTCCGAAAGCATCAACGGCGGCTCATTTGTGTCTGTAGCGGTCGGCCACACCGATGCTCGCTTGCATCGCATCGCTGGAAAACTAATTGCAGAGAACAGCAAATTAATTAAAGGTATCGACATTACCAATGAAGGTTGGCAGAACTGCTGGGAAGCCGCCATTGAACAAGGCAATGAAATTTGGCTAGGTATTTCGAACCCACAGCAGACCTTGTTTGAAATTCTTGATCACATGCTGTTAGGAAAGTCGTTTAACAGAACTCTCCTAGATGCAATAAGCACCGGAAGGTATAACAGCTTGAAAGACTATCCAAATCGAGCATCCATCTGGCCTGTATTTCCCGAGGAAGCACGTTCAAAATTCGTTAGAGGAACGCTTATAGAGTTAATCGATGAGTGTGCCACCGGTAAACTTAACTATAACGACCTCGAATTTGAGGTAAAAAAGGAAGTACAATCGCACGAAACGCAACAGCATGTTATCAGCAGCAAAACCATCCCCCTCATCCAAAAACTACGGTTGTTCGATATCCTGCCTGGTTTCGGAGAGAATCATGCTCGGAGGTTGATACAGAACCATCACTTTCTATCAGGGGAAGCGGAAGAACTTGGTCGGCTTGTTTCTAAGAAAAGATGGATAACGGTAGCTGACGAACTGTACAAAAATCGTTCTCATAGAAAGGACTTGGTGCCAGCCTTATTGCAATGCAGCCACTTACTCGGGTTTTGGGAACGATTTGGTCTTTCGGTTAGCGGATTAAAGTCTGATGCGATTACAGATGATGAATGGTGGGAGACATTTCTTTCCAAAGCGGTGGAGCTATATCCCTGGGGACCGACTCATAATGGATTGTGGACGAGCGCAGGTGGAAAATTAGAGGAACTCCACTATCAAAATGTCACAGGAAAGCAAAGCTGGTCGCTCGCAATTAATCATATCCGAAAGGGTGGTTCGCCCTCGGCAAAAAAGCTATTGCAGGAAATGCAGAAAGAGTTTCACGGAGATTCCAAATTAGCACAGCTTATTCAATCACTATGAAAAAACCTATTCTTATCCTTACTGCGCTGGAAGTGGAACGTATCGCCATCGAGCAGCATTTAGGGAGCATCGATTCAATCGCACATCCAGCAACAGGAAGCGACTACACCAAAGGCATCTACCGCTGCAACGGTGAGACCCTTGACGTGATCGTTGGACGAACAGATCAAACCAACGTAAATGCGGCAATCGAATCAGAACGTGCCATAGACTATTTTGACCCAGAATACGCATTTTTTGCAGGTGTGGCGGGCGGATTGAAAGATGTAGAAGTTGGAGACATTGTTATCGGCCGCGATGTTTATGGCTATGAGCGTGGAAAAGCTGAAGGAGAAACTTTTAAACCTCGGCCGCAATTTGGTGCTTCCTCATATGCTCTGGAACAGTTAGCCGGCCGGTATGCAAAAAGTGACGCCTGGAAACAATTATCTAAGAAATTATTGAACCCTGAATTTTCACCGGTGATTCACACCTACACCGGCACAATTGCTTCCGGTGAAAAGGTAGATGCCTCTATTGAGTCAGATCTTCATCAATTCCTTAAACAAAACGCCAGCCATGCACTCGCTATCGAAATGGAAGGCTTCGGCTTTCTGGAAGTCTGCCGCATGCGTCCGCTTGTCAAAACCTTGCTTCTTCGCGGCATCTCCGACCTGGTGGACGACAAGGGTCATATGGATAGCAGGGGCTCCCAGCCCTATGCTTCAGCAAATGTAGCCGCCTTCCTGTTCGGGCTGCTGGAACAACTGGATTTTTCAGATTCCACAACCGAACTCCCCCGAGAGCAAAAGCTAGTTGAAATTATGTGCAAGCTTTATCCAGGAGGATTGAGAGATAATCAAATATGGATGGCGGCAGGTGGAGATTTATCCTTAGTTAATCTAGGCCAATCAGGTAAAGGTCAATGGGTCGAAGCTATTCGAATCTTGAAGTTAGGCGGAGGAGGTAATGTGAATATCGATAGTTTGATTAAATCTGTTGCAGAGGAGTATGGAGATAATAAAGATGTTATGGAAATATTGTAACCTTGCAGAAAGCGCAGAAGCCACGCCAGCTAGCGCTAGCCGCTGAGCAAGATCATTATAGCTAAGGAGTCACCTTGAAAGGACATGTAAATTCTTCTGGATTCCCGCTTCAGATAGGAATTGGAAATCTAGTAAACGATACAACTGATCGACACGGTTGGAGAACGCTTTATACGGAACATGCGTGGAAGCACCCAAGCACAGGAGAAGAGGGTTTCATTGACCTTGTGTTACAGCATCACAGCGGCACTCAGTATATGGTTGTCGAGTGCAAGCGAGTTAAAGATACTTCTTGGATTTTTATAAACGAGAATAGTCGAGCGAAGAGTCGGAGACATGCCAAGGCCTTCATCTTTTTTAAGCCTGGAGACGAAGTGAGGAGGTTCGGTTGGGTTGACTTAACCATGGAACCAACAAGCGCCGAGTCCCAGTACTGCGTAATCCCAGGAACTGACCCTAAATCAAAGTCCTTAATCGAACGAGCGGCGTCAGAGATTATTTCTTCTACGGAAAGTCTGGCTGCCGAAGATAAGGCTTTAAGTCTTAACGACAGGGACGATCTGCACATCTATTTCAATGTTCTTGTAACTACCGCGACACTTCAGGTCTGCAGGTTCAATTCTTCCGACATATCCATCGCAGATGGCACCATAGAAAACTGCGAGTTCGAAGAAGTACCGTTCGTTCGGCTTAGAAAACAACTTTCAACTTCAGTACAAGTTCCTGAAATACTGCGTGTGGTCGGTAGCGAAGCTCGAGTGAAAGCGAAAGAAAATACTGTATTCGTCGTCAATTCAAACTATCTAATCCAGTTTCTCACCAATTGCGAAATCGATGAAACACATCACAATGAGCGATATTGGCGCTAACAAGCGACTGTGATCCAGGCTCTGAAGTTTTCGCAAACCTGTCGTGTACTATTCTTTTCTATTTATAGTAGTGTCCCCGATATTGTTCATTCACGAGACCCCCATGTGCGGCCGCTACGTCCCACCCAATGAAGCAGCAATAGAACGCTACTGGCGCATCGATCGCCGGAACTGGCCTGGGTTCATCAAGGCCGCATTCAACGTGGCACCTACCACTCAGGTGCCGATTCTGGTGCAGGCGCATGACGGTGCCATCGAGTTGATCGGTGCGCGCTGGGGGTTGATCCCCGCCTGGTGGAAGGACGACAAGCTGCCTGCGCTCACGTTCAACGCGCGCTCCGAGGAGGCGGCGGGCAAGCCGACCTGGCGGCAGAGCATGCGCTCCATGCGTTGCCTGATGCCTGCGCGGGGCTGGTACGAGTGGTGCGAGTCGGAACCTGTGCGCAGCGAGTCGGGCCGCACGGTACGCCAGCCGTATTTCATTTCCGATCCTGCGCAGGAGGTGATCGCGTTTGCGGGGCTGTGGTCCGTCTGGGAGCGGCCGGGCGCGTCGCCCATCATCTCGTGCGCATTGCTCTCCCGCCAAGCCGCGCCGAGCATCGCGGCCATTCATCACCGTATGCCGGTGGTGCTGCGCCCGGAGCACTACGCCGCATGG
>JAUSMU010000434.1 GCA_030645995.1 Gammaproteobacteria bacterium | reverse complement strand
CGATCCTTGCTGTTGAGAGCACAGCGCTCGACCAGTTCCGGCACGGTGCGGAATACTCCCTGGCGCCGCGCCTCATACACACGCTGAGCGCCATCCAGCGACAGCCCTTTCACGAGCCGCAAGCCCAGTCGCAACTCCTGTCGCAGCTCTTGCTGTCGTTCTTGTCGCAGAGCAGGCTGACATGACCTGTCCGGGGCCACCTCCAGCGTGCAGTCCACCGCACTGTGGTTGACCGTCACCGGCAGCACCGTGATGCCGTGCCGCTGCGCATCCTGCACCAGCTGGGCGGGTGCATAGAAACCCATCGGGTGACTGTTCAGCAGGGCGCAGGTGAAGGCGGCCGGGTGGTGATACTTGAGCCAGGACGAGACATAGGCCAGCAACGCGAAACTGGCCGAATGGGATTCCGGAAAGCCGTACTCGCCAAATCCTTTGATCTGACTGTAGATCTGCAGAGCGAAGGCCTCACTGTAGCCACGCTCGGTCATGCCCTGGATCAGCTTGTCGCGGAAAGGCTCAAGGCCACCTTTCTTCTTCCAGGCCGCCATCGCCCGCCGTAGCTGATCCGCCTCGCCGCCACTGAAACCTGCGGCGACGATGGCGATCTTCATCACCTGCTCCTGGAAGATGGGAATACCTAACGTACGCTCGAGCACCTGCCGGACGGCGTCACTCGGATAGGACACCGGTTCACGCCCGGCACGCCGGGCCAGATAGGGATGCACCATGTTGCCCTGGATCGGCCCGGGCCGCACGATGGCAACCTGAATCACCAGATCATAGTAATTACGCGGTTGCAGGCGTGGCAGCATGCTCATCTGCGCACGCGATTCGATCTGAAAAACGCCCACAGTGTCGGCCGTACAGATCATCTCGTACACCGCCGCGTCGTCGGCGGGAATGTCGCTCATCTCCAGTGTCTGCCCTGTGGTGGCCTGTACAAGCTGCAGCGCCTTGCGGATTGCGGTGAGCATGCCCAGCGCCAGCACGTCGACCTTCAACAACCCCAGCGCCTCCAGATCATCCTTCTCCCACTGGATGACGGTGCGCTCCGCCATGGCCGCGTTCTCCACCGGCACCAGCTCCGAGAGCGGGCCCTGGCTGATCACGAAACCGCCCACGTGCTGCGAGAGGTGGCGCGGGAAGCCGATCAGGCTCTGCACCAGCGTCACCAGTCGCTGCAACAAAGCCGGTGCGATGCCCAGTTCATCCGGATCCAGTGAGACCTCAATCCGCTCGGCATACCAGTCCACCGACTTGCTCAGCCGCTCGGCAAGCGCCTCTTCGATACCCAACGCCCGCGCCACATCACGAATCGCGCTGCGCGGGCGATAGCAGATCACCGTCGCAGCCAGAGCAGCCCGCTCACGCCCGTACTTGGCGTAGATGTACTGGATCACCTCCTCGCGACGCTCGTGCTCGAAGTCGACATCGATGTCCGGCGGCTCGTCGCGCTCCTTGGAGAGGAAGCGCTCGAACAGCAACTGCATGCGCGCAGGGTCCACGGACGTGATGCCGAGGCAATAGCAGATCACCGAGTTCGCCGCCGAGCCGCGCCCCTGACAGAGAATGTGACGGCTGCGTGCAAACACCACGATGTCGTGCACCGTGAGAAAGAAGTGCTCATAGGCCAGCTCCGCCACCAATCGCAGCTCCTTCTCCACCAGCGCATGCACCTCGGGAGAAACGCCATCCGGCCAGCGTCGCCGCATGCCCTGCTCGGTCAATTCACGCAGCCAGCTGCTCGCGGTGTGCCCGGTCGGCACCAGCTCATGGGGGTACTCGTAGCGCAGCTCACTCAGCGAAAACTGACAAAGAGAGGCAATGCGGACACTCTCCGCCAGCAATTCCGGCGGATACAGCTTCGCCAGTCGCACCAGCGGGCGCAGATGCTGCTCACCATTACCGGGAATGTCGAAACCGAGTTCATCGACCCGGCACCCCAGACGAATGGCCGCCAGTGTGTCGCGCAGCATTCGCCGTTCCGGGGCGTGCATGGTCACTGCACCGCTGGCCACCAACGGCAAGCCCAACCTCTGCCCCAGCGCCTGCAAAGCGGCAAGCCGACGGCGATCTGCTCCCTGCAGCAGCAACTCAACGGCAATCCAGACCCGCCCCGGCAGCAGACCACTCAACCACGCACCTTCCTCGCCTGCCAGCTCTTCGCCTCTCGGTTTATCGCCTGTCGGGCTCTGGGAAGGAGGCACCCACAGGGCGAGGCAATCATCCAGACCATCCTCATGAGCCCGCGCCTCTATAAGCGCGCGGTCTATCCTATAGTGGCCCTTGACCGCCTGCCGCCGCGCCAGTGTGATCAGATGAGAGAGCTGCCCATAGCCACGTCGGTTGCGCGCCAGCAGCACGAAACACAGGTCATCTTCCAGCACGAAGCGGCTGCCGATGATCAGTTTCAGCCCGGTGTCGCGCGCCGCCATGTGGGCCCGCACGACACCACTGAGCGTGCATTCATCGGTGATGGCCAGCGCGGCATAACCGAGCGTGCAAGCCTGTGCGACCAGCTCCTCCGGAGAGGAAGCGCCATGCAGAAAGGTAAAATTGCTGAGGCAGTGCAGCTCGGCGTAAGAGAGGGAGGACATCGGGATCCACGCAGAAAATACTGGTTTTATGTACAGTATTTCTTGCGCAAAAGAGAGTCAAGCGGTGCCATGTGTTGCCCCGGCAAGACCGGGATAAATATGGGCTTGGAATATTTGCTATCAAATATGAGCATTATCTGGCAAATAATGCTCATAAAAAATCTTAAGTGATAGCATTATAGGGATGCATCCTCTATTATCGAAAATGTATTCTCATATCATTAATGATATTTAAAATACTGAAAATCAATTTTTGAGATCACAAATGATATTATGAAAATTAATCCCCTCACTCCCGAAGCAGAAATTCTAAAAGAACTTGGAATCAGGCTTGCTCGCGTCCGCAAGCAACAAGGAATTGCACAGACCGCATTGGCCGAGGAAGCAGGCATCGGCGTCGCAACCTTGCGGCGGATCGAGAGTGGGCAGGACAGTCAACTGGCGTCCTGGGTAAAGCTTTTGAAGACGCTGAACATGATCTCCTCTATCGAGAACCTCCTTCCTCAAGAGTTCAACTCTCCAATGACTGAGTCGCGCGGCATATCCCGCAAACGGGCGAAGACGGCATCATCGGCAGGGATCGTGTGGGGAGACGAAAGCGCATGAGCACGGCTACCGTAAGACTATGGGGAACGCCAATCGGCTATGTCTCCATGCATCCAAACGAAGCATTCGCCCGCTTCGAATACGACCCGGACTTTGCGGCATTCGGGATAGAGCTGGCGCCGCTGCAGATGCCCGTGCGCACCGGGCGTATCTACCAGTTCCAGGAACTGCAACCTAGAGCATTCCACGGCTTGCCAGGGTTGCTGGCCGACAGCTTGCCAGACAAGTATGGAAACAAGCTGATTGACGTCTGGCTGGCACGCACCGGCCGACGGGCAAACGAATTCAATGCCGTGGACCGGCTGTGCTATACCGGCAGGCGAGGCATGGGCGCACTCGAATTCGAGCCCAGCCTTGGCGCAGAAACGGCACCAGATCAGTTGATCGAGATCCAGGATCTGATCGATCTTGCGTCGATGGCATTTGCCAACCGGGAAACCCTGGACACGAAGCTCGCTTCGGGAAAAGAAGAAAAGGCTTTGCTGAGTATTCTCAGTATGGGCACATCGGCTGGTGGTGCACGCGCAAAAGCCGTAATCGCTTTTAACCCGCATACTAATCAAGTGCGCTCAGGCCAACTAGACCTGCCGCCCGATTTTGAACATTGGCTGATAAAATTTGACGGCGTCTCCTGCAGCGGTGATTGGGGCATAGCAGACCCCAGCGGTTATGGGTTGCTCGAATACAGCTATCACCTGATTGCCAAAGCGTGCGGGATCGACATGATGGAATGTCGATTGTTGAGTGAAAACGGGCGCAACCATTTCATGACACGCCGCTTTGACCGGGATAGCGAGGGGCGCAAGAAGTTCGTGCAAACCTTTGCAGCTCTGGCGCATTTCGACTACTACGAAAGCGGCTACTATTCCTACGAACAACTGTTCATGACCATGCGCCAACTGGATATGCCAAAGGCCGATATCGAAGAACAATTCAGACGCGTCGTATTCAATCTGGTTGGATGCAATCAAGACGATCATGTCAAGAATTTCGCGTTCATGATGGATCGCAGGGGCAATTGGGGCCTCACACCTGCCTATGATCTATGCCATGCCGAAGGAAGTGATTTCACACGCTTCCATCAGCTGAGCATCAACGGCAAAACCACGAATTTCACGAAAGCAGACTTGAAGCACCTGGCAAAATACGCCGGGCTCCCTAACAATCGTGAAAAGCGTATTCTGGAGCAGACTCTGGACGCTTTCTCAGGTTGGCCCCAAATCGCGGAGCATTTGAATATTCCCCAAACGCTTCAAGAACATGTTCTGCGCACGTTGCACTTACGCTGGAGCTAAGGCTGGAGAGCAGGGTACTTGTTTCTGAGGGGTATATTGAAAGGGCTTATTGCGGGGCTTCGAACCGCACCGGTTCCTTGTCCAGCCGACGGACGACCACGGTGCCAGCCAGTTTGTCATGCCAGCCCTGCTTCCGCTTGTCGATGCCGACCCAGATCAGCCCGAGACACAGAGGCAGGATGGACACGTAATAGGCCAG
>JAUSMU010000432.1 GCA_030645995.1 Gammaproteobacteria bacterium | reverse complement strand
GTCTTGTTGCCATGTGAGCGGCGGTGCAATTCTTTTAGTTTGAAATTCACGAACGGTTCTCCCGATTATTGATAGTGATGTACGGTGTACATCGCGGAGGGTAGACGTGTCGTGTGACCGCCGTGTGGCGGATTTTTGAAGATCTGGTGAAAGTCTGATGAACGTTGCGTGACAGGTTGCCGACGTCGTTAGTGTTTGTTCAGCCCCGGCAATTGATGCGTCTTCATCGCATCAATTGCCGATGTGCGCTGTGGATACGACGCCAGTGCTCAGGTCATTGGCCTCGGTCTGCTGGCCCTGTTGCGCGGAGGTGAGGCGGTCGACGACCAGTGGCTGCGGGTTGCCTTGCGCCAGCGCAGTGCCGAGCATCAGCGCCATGAGAGCGGCCGGGGCAGCTTTGTTGAGGAGAGTTTGTTTGTTCATGTCGTGGTCCTGCGTGGCGTACGTGTGATGAGTTGCCATCACTCTAACCGGGGTTTGTGACATGACTGTGAAGCGGTGATGTAAGGTGGGGTAATGCGGTAATTTGCGGGGTATGCACCGCGCGAAGACCTAGCTTTCTATGAATGACATGTGCTCGAATCACAAGCATAATTTCATCGCCAGGGTGGAGCATCTTGCAGACTCGGCATATACTGTATTTAATTACAGTTAAATTTGGACGATAAACCCCATGCTTTTGAATTCTATAGAAATATGCGCCGGTGCTGGCGGCCAGGCTTTAGGGCTGGAGCAGGCTGGATTTGATCACGTCAGTCTGGTCGAGCTGGATCGGCCCGCCTGCGAAACACTGCGCATAAACAGGACACATTGGAATGTCACTGAGGGCGATCTGAGGCATTACTCTGCGGATAAGTGGCGAGGGATTGAACTGCTTGCCGGTGGCGTGCCCTGCCCCCCCTTTTCTAAAGCAGGCAAGCAACTCGGCGTAGACGACGAGCGTGACTTGTTTCCTGAAGCGATCAGGTTGGTGTCCGAATGCAGGCCTCAGGCCGTCATGCTTGAAAACGTCCGAGGGTTGCTGGACTCGGTATTCGATGACTATCGAGCAAAGATAGTCGCTGACCTTAAGAAGCTGGGTTACGTCGCCGAGTGGCGATTGCTTAACGCGAGTGATTTTGGCGTGCCGCAGCTCAGGCCGCGAGTCGTTTTTGTGGCTCTGAAGGCAGACGCAGCGGGGTATTTCAATTGGCCAACTGCCTCCAAAATTGCCCCGCCCAGCGTCGGTTTGGCTCTTGCTGATCTGATGGCCGTCAATGGCTGGCGCGGTGTCAAGGATTGGGAGAGAACGGCGTGTGCAATCGCCCCTACATTGGTAGGCGGTAGCAAAAAACACGGCGGACCCGATCTAGGGCCAACGAGAGCCAAGAAGGCATGGGCTATGCTGGGTGTCGATGGAATGGGCATAGCGGATGATGCGCCTGCCAGGGATTTTGTCGGCATGCCACGATTGACTGTGAGGATGGCGGCACGTATTCAGGGATTTCCGGATAGTTGGCAGTTTAGTGGTAGAAAGACTGCCGCGTATCGGCAGATTGGCAATGCGTTTCCGCCTCCTGTGGCGTGTGCCGTTGGTTTGCAAATTCAGGCGGCGTTGAATGCGGCTGCCAAGCCAAAATTGAAACGGGCTTAGTCATGACAACAGAAAAGAAACCAAGGGGCGGGGCACGCGGCAAACTTAGAGCCCATTTCCTCGCCAACATTGGTCGCGTGATGGATACCGACGAGTTGCGAGTGGTCGCTGATAATCAATCGGAGTGGGCTCGCCGAATTCGTGAACTCCGCACCGAAGAAGGCTACTTGATCCTTACCCACAATGACCGCAGCGAATTAAAGCCGGGTCAATACCTGCTGGAAACTCCGAAACCACAGCCTGCATTTGAGCGCTCAATTTCAAAAGAAACCAGAGCGTATGTGTTGGATCGGAATGGCTTTACTTGCCAGATGTGCGGGGCGGTCGCAGGCGAACCCCACCCATATGATCCAAACAGGAAAACCAGGCTGCACCTTGGGCACGTAATAGATAAAAGTGTTGGCGGAAGCGATGATCCTTCCAATTTGAGAGCGATTTGTTCCGTCTGCAATGAGGGGGCATCCAATGCGACGCTGATGAGACCAGATTTGCAGAAGTTGTTGATTCAGGTTCGGAGAGCGACGTCAGTGGATCAGCTTGAACTTATGAAGTGGTTGATCAAGAAATTTCCGAAGCAGGCTGCGGAGGGTGGTGGCAACTAGCAGGACTTAATCGTTGAGAGCTTGATCGGTTGCTTTTCAATTTAAGAGACGAGATTGAGACAGGCATCCGCCGAGAATAGAAATGTGCTTCAATTCGTACCTAGGCTCGGCGACACTCAAGCCCTATTTCTTGAATCCGCCGCTGTTAACGACGGGCGAAATTGAAGCAATATTAATATCTTGTATCTCTCGCTGCAGGTAATTGTAGAGACGCATAACATGCACAACAATTTCGCGCCTTTGGTGCCGGACGTCTGTCTTTATGGCCGCCATAAAAGCTATCTCTGCTTGAGGTTCTGGTATTCCCAAAAGTACATTGTAAAAGAGCGCGACCTTTCTGCGTCGCGCTACAAACCGGGGAGCTATTGTTATGACTGAGTACGTCGTCGTTATCCTTTGTGTAGCCGCGCTCGCATATTACTTTTTAACAAAAAAGGGAAAAGGCAACTCGGACGATAGTGCGTTGGACGGCCCAGTGGATCATAGTCGGTACGCATTCGGACGTGAGTATCCTGAAAGCTGGAATGCGTTGGCTTTTAAGCTTATGAGCCGCAAAGCACATGCGGGTAATGCAGATGCACAAATTGCGCTCGGATATTTGTATGCCAATGGGCTTGGCGTATCAACTGACGTAGCAACCGCAATCAAATGGTATGAGTTAGCTGCCGAGAATCAACACCCAGTGGCGTTGTTTCGACTTGCTGGGCTTTATGTTGACGGCGCGGGAGTAGCAAAGGATGAGTCGAAAGGCGTAAATTACTGTCTTCAAGCCGCTAAGCTAGGAAATGTAGAGGCTCAAAATACCATAGGCAACGTGTACTCAATTGGTGCATTTGGCACCAAGCAAGACTTAGAAGAATCCCTGTATTGGTACATAAAGGCAGCAGAGCAAAATTACGTAGCCGCACAAATTGCGCTTGGCAACAGGTTTGCTGAGACTGGTATTACCCAAGACTTTGCAAAGTCAGATTACTGGCTCCGTAAGGCTGCGGGGATGGGTAATGCCGAGGCTCAGTATCGTATTGGGCTTAATTACAGTGTTGGAACTCCAATACAAGCGGTAGAACACGCGATAGCGTTCAGTTGGTTCCTTCTTGCTGCGAAGCAAGGTCATACAATCGCTCAATACAACGTTGGCTATGCATATTTGACGGGTGAAGGTGTTGAGAAAGATGCTTTAGAAGCGGAAGCGTGGCTCAAGTTAGCGGCAGAAGGTGAAAACGATATGGCGCAATTTTGTCTGGGCACTATGTACGACAAAGGGATTGGCATCGCACCAGATCAAGCTGAAGCCTTTAAGTGGTTTAGTCTTTCAGCAAATCAAGGAAATGAAGCAGCGCAATCCAGAATCGCAGAAATATAGGCCTCCTGAATAGGTTCGCGGGTTCAATATGGCGACATCCCAATCAACAATCGACTACTTGCTTGACCAGCTTTCAGACCTGAGAGATGTGAGCGCGAAAAGGATGTTCGGAGAGTACTGTTTGTATCTGGCAGGCAAGCCGGTTGGATTGGTGTGTGATGAGCAGTTGTTCCTCAAGCCAACGAATGCTGCACGAGCCATGATCTCTGATGTTGCTGAAGGTTCGCCGTACCCTAAGGCCAAGCCGCACATTCTTGTCACTGCGGATTTGTGGGAGGACGGGGATTGGCTTTCGAAATTAATTCAGGCGACCGCCAATGAATTACCAGTGCCGAAACCGAAATTGAAGAAAGGGTAAGTGCCGGGTCAGGCATGATGGATTCGCAATTTGGCTTAGCCAAATTACTCACCCTTCGGGCAGCCTTCGGCTGTCTTGATTGCTGCGCAATCAATCGAACAGCATGTTCGATCAGCCGGGCGCACCATACTCCCAAAAAAAAAGGTCTGCTTTCGCAGACCTTTTGTCTTTTTTGGGAGTATGGTGCGCCCGGCATGATTCGAACATGCGACCCCTTAGTTCGTAGATTGAACCTTTCAGGATAATATATATTTAAATATCAATTGCTTGCGATCTTGGTCCGATCTTAAATTGAGTCCAGCTTAGCTGTGCGAATCTCTAATTAGTTCGTTTTCAGAACATTCTCTCGGACCACGAAATATTCATTGTTGGCATTCCACGAATACGGTGGGATACTCTTGGATAATCATGTACGCGTGCATGTACGGTTTTAGCTGCGCGCGCACACTATGTAAATGTTATACACAATCCCAACTATGAAATTAGCCTCAGAATATTTGCGAGATCGATATAACGAAGAGCAATCGAGATTTGATCATCTGGAGAACAAATGCTCTAAGCTCTTAAGTTTTTCATCCGTGGTGATTGCCGCCATTACAGCAATTGCTAGTGCAAAGAGTGGGGCTATTTTCCACCCCGGGAATGCAGGATCATGGCTTGGCCTTATTGCATATATATTCGGAGCACTTGCTGTAGTGTGCTCTTGGGCTCATGCATTAGCGGCATTGAAAATTGGCGACTACACTGTACTGCCTAAAAGTAAGAAAACTGCTGATTATTTAATTAGCTTAGATGAGGAAACAGCGGCCAAGCATATCTATCAATGCTACACCGATTCACTGGAAAAACTAACAATCGAAATTGACGAAAAATCACGGCAACTCACTTTAGCGTACAACGACATTGTATTTAGTGCATGGTGTCTTGGGGGCGGGGCAGTTGTGTTTACATATATAGAGATGACGAAATGACAAATGAGCAGAGTAACCAAAGTCAGGGCAAAGGCGCAAATCAGGGGCAAGGACAATCTCAAATCCCAAAGGAAGTGCCAGCCACTACCGAAACTGCTAAAAAGTCAGCGGACCAAACTACAAAAGGTGAGAGGCGCTAATGTGTATTACAATCTGAACAACGGCGTGCGCAAAATACGCGCACCTGACGTCAGCTTCGCTGCCGCCGGTTTTATAGAGAGTTGGGCATAAGACGAAAGGGAACGTAAATGAGTGGTATCACAATCAAAGCAAACTCTCTGGGAACCATTTCTTTCGAAATGGGAGAGGGGGCGTCAGTTGATCAACACTGCAAACCCGGTAAGTTCTATGTCTATACACACAAAGATAAAGATGGAACGGTTTTCTATGTTGGAAAGGGCACGGGTGACCGCGCACACACTCGGGAACGTTCACCGGAGTGGCTTGAGTACCTCGGAACGAGATCAGATGGGACATTCCTTGTTGAAATTGTCCGCGATGGAATTTCCGAAGAAGATGCGTTGGAAATTGAAGATGCCGTCATGAAGACGCACGGCGGAACGATCATCAATCGAGTGAACCCACACGCGCCATACGATTCCACTAAGTTTCGTGCGTATTGCGAAGCCCAAAGGCGCTTTAAGGACGCTCTCAAAAGCGCAACCAACTCTCTGAAGTGCAAAGAATTCGAAAACGCCATTCCAGAATTCGAGGCAGCTTATTCATATCATTTAGAAATGGCTAGAAATGCGAACTATAACCTGGGAGCCCGAAACGGTCTAAAGTCTACCGCCTTTGTCTATCATCCCACGTCGGCGCTAGCGGACGGATATTCAATGGTGCTCGCGAAGACGGGCCGCAATCGTGAGTTGATCGCCTTTGCTGAGCGCTATTTTCAAGACTATGAAGCGCCTTACAACAAGGCCGAGGACACTCTCAGAAATCGTATGGAAAAAGCGCGAGGGCAGCTATGACTAAACAAGAAAGTGAAAAGGCAATCCGCTATCTCTGCACCGAGTGGGCGAAACTCCGTGGAATACAGACACCTCCCATTGAACAGCCGAGCTTTTCTGACTTTCACTCTTGGGTGAAAGAGAACCACAACTCCGTTCTGAAGTTCCGTTCAACACTCTCCGTTTCTGAACAACTCGAAGCATGGTTTGACGATCAGTTCAAACAGAATTGGAGAAATTGAGGTGCCCTCAGAGTTGCAGATGGCATTTTCGGTCTGCCAGTTAACGCCCAACCCATCATTCCACCGGACCTGCGCCTAGAGCCGCGCAGGCCGGTGAATTCAGACGTTATGCGTCTTCGTAGTTCGGACTGATCAATGTGCTTCAATTTTCCTGAGCGAGGTAGTTAGCGTTAATCCAAATGATATTCCGAAATCCATAGCGACATCAGACAAGCGCTTCTATCGAAAGGTATACCCGATGATTTTCTTTAACTCATGAATACCAAACACCTCGAATCTGTTATCGATTCCATGAAGTTCCTCATTCCGATGATTCAGGACATCATCTCCGATATTGAAAACGACAATGGATATATCAAATTCTCCTCCCAAGGTATTGCGTTGGTGACACGCGACGGCCTGCCTCCTTGGTCTTCCTTTTATGAAGACCCGTTGAAGATGCGAGGCTTGATCAATCGTGCGCTATTTGAACCCGAAGAACTGTCTCAACTGCAACAAGCAATTCAAACTTCAACGCCTGAGCAAGTACAAGAGTTGAAGCTAGACCTTCAGCGGAAAGTTATTGACGAGATGCGTGATCTCGAAATTTACCCAAGTCTTGAATCTAGTTCGCCTGATCAAGTAGCTACAGTGCTCTCCGCTATCGACGCGACTGAGAAGACGCAACTTGATATTAAATTCCATTTTCTTCTCTACTCCACACTCACGCATGTACACCACTATCTTGCACTACTGACCTATGGCCGCAATCTCTGCGATCTGGTTGCCGACGCTAAGTCTGGAGATGATGACGCATTCTGTAAGGTCGTTCGCATTGATCGTACATCACTGTTTGGCATTGCCTACTTTCAGAAGCGGTTGATTCGCGCACAAGTCGAAGGCGATCCCCAATTCCTTAAGAAATTGGCCAACGCCGTTCAGGCTAAACCTCTTGGAGCGAAGTACTCTCACAAGATGTTGATGTTTGTTTTCGCCATTCTTGATGACGAGGGCTTGCTGTACGAATTATCGCGAGACAAGTTGATGACCATTTGCGAAGAGCTTGGCGTGTATGGCTATGACTTTGGTGTCGAAGACCCGGAAAGCCTGCGGAGCCTCCTGAACAAGTACAGACGGAGAACCAGACGTCAAAATCAAATTTGACGTCCTTCGCAGCACCCCACCCCATGCATAGTATCTGAACCGTCTTAATTGGCGGATAGACACCGCCCTCAATAAGCCGGAGGATGCGATGCATTCAGATACTTGTAACAACTCAAAAAATAGCCGACGAGATGGACATGGCCACGCTCCGCGTGGGCTTGCCAGCTCGTTGGCAGGTCTTGATCAGGGTACGCAATCTAGTAACACAGTACCCTCTACTAGCATTCAGGATGGGTCTTGTCTCATTCTACGTGCAGCGATTGACAGTCTTTATCTGACCTTTCGGGGTGAGTTGACTGACTCCAGTGCCATCAAACTGACTAAGCTCAAAGAGATGGCGCAGTCCCCCATTACCTCCACCAGCGCTCTTGCTCAGTTTGACGTGAAGGATCACCTGTTTGAACTCAGTGGCAACGGGCGACACCCCTTCGCCTTTATCCTGAGTGATGGCTGGTTTCGAATCGAGCTGGCGAAGCAAGGAGCAAAGCACACCCCGATGGCTTACTGTCGCATCGCCAGTGAGCTTCTCACTACCCGCGTGGTGGATGATGTAGTGCGGGAGCTGTCGTCGGTTATCGGAGAGATAGGAGTGCTCTCTGAGGTTCCGAATGTCAGCCGCGCCGATCTTTGCGTGGATTTCGTCACCACGTATCCCATCGATCAGATTCAGATTCCCGAGTTTGTCACCAAGGCCCGCACCTTCGCTCAGCATACCGATGATCGCCAGTTCTCTGGCTTCTCCATTGCGCCAGGGGGCACTATCTCGGCCCGTCTTTACAACAAGAACCTGGAACTCAAGAAGAACCCCCGCCCCTACATTCAAGAGCTTTGGCGTCAGAAAGGCTGGGATGGTGTGTCCACGGTCTGGCGCATGGAATTTCAATACCGGCGCGATGTGCTGCGAGATTTGGGGGTTGTGAGTTACTTCGACCTCAGCCAGTCGCTGGCGGGCCTGTGGCGTTACTCCGTGCATGATTGGTTGCGCCATACAGTCCCCAGCCTTTCTGATAAGACACAGTCCAGATGGCCTCTGTCCTCGCTGTGGCAGGCATTGCAGGGCGTGAGCTGGACTGGCTTTGAGCACCTTGAGCGGGTGAACTTCGAGCGCAGTCGCACCCCTTCGGACCGGACACTCTTTATCAATGGTTTGAGTCCTCTGACCTCCTTCATGGCCCGTGAAGGTTACCTGCACGCGGAAGAAGCGTTTCCCGCGTTCCTGCAAGCGGCTCAGGATTTCCACAACGGATCTTCAGAGCGCACGGGCGTGGACTTCAAAAACTATGTGTCCAACAAGGTCAGTGAGAAGCGACGTTTCTACAACACTGGCAAGAACAAGCCTTTGAATGGAGGGATTCACCCTGCGGACAAGGCCGTGGCCGACGAATACAGGAAGCAGAGCGATGGAGATTATTGAGCATGAAACCCTCGATCTTCACGCGGCTGCCACCTTCCTGCTGGTGCACTGGCAAACCCTGCGGGCCAAGGCTAAGGCGGGCGATATCCCTGCGGCCAAGCTCGGGCGGCGCTGGGTGTTCCTCAAGGCTGACCTTGTCTCCTATCTGCGATCTCAGTACTCTTACGGCCGACCAAGGTCGCAAGTCCAACATATAGGAGATTCACTATGTTGCACAAACGACCCAATTCGCAGTTCTGGTGGTGTGATTTCACAGCACCTGACGGAAAGCGAATACAACGCTCTACTAAAACGGTAGATCGAAAGCTGGCTCAAGAGTATGAAGATAAGCTCAAGGTCCAGATGTGGCGCATCATCCAGTTGGGTGACAAGCCACGAAGAACGTGGAAGGAAGCCCTTGTCCGCTGGGCAAGGGAGACCTCCCGAAAGACCGTGCAAGAGGATTTGGCGCAGGCGCGGCAACTCGACAAGTTTGTTGGGAATCTGCATCTGGACGAGATCACGCGGGATGTGGTCGATCGCATTACGGAGTGGAAAAGCAGTACAGGCGTGAAACCGGCAACGGTCAATCGTCTGTTGGAAGTGCTCCGGGTCGTCCTCAACACGGCGGTCAAACATTGGGAATGGATAGATCGTGCTCCCCATATCAGGATGCTGCGTCAGGCCCGTAAGCGTATACGGTGGCTGACACGGCAGGAGGCTGACAGGCTCGTTGAGTGTTTACCTGAGCACTTGAAGAACACCTGTCGCTTCTCACTGGCAACGGGCCTTCGACAAGCAAACGTTGTTGGCCTGCAGTGGACTGAGGTGGATTTGGAGCGCCGGGTGGCATGGATTCACCCGGATCAATCCAAGACTGAGATGCCCATAGGTGTGCCGTTGAATCGGGAGGCGGTTGTGCTGCTTCGCGCTCAAGTCGGCAAGCATAAAAAGTATTGTTTTACCTACCGGGGAAACAACATTTTGAAGTGCAACACCAAGGCTTGGCGCAACGCGTTAATTGCGGCGGGGATCGAGAATTTTCGCTGGCATGATTTGCGTCACACGTGGGCTAGTTGGCACGTTCAAAACGGCACGCCGATGCATGTTTTACAAGAGCTTGGGGGATGGTCGGATATACGCATGGTGCAGCGCTATGCTCACCTTGCACCGGAGCATTTATCACCGTATGCGGAGGCGTTGTGCAGACTGGAATCAGTCCCTACGTTCTCCACTACACAGGCAGTGCAGAAACAAAAAAGCAGCTATCTAGATCGCTAGATAACTGCTTGATTTTGCATCTCAAATGTATGGTGCGCCCGGCATGATTCGAACATGCGACCCCTTAGTTCGTAGCCAAGTACTCTATCCAGCTGAGCTACGGGCGCGTTGAGGTGGCGAATTATATAGAAATCAACGCCGATGCCAAGCCCTTTTTTCTGATCCCTG
>JAUSMU010000430.1 GCA_030645995.1 Gammaproteobacteria bacterium | reverse complement strand
CAATTCTACAAATTTTGAGCCTGACACTTTTCGAAAAAACGCCACTGAATCAATTGCTTATAGATTACGAAAAGCAAACCGGCATATCGGAAAACATTAACCAATTGAATTTATTCAATTAAATTGCCGGACACTACTGATACACCGTCTATATCTGCTGCGTGACAATAGGTTCGAAAACGATGTGTCTGCACTAACGTCGGATATGAGCAAGGAGTTGCTCTTGCGGGATTTGGAATTTGGCGAAGATCGCGGTCTTAGCTCTGCAATGAGCTACATAGTAGAGGACCGTTTTACTAAATACAATTATCTTAGCGGACGTCCTCTCTCATTCCGACCCACTTTTACTGAGGTTGTAGAGATAAATGGCGAGGTACATTTTCTTAGTGTGACTGCCGACATAAGAGAAAAAGATTTAGACGTCTTTGCATTTTCTCTATCGAATAAAGATGAACTTTCGGTCTCTTGTACATTTTCAAGTAACTTTAAATTAAATAGTGCGAGGTGAGTTTAATGAAGTCAGTAGTCAGTATTTTGATCGCGATCAGTCTTGGCGTCGCGGCTGCGAGCCATTCTGCGGATAATCCGCCACAGAGCAGTTTGGTAGACAAGCTGGATTTGATTGAGCCGGAAAATAAAGTCTCTCTCCCTCTGCGGGACTTTAACCGGGGTCGGCCAACCAATTTCTACTCATTAAGCTTTTTCGATGCAGGAAGACAGGAACTCTGTACTGAAATTCTTGCTGCATTGAATGTAGAAATGCCAAGAGGGAGTGACACCTCCGCAAACGTCATGGCAAATTTGCTGTTGAAAAATTCCTTCAGTGTTCCGTGGAGAAGTATTCCTTGGGTGAGTCCCAATGGCACAGTTGTGAGAAATCCAATTGATGTGGTTACTGTTGATATTGGCGGTGACATGGTAATGGAGCAGCTATTCAGAACTATTGGCATGGTGAGTTCACGCTATGTCCACGGTCTGTATCTGCTACGTGATAACAGGTTCGAAAACGATGTGCCCGCACTAACAGCGGAAATGAGTAGCGAGGTCTTCTTGCGTGATTTGGAATTTCGAGAAAATCGTGGCCTTGGCTCTGCAATGGCCGCCATGGTAGAAGATCGTTTCATTAAATACCATTACATGAGCAGGAGTCCTCTAACATTCACGTTTACTTTTGATGAGGTTATTGAGATAAATCGTCAGGTGCATTTTCTGATAGTTTCTGCAGATATCCTAGAAAAAGACTTAGACGTTTTTGCATTTTCTTTCTGGAAAGGAGATGAATTTTCTGTCTCTTGCGCATTTTCAAGTAACTTTAGAATTATTAACTCCAATTAACGGTTACAGCCACAAGGATGAGGGAGTGGGATTGGTAAACCACGGGTGTTACGTTGGGGATGAGCGCGCCACCAGTTGCTTCAACTCAGGAATACACGACCCGCAGTTGGTTCCGCAGCGCAGCAGGCGGCCGAGATCTGCGGCACTGCACGCGCCCGTGGCGATGGCGCCGTTGATCTGCTGCTCCGTCACGCGGAAGCAGCTGCAGATCACGCGGTTGGCGCTGACCGCCGCGATCTCCTGTCGGGCGAGTAGGCGCCAGGACTGCGAGTCCACCTTGTGATTGAGCAGTGACTGCAGCCATTGGATGTCCGGGAGCAAGCCGCGCTCGCGTCCGGCGAACAGCGCGATCTCGATGTGCTGGTCGCGACACAGCAGGGCGCGATAGTCCCCCGACACGGTGTTCGACAGTTCGATTTTTTCCAGCCCTGTCGGCAGCTCTGCCTGCAGACCACTCGTCCACGCCTGCCAGGCTTCTTCTGATTCCTTCGTCGGGATCGTGGTGTCGGCCAGCAGGGTGTACCAGCCATCGGTCACCGGTGTCTTCACCCAGAAATCGAACGGCCCGACGGGCACCGGCTCGCGGCTGATGAGAGCAACCCAGCGCTGTACTTTTATGCCCTGCAGGCCAACTGGGGCATATTTGCTTTCCGGTTGTCCGGAGATCGGATCGGTACGCGGCGCGATCAGCCGACTGATGCGGCTGTTGGCCGCGAATTGGTCGTTCCAGTGGATCGGCACAAAGACATCGCCATCGCGCAAGCCACTGTCAATGCTGGCCTGCAACAGCAGTTCCTGTCTGTCGCCGTGGCTGTCAATGTTGTGCAGGCGCACCAGGTCGCCCTCGCGGATGCCCTTGCTCATGGCGTCGCGCGGGTTCATCGCCACGAAGGGCGCGCCGGTGTGGGCGAGCAGACGTGGCGCGCGGCCGGTGCGGGTCATGGTATGCCACTGGTCGCGCAGGCGGCCGGTGTTGAGCAGGAAGGGCGTCTGGAAAGTCGGTGCAGCTTGCGGGAGTTCTGGCGTCAGCGTGACGAAGCGGGCGCGTCCCGAGGGCGTGAAGAATTTGCCGTCGCTGAACAGACGTGCGGTGCCGATTGGGTTGGCACTGTTCACTGGCCACTGCACTGGTGTCATCGCGTCGTAGGCAGCCTTGTCGAGGTCAGCGAGAGCGCCGATGTCAAAGGCTCGCGTGCCCGCGTTCTCGAATGCAGAAAGTGCCGCGTGTTCCTGAAAGATGTCGGCAGCAGAGTCATAGCGGAATGCAGTGGCGAAGCCCAGGCGTTTCGCCACTTCGTTGATGATCCACCAGTCGTGCCGCGCCTCGCCAGCGGGGGCCAGCAGTGTGCGTTGCCGCGAGATGCGGCGCTCGGAATTGGTGACGGTGCCATCCTTCTCGCCCCAGCCGGTGGCGGGCAGCAGCACATCGGCGCAGGCCGTGGTGTCGGTGTTCTCGATGCAGTCGGAGACGATCACCAGTTCGCATTGCAGCAGCGCGGCACGCACACGCTCTGATTCCGGAAGGCTGACTACCGGATTGGTGGCCATGATCCAAACCGCCTTGATCTTGCCGCTCTCGATGGCAGCAAACAGGTCGACGGCCTTGAGCCCCGGCTGTGTCGCCATCTTTTCTGCTTTCCAGAAACGTGCCACGCGCTCCACATTCTCCGGTGTGAAATCCATGTGCGCGGCGAGCTGATTGGCAAGCCCGCCGACCTCGCGGCCACCCATGGCGTTGGGCTGACCGGTGATGGAGAAGGGGCCCATGCCCGGCTTGCCAAGACGACCGGTGGCCAGATGACAATTGATGATGGCGTTGCACTTATCGGTGCCGGTGGCGGATTGATTGATGCCCTGCGAATAGAACGTCACGGTCTTCTCGGTGCGGGCAAACCACAGATAGAACTGTTCGAGGGCGCCGCTGTCGAGGCCGCTGCGCTCAGCGGTGGTCTCAATATCGAAGTCTTCGCAGGCAGCCAATGCCGCGTCGAAGCCTTCGGTGCGGTTGTCGATGTAGTCGCGGTCCAGCGCGTGGCGTTGTGTCAGATACTGCAGCAGGCCCGCGAACACGAAGGCGTCGGCGCCGGGGCGCAAGGCCAGATGCAAGTCGGCAATGTCGCAGGTAGCCGTGCGGCGCGGATCGATGACCACGACACGCATGCCGGGGCGCGCGGCCTTCGCGGCGACGATGCGTTGATAGAGAATGGGATGCGTCCAGGCGGCATTGGAGCCGACCATCACCAGCAGGTCGCAGCACTCCAGGTCTTCGTAATTGCAGGGCACGGCGTCGGCACCGAAGGCGCGTTTGTAACCGGCCACAGCGGACGCCATGCACAGGCGCGAATTGGTGTCGACGTTGGCGCTGCCGATGAAGCCTTTCATGAGTTTGTTGGCGACGTAATAGTCTTCTGTCAGCAGTTGGCCGGAGAGATAAAACGCCACGGCATCGGGGCCATGTTTGCGAATGATTTTCCTGAGACTGGCGGCGACATGATCGAGCGCGCTGTTCCAGTCGGTGCGCACGCCAGCGATACGCGGGTGCAACAGGCGCCCCTGCTCCCCCATTGTTTCATGCAGCGCGGAACCCTTGACACAGAGCCTGCCGAAGTTGGCCGGATGCGTAGTCGCACCCTGCACCGATTCGATCACCCCGAACGCAGTCTGAGCCTGTACGCCGCACCCTACGCCGCAATACGGGCAGGTGGTCTGCCTGCTGCCAGAGTCTTCTGCAATCATGCGATGTCCTGAACAATGTTCTGCTTCTGTGATTGCGCTTTCTGCAGCATCACAATCACGGCATCGCCCTCCAGGCGCGCCTGGTAGACCGACACCTGCACGCTGTCATCTTCCAGGCAGCGGCCGCTGTGCAAACTGAAGTGCTGCTTGTAGAGCGGCGAGGCCACCACCAGCTCGCCGTTGATGTCGCCGACTATACCACGGGAGAGTACGTTCGCTCCGCCGATGGGGTCGTAGTTGTCGATGGCATAGAGCGGCGGCGTCTCCGTCGGCAGATAGAATACGGCGACCTGCACGCCATTGATCAGCGCGCAGACTCCGGAGTTTTCCAGCAGATTGGCTTTGCTGAAAACGGCTATTGGTTCGTGATTGAATTGTTTATGTAGTGCGGTGCCCATGTGGCTTCCTCTCTATTTGATGACCCTGTGGGAGCGGACCTGTCCGCGATGTACGTTGACATATTTGCAAATCCTATCGCGGACAGGTCCGCTCCCACAGGGCTGGCTCCTACGCGAGCGCGGCGCGCTCGTTGTCCTTCGCCGGGCGCGGCTGGCCGCGTTCCTGCACAAACACCACATGGGCGTCTTCCTCGGTGCTGTTGACGAACTGGCGGAAGCGCTGGAGCTTCTCCGGGTCCTCGATGGTGGTCTTCCACTCGCACTGATAGGTGTCGAGCAGCAAGGCCATCTGGGCCTCCAGTTCTGCGGCAATGCCGAGCTTGTCCTCGATGATTACTTCGCGCAGATAATCGAGCCCGCCTTCGAGATTGTTCATCCATACGGACGTGCGTTGCAGCCTGTCTGCCGTGCGGATATAGAACATCAAAAAGCGATCGATGTATTGGATCAGCGTCGCGTCGTCGAGGTCGGTGGCAAAGAGGTCGGCGTGGCGCGGTTTCATGCCGCCGTTGCCGCACACGTAGAGATTCCAGCCGTTTTCCGTCGCGATGACGCCGAAGTCTTTCGACTGTGCCTCGGCACACTCACGGGTGCAGCCGGACACCGCAGACTTCAACTTGTGCGGTGAGCGCACACCCTTGTAACGGTTCTCGATCAGGATCGCCATGCTCACGCTGTCCTGCACGCCGTAACGGCACCAGGTGCTGCCGACACAGGATTTCACGGTGCGCAGCGCCTTGCCATAGGCGTGGCCGGTCTCGAATCCAGCCGCCACCAGCTCGCTCCAGATCTCCGGCAACTGATTGATGCGCGCCCCGAACAGGTCGATGCGCTGGCCGCCGGTGATCTTGGTGTAGAGCTTGTATTTCTTCGCGACCTCGCCGATGACGATCAGTTTCTCGGCAGTAATCTCGCCGCCCGCGATGCGCGGCACGATGGAGTAGGTGCCGTCCTTCTGCATGTTGGCGAGGAAGGTGTCATTGGTGTCCTGCAGACTCGCGTGTTCTTTCTTCAGCACGTAGTCGTTGAAGAGCGAGGCGAGGATTGATGCCACCGCGGGTTTGCAGACATCGCAGCCGCGCCCATTGCCATGTTTGTGCAGCACCTCGTCGAAGCTCTTGAGCGAGCCGACTTTGATGAGGTGGAACATTTCCTGACGTGAATACGCGAAATGTTCGCAGACGTAGTTGTTGATCTCGGCACCACGTGCAGCGAGTTCTTCGTTGACGGTCGATTTCAAGAGTGCCGCGCAACCGCCACAACCGGTGCTCGCCTTGGTAGTAGCCTTCACGTCGGCAACCGAACAGCAGCCCCCATCAATGGCGGCGACGATGGCGCCCTTGGTCACATTCAGACAGGAGCAGATCGTCGCCGTCGCCGGCAGTGACATGCCCGCGAGCAGTGGCGTGGCGCCGTTGTCTGCAGGCAGGATGATGCCCTCGGGATTCGCTGGCAGCTCCATATCGTTGAGGAAGAACTGCAGCAGGGTGTCGTAGTCGCTGCAATCACCGACCAGCACGGCGCCCAGCAGTTTCTTGCCATCGGCACTCACGACAATCTTCTTGTAGACGCGTTCGCGATCATTCGAGTAGAGGAAAGCGGCCGGAGGTTGACCGTTATGCAACGACTTGCCGTGGGAGTCACCGATGGAGCCCACGTCGATGCCCAGCAGCTTCAATTTGGTGCTCATGTCCGCGCCCTGGAAAGGCACAGGCGTGTCGGTGAGCTGGCTCAGCGCGGCGTCGGCCATGCGGTAGCCGGGCGCGACGAGTCCGTAGATGCGGCCGCCGAACAGCGCACACTCGCCGATGGCGAAAATATCCGAGTCGCTGGTGCGGCAGTGATAGTCGATGACGATACCGCCGCGCTCTCCCACGGTGATGTCGGCAGCTTTCGCCAGCTGGTCGTAGGGACGGATGCCGGCGGAGAACACGATCATGTCGGTCTCCAGCGCGCTGCCGTCCGCAAACTCCATACGCAAGCGGCGCTCGTTGCCGGGGACAATCTTCTGCGTGGCCTTGCTGGTGTGCACCTGCACGTCGAGTTCTTCGATCATCTGCCTCAACATCACGCTGCCGCCATTGTCGAGCTGCACACCCATCAGGCCAGGGGCGAATTCCACCACGTGGGTTTCCAAGCCGAGACTCTTGAGGGCGTTCGCACATTCCAGGCCGAGCAGACCGCCCCCGATCACCACGCCGACTTTGCCGTCCCTGGCATGTGCGCGAATGGCGCCGAGATCGTCGATGGTGCGGTAGGTGAGGCAGCCTGCTTGATCCGAGCCGGGCACTGGCGGCACGAAGGGATAGGAGCCGGTTGCGAGCACGAGTTTGTCATAAGCGAAGCGCCGACCGAGATCGGTAATCACTTCCTTGGCTTTTCGATCGATGCGGGCCACGGCGTCACCGAAGTGGGCGTGGACGCCGATGTCTTTGTAATGTTCCCGAGTGGTCAGGGCCAGGTCTTCCGGATTCTTGCCGCTGAAGACTTCGGACAGGTGCACCCTGTCGTAGGCGGGGCGTGGTTCGGCGCCGATGACAGTAATGTCGTGCCCGGCGTTCTGTTTGGCCAGTTGTTCCACGTAGTAGTGACCGACCATGCCGTTGCCGACGACAACAATTTTCTTGGCTTTCATGCTGCTTTCGCTCCGGGAAATTTGTGTTTGTCGTAGAGGAATTTGAGCACCTGCTGGCGGGCGTGGACGAAGTCGGGATCGTCCGCCAGGGCCAGACGATTACGCGGGCGTGGCAGCGTGATGGGCAGTATCTCGCCAATGGTGGCCGCAGGACCGTTGCTCATCATCACGATGCGATCCGACAGCAACACGGCCTCGTCGACGTCGTGTGTAATCATCACCACGGTGGTGCCCAGCTCGGCATGAATCTCCATCAGGGAGTCCTGCAGATGTGCGCGGGTCAGTGCGTCCAGCGCACCGAAGGGTTCGTCCATCAGCAAGACTTTGGGCTGCATGGACAGGCCGCGGGCGATACCGACGCGCTGCTTCATGCCGCCGGAGATCTCGTGCGGGCGCTTGTGTCTGGCGTGTGTGATGTGCACCAGCTCCAGGTTGTGCTCGATCCACTCCACCATCTCGGCCTTGGATTTTTTACCCTTGAAGACCTGCTTCACGCCCAGCTCGACGTTCTCGTACACCGTCAGCCACGGCAGCAGCGCATGGTTCTGAAACACCACGGCGCGGTCGGGGCTCGGCGAGTTGACTTCCTTGCCTTCGAGAATCACGCCGCCTTCGGTGGCCTGGTAGAGTCCCGCAAGAATATTGAGCACGGTGGATTTGCCGCAGCCGGAGTGGCCGATGAGGGAGATGAACTCGCCCTTGTCCACTTTCAGGTTGATATTCTGCAGCGCGCGGAAATTGCCGCTTTCGGTATTGAACTCAATGCCGACCTTGCTGATTTCCAGATAACTTTGCATTTATTACTCTCCTGATTTTTGACGGCTACCGCTTGCTGTGTTGCTGTTCTACTGTGGGAGCGGGTGCTTACCGCAGCACGCTGTTCTTATCCCAGCTAACGCGCCTCTGCAGCGCCAGCATCAGCCAGTCGAGCGCGAAGCCGATCAGGCCGATCACAATTACAGCCACCATGATGCGACCCAGCGAATCGGAACTGCCATTCTGGAATTCATCCCAGATGAACTTGCCGAGCCCAGGGTTCTGCGCCAGCATTTCGGCGGCGATCAGCACCATCCAGCCAGTGGCCAGCGACAGGCGCATGCCGGTAAAGATCAGCGGAATTGCCGAGGGCAGCACGATCTTGCGAATGTGCATGTGGGTCGGCAGACAGATCACGCGGCTGACGTTGATGAGATCCTTGTCCACACTCGCCACGCCAACCGTGGTGTTGATCACCGTGGGCCACAGGCAGCACAGGGCGACGGTGATGGCGGAGGTGATGAACGACTTCTCGAACATCGGGTTCTCGGAGACGTACAGCGCGCTGACCACCATCGTCACCAGCGGCAGCCAGGCCAGCGGCGACACCGGCTTGAACAGTTGGATGATGGGGTTCACGGCGCTGTAGATAAGTTCGCTCAGCCCGCAGACGATACCGAGTGGAATCGCGATGAACATGGCGATAGTGAACCCGAACGCCACGGTCATCAGGCTGGTCTGGATTTGATCGATGAAGGTGGGGCGCCCGGTGTAGGGGCGCACCCGGATCTCGGCATTAGCGTCCTCGGCCAGGAGCTCGGCATTGCGGGTCTCCTGGCGCGTGTAGAACTCCGTGCGCCGCTCCTGTTCGCGCTGATATTCATCCACGAGGTTCTGCATCTGCGCCCACACCTGCATCGGGCCGGGGAACTGCCCGAGTGAGGTGTTGATATTGCTGGCGGTGCCTTGCCACAGTACCAGGAACAGTGCGATGCCAACGGCGGAGATGCTCAGGGAGCGCATCAGTCGGGTGAGGGAAGGCGCTTTCGGGAGCAGGCTTATCGCGAAGTTCCAGGACAGGGTGCTCAAGTTCGCCTTTGGGTTGGGGGCTAATGTGGTCATCGGGTCTTCCTCGTGTTTCACGTTCAGTGCCTCTTTCTTCGCGGCCGGGGC
>JAUSMU010000426.1 GCA_030645995.1 Gammaproteobacteria bacterium | reverse complement strand
TGTGCTGCGACGCTTCGTTGGTCCCAGTGCTGGAGGACTCCAAAGGCAATGTGCTGAATGTTGGCCGCAAGACTCGCGCGATTCCGCCCTCAATCCGACGTGCTCTCCATATCCGCGATCGTGGTTGCCGCTTTCCAGGTTGCTGCGAATCCCGCTACGTGGACGCACATCATGTGCAGCACTGGTGCGATGGCGGCGAGACGAGGCTCGACAATCTTGTACTGCTCTGTCGACATCACCATCGTCTGTTGCATCAGGAAGGTTACGAGATTGTGAAACGCGGTGAGCAGCAGTTCGAGTTTTTGACCCCGGCTGGTGGCGCGTTGCCCGCAGACCTTGCTCCGCAATTTGGAGCGGCTGAGGACATGGCGAGTGAAACCCTGGCCATCGAGCGAGAGCATGACGGAATTGGTCTGGTGATTGACTCCCGCACGGCGGTGACGCGCTGGGAAGGGGAGAAGATGGACTATGATCTGGCGGTGGGGGCGATGTTGCGTGGGCGGATGCTGGGGTTCAGTGCGGGACGGTGGTACCCAGGAGTTCCGTCCCCTTGATCATTAAACAAGGCATTTTTAGACGTTGGCGACAGAGCCGAACACGATGGCAACAGCAACCAATTGAATTTGTTAAACTATCAACCGGACACTAGTGTCCTTGACAGATATTTAGGTCGCGCCTACTTTCAGCACAAAAGGCCTTACTGTGGGGAAATAATCCATGTCAACGCTGCATTTTTATGTGCCTGACAACGTGGAAGCGCAAATACGAATGAAGGCCAGCCAGGCCAATTTGCCGCTGTCCAAATATCTGGCCGAATTGGTCAAACGTGAAGTTGGTTTACAGAATCAATGGCCAGTGGGCTATTTCGAGTTGTTCGACGCTTGGCAGGGTGAGCCAGCATCCAGACTTGTGGAGCTGATAATCGAAACGAGACGGGAGGGCAATTGATTTGCCAAGCCGTCTTTCACTCAACAGAAAATCAATTCTCTCTAAGCGTAACACTGCCCATCCGATGCCTTATGCGTATGTAATTCTCCAACGGAATTTCCCGCTCCTCTTCGCCAACTTTCACGAATGGAATTCTCGTGGCCATTATCACCGCAAAGGATTCGCTGTCGCTCAAATTGGACTGCTCTATCATCAGGTTATTCGACGATCTTGATCCACTCGCCCGGCTTGGGGTCGCCGGTGGGGTAGTAGCCGTTGAGCAGGCGCAGGGTTTCTTCGGGGTAGTTGGCGATCGGGCTCATGCGCGCCAGCGCGGGGAAGCTGAAGTCCTCGCCGACTTGTACGTAGCGGATCTTGCTTTCGTTGCCCGAGAAGCGCTCGTTGTTCTGGATGGCGCGGAAGGTACGGATGGACGCCAGCAGCTGTTCGTCCAGCTCGTCCTGTTTCGTGGCGTCCTTGATATCGCCGGTGAAAATGAAGACGCGCGGGCCCATGTAGATGACCGCGACGCGCTGCGCCGTGCCGTTGGTGTTCGCGACGCCCGTGTAGCCGATCAGGCGGAACTGGCCGAGGTCTTCGGTCTTCTGCAGGTTGGCGATGCCGAGCTTGTCGCGGATGAACAGGCGCGGTTCGATGCTCTCCTGCATGCGCTGCACTTCCACACGCAGCCCGGCGTCACCTTCGGCGCCAGCGGCAGAGACGGTGGTGGGAGTTTCCGCGATGGTCCAGCCGTCGGGGAACACCATCGTGTAGCCCAGCAGTTCCTGATAGTAGCGGTTGCGGGCCTCGCTGCCGGTGAGCGCCTGGCTTTCGCCGACGATGAGGCCGTCCATCTTCTCGCGGAATTTCTGGTTGTCGACCAGTGTGGCTTCAGTGGCAGGCAACGCGCCGACGCTGGCAACGGCCTCCTGCAGACGGGTGTCGTTGCGCGGGTGCGTGGCGAACAGGCCGTGGTAGCTCGGCTGCTGGTTGGCGACCTTGGTGTTGAAATCTTCCTGATTCTTGAGCACGGTGACGACGCTGATCACGGCCTGCGGGTCATATCCTGCCTTGAGCAGATATTCCGCGCCGAGGCTATCGGCCTCCAGCTCGTGCTCGCGGCCGAAGCCACTCAGCCCGGCCTGCGCCCACAGCGAACCCACGTCCATAATCTGCGAGCCGATGTAGCCACTGCCTGTCGCCACGGCGGCGACGATGCCGCCCACGCCAGCAGCGATGCTGGCCAGTTTGCCGCTGGACTGCTGCTGCACGGCATGTCGGGCGGTGATATGGCCAATCTCATGGCCGAGCACGGCGGCGAGTTCGGCCTCTGTGTTCAGGTAGGCGAGCAGGCCACGGTTGACGTAGACATACCCACCGGGCAGCGCGAAGGCGTTGATCTCGGGGCTGTCGATGACGGTGAAGGTATAGGTGAGATCGCTGCGATGGCTGACGGCGGCGAGACGCTGGCCGACTTCGTTGACATAGCTGGTGAGCTCTTCGTCGGTCATGACGGCGCTGCTCTGCATGACCTTGTCATGCTCTTCCTTGCCGATCTCCAGCTCGCGCTTCTCCGACATCATCACGATATTGCCCTGCCCGGTGGCCGGGTTCACGGCGCAGGAGGTGAGCAGGAGCGAGCCCGTCAGCAGCAAGCCGACGAGGGCGATTCTTTGCGGAGTGTGATTCATGATTCTCATCGACAAACTTTCCTATCAACCGCCATTGACGAACTGCTGCAACTGCGCGGCAAGACTACTACAGGCATTCGCCTCGACACGGGCAATCAATGGAATGGGCACCACGACCGCTGGCACATAGGATTGCCCCGTGGAATCGGTACTGATGGTACCCACGGACGCGAAGGACGAGACGTCCCAGACCCGCGCATCAAAATTCGAATCGTCTTCCCACGAACCGAAGCCGAAGCAGCCACCGCCACCCGGACCCACGGCGCAGGAGATGGAGCCCATGCGATTGCTGGTCTCGGTCTGCCCGTCGACCCAGACGATATAGCGGATGCCGTACTCGGTGATCTTCTGTGCCACCAAAGGCTCCTCCATCAACACCTGCAGATCACTGGTGCGCAGCGGCGCGGTGCGCGGCTCGAACCAGGGGAACAGCGAGTCGATGAATTCTTTCTCGGGAATCACACGAATGGCCTCTGTGCCACGTGCCACACGCTCACCAACGCAGGTGACAAACTCCTCTCGCGTCTCATAAGTGCTGCCCTGCCGCCGACCGAGGATTACGATGGACTGATGCGCCTCAATGCCCGTCTCGCCCTGCCGGAACTCGTCCACCGTGGTGGTGGTGCAGGCCGACATGAACAGTGACAGCACCAGCAAAAGCAGCGGCAGGCAGCACTGACGAAACAGATCTGTCTTGGTTGTTATTATTCTGGCAAGACTCGCGGACATCATATCCAGCCCCTGCTTACGCCTCAGTTAGGACGCTTCACTTACAATAGCTCAGTTACCAGCCCCTTTGGTCTCCAGCCACTCACTCACTTCCGGCACAGACCTGAAGGTGAGCGTAAAATTCGACGCCAGGTCGCGCAAGGCGCCGACCGTCGCGTCATTGATCCCGGCCTCTACCGAGCGCAGCGATTCGGTGGGCGTCTTGCCATAGGAGGTGACGACCCAATCGGCAATATAGGCGCCATCAGGAGCCAGCAAGCGCATGTTGTACTTCACCCACACCTCGTAGGCGTCCAGCCGGGTCTTCTGCGGAAGTGCCAGCTGAAACTCTTCAATGCTCGGCGCGAATACCACGTCGACCTGCGCACCAGGCGCGGCCTCAAGACTGTCGAGCACCACGACATTGGCAAACATAGAGGGCAGCACGGAGTTGAACAGTTGCATATGCGTCTGACCGCTCGCCACGACATATTCTTCCTTGCCGGTCTCGGTGTATTCGGTGTAACTGAAGTTCTGCAGGTCGGCATCGAAATAGACGCCCAGCGTCAGCGGAATGGGGCGCACGTTGGGCGAAGGATAACTCCCCTCCACCACCACCGAATTGGCGCCGCAGGCACTGAGCAGCAGCGCCACGCACAGGGGACCAAGCTTCTTCAGGCTGTTCAGAACACTCACTGCGTTTCTCCGACGATCTGTAGCAACCGATCCTATCAGGTTTCCAGCTGCTGCTTTTGTTATTGTTTTAGCTCTCTCTCTTTTAGCTCGCTCTCTTTCAGTTCACTCGAAACTGTTCAATCCAACAAAGGTGCCACCGTTGCGCTGGGTCAGCTCGCGCATCAGGTTGGCATAACGATACGCGCTCTGATGATAGCGCGGCTCCAGTGCGAAGATGACCGGGAAACCGACGCCATGTATACGCACCATCGGGTTGCCATTCTCATCCTTGGCATTGAGACGATCGATGGTCTCGATCACATTGGTGATGGAGCCGCCGGGCTGGAAGTCGTCGCCCATCACATAAATGCTGATCTTCTTGTCCGGGGAGTAATAGGTGTTGATCGCCGCCGTCACGCCTTCCACCGGGCTGCTGTTGCTGAACGGGCTCCAGTTGCGCAACGTGCTGATGATGGTCTGGCGACGCGCGGGCGTGTCGGGAATCCACTGCCCACGAAACGAGTCAAACATATAGTCGCCCATGTCGTTCATGATCTGGATGCCCTTCACTTCCGGGTAGACGTCCAGCGTATCGACGACGACATCCAACAGCTTGGGCCAGGCGTTCTGAAACATACTCCCCGAGGTGTCGATCACGAAGATGATGTACTCGCTGTCCACCGGAATACCGCCCACCAGATTGTTCTTGCGGGTGGTATCCACGCCCATCAGACGTTGCATCTCGTCGGTCAGCGACTGCTTGGCGGAGGCCAGCTGCTCAGCCTCCTGAATGCGCTCCTCGGCGATGCTGTCGGAGGCGTTGAACTGTCCCTGAATGGCGGAGAGTTCGCGACGCAGATTGGCGATGCGGTCCTGAAAGGCCGAGAGCTGTTCACGCTTGGCGTTGAGATCGCGATTGACCACCTGGGTCTCGCCACGAATCTGGAAGAGTTGCTGCTGCAGGTCGGTGATCGGCAACTCCTGCTGCACGACGGAGGATTCCACGGTGACGGTTGGCGAGGCATCGGTAATCAGCAGCAACAGGATCATGGCCCCGAAGCCACAGGAGATCACGTCGAGAAACGACATGGCGGAGGATTCTGCTGAATCGTCTGTTCGTCTACGCATTATGGCCAGTCTCGCGCTGGACTCAGGAACGAGCCCCTGGTGATCTGTGCCAACTGCCAGTATGCCGCCGTGGCACTGGGGTCGCCCTCAAGGGGCAGAAGGATGATGTTCACCGGGGTGCGTTGAGGAAGATACTCTACCGCCTCCTCGAAAAGTTCAAGCCTTTTGGCGGGCGTGATCAGCGTCTCCGACGACTGGTCATTGGAGAGCGTCGGAAGCCCGTCCGTGATCAAATAAATGTTGTCCGGCGGTGGTGACAACTGGGCAGCGGCCAGGAAGACATTGGCGAGATTGGTGCCCTGCTCCGGAAGAAAATCTTTGACCCCTTCGATGCTGCGGTTGAGTTCGTCGCGGTCCGCGACTTCGAGCCAGGTGCCCTCGGTGCCGGCCAGCGCCGATTTGTATTCATTGCTGAAACCGTAGATCTGATACTGGCTGGCCACGGGCAGCTGGCTGCCGATCCACTCCACCGTGCGCACCGCGCGCTGCCATTTCTCCGCACCTCGGCGGCTATCTTCGGACATGTTGCGGGTACGGATGATGTTCACCAGCGTCTCGTCCAGCATGCTGGCGGAGGTGTCGACCAGAATCAGCACGCGGTTGCCGCCCAGGAACATGCCAGTGAGATATTGCCTGTCGCCGTCGCCGACGAAGGCGCGGGCACTGGTGCCGGTTTCCTCAATGGCGCTGGCCTGCAGGCGCTGCAACTCTTCTTCAAGCGAACGGATATCGGCGCGCAATTGTTCGAGGCTCTCGTCGCTGGCCAGCGTGTTGTTCTCAAGATCGGCAAGCTGATCGAGAAAGCTGGTGATCTCCTGCTGGATGCGCTCGGCCAGCCCTTGCGCCGTCACCACTTCCAGGCTGACGTCGTCGAGCGTATTGCGGGCGCGCACCAGATTCTGCTGTCCCTCAAGAATCTCCTCCTCAAGAAGCCTGACCTCGGCTACCAGATTGGGGTCGGTGGTGACGCTCTGCTGTTGCTCGGAAATTTTGTGGTCGAGAATCAGGAAGATGAGCACGACGGCGCCGAAGCCGCAGGACATGACGTCCAGAAACGACAGGCTCATGGGGCTCAACGCGCGACGCTGGGTCTTCCTATTCGACGCCATGCTGCACCCGGATCAGTTCGATGCGCTGACTGCCATCGGCCAGTTGAAGGCGATCCCCGAGCTGCAGCCGCTGCAGTGGTTGCACGGCGACGCCATTGATCAGCACGCTGCCGTCGGCATTGCGCAGGAAATGATGTTCGCCATCGCCGGTGATCTCTCCATTGATGACTTGGCCTGCTGCACCCGGCAGCAGGCGCTCCAGTGGGAGGCCATCGATCAATGGGTGTGCATTGTGGCCAACCAGCATATGGGTCGGCTGCGGTGTGGGTGCCGCGTGGCTGTGGGTTGCCGTGTCATGAGCACCGAGCCTGCGCAGACGCGTGACAAAGTGGGCGGCCTCGGGCGCGCTGCGCAGGGCATCGTGGTAGCGCAGGCAGGCCGCGCCGATGGCATCGGCATCCAATATGCTGACGCGTCCACCCTGGCGGCCAAATTCCTCATTGAAGCCCGGCAGATGCTGGAGCCGGTCGGAGACCAGCAGGCGGCTCTGGCCCTCGGGGTCCAGCTGCGCCAGCTGTTGTTGAATCTTCTGGTAAAAGGGCTGCAGGCGAGCGTGCAGACTGCTGCGCGGCAGCCGCGCCTGATGCACGCTGTTGTTATGGCGGAGGCTGACCAGCAGATTGCGGCGCGCCTCCTCGTCATCGGCACCCGGAGCCGCACCACCCTGCCCGCCGAGATCGGCCAACGGGTCGTCGCGCAACCAGCCCGGCAGTCCGTCGAGCAGCATCTGCTCGGACTCGGCATTGTGCTGCGGGTTGAA
>JAUSMU010000427.1 GCA_030645995.1 Gammaproteobacteria bacterium | reverse complement strand
CAGCAGTCGAGCCTGCTGTATTTCGTCGTGGTGCTCTTCATTGCCTTTGTCTCCAATACCACCCAATACGTATGGAACATGTCGCCGAATTTCGGAGGGCTGTCTGGCGTGGTATATGGGTTGCTCGGCTATATCTGGATGTGGCAAACGCTGATCCCGAGAGGGAGGCTGCGACTACCCCCGGCGATGATCGGTTTCATGCTCGCGGCACTGGTGTTGATGGAGGTCTTTGCTTCTGGCTGGATCGCCTCCGCCGCGCACGCTGGAGGCTTGATCGCTGGTATGATGGCTGGGCTGTTGACCGCTTCATGGCGGCGTTTCAGATAGGCTCTATTTAGACAAACCAGGAACACTCTTCTATGTTCGAAAAATTCGAGTCCCAGCAGTATGACTCCCTGCAGGCGCTTATCGACAGCATCACGCCGGAGATTCACGAAAACCTGAAGACAGCTGTGGAGATCGGTCGCTGGGCAAATGGTGACAGGCTGACGCCAGAGCAGCTCGAACACAGCCTGCAGGCGATCATCGCCTACGAGGCTCGCCACCTCAGCGAAGAGCAGCGCATCGGTTTCATCGACACCAGTGGGCTGAAGAAGTCCCATTGTGACGAGCCCGGTCATACGCATGCCCCCGGTGACAGTTGTGCCACGGACCAGACAAAGATCACCTGGGTAGATAACGCGGGAGACTCCGCCCCGTACACCACTCACTGACGAGGCAAGGACGACAACGTGAATTCTGCAGCTCGCGGCACTGCCCGCAAAATGACGACACGACTAAGTGCCCCGGTCAGCTACAGTCTGCCGCTGGGCGATACACAGGTGCCGCTCAATCCTCTGCTCGGCACCCATGTGCGTCTGCAATTCAGCGGCCAGATCAACTGCGTACACTGTGGCCGCAATACCGCCAAGAGTTTCAATCAGGGCTACTGTTATCCCTGCTTCATGAAGCTTGCGCAGTGTGACTCCTGCATCATCCACCCCGAGAAGTGCCACTTCGACCAGGGCACCTGCCGTGAGCCGGAGTGGGGAGAGCAGTTCTGCATGCAGGACCATATTGTTTATCTCGCCAACTCCTCTGGCGTGAAGGTCGGCATCACGCGCGCCACGCAGATTCCCACGCGCTGGATCGATCAGGGCGCCGTGCAGGCGCTGGCCATCATGCGCGTGCGCACGCGTCTGCAGTCGGGCACGCTGGAGATGCTGTTCAAACAACACGTGGATGACAAGACCAACTGGCGCGATATGCTCAAGGGCGGCGATCATCTGACCGACCTGCATGCGGATAGCGCGCGCCTGCGCGAAGCCTGTCGCGTGGACATCGACGAACTGAAACAGCGCTTCGGCTTTCACGCCATCAGCGAGCTGACCGGCATCGATCCGGTGCTGATCGATTATCCCGTGCTGGCCTACCCCGAGAAGATCAACTCCTTCAATTTCGACAGCGATCCGCTGGTCGAAGGCACATTGCAGGGGATCAAAGGCCAGTACCTGATTTTCGATACCGGTGTGATCAATATGCGCCGCTATGCCGGCTACAACCTTGAGCTATTAAACTGAACCCCGTGGGAGCTTGCCTTGCAAGCGATTGGTGTCATGCAAAGCCGCCGCGAGCAGGGCTCGCTCTCACACGTTGCACACTATCGAGCGAATCATCATCATGAAAAACGCCCAACCCAAAACCATCTACTTGAAAGACTACCAAGCCCCGGCCTTCCTGATCGATGAGACCGATCTGCGCTTCGAACTCGGCGAGGACTTCACCCTCGTGAGTTCACGACTGGAGATGCGCCGCAACCCGGTATTCGCCGAACACAGCAGCGTGCCGCTGGTGCTGGACGGACAGGACATGGTGCTGGAAAAAATGCTCATTGACGGCATCGAACTGCAGCCCGGCGAATATCGAATCGATGCAGAGACGTTGACGATTCACGCGCTGCCCAAGGCGGTAGACGAGAACGGTGCGCGCTTCATTCTGGAATGTCAGACCCGCATCAAGCCGCAGGAGAACACCAGCCTTGAAGGCCTCTACAAATCCAAGAAAATGTTCTGTACCCAGTGTGAGGCCGAAGGCTTCCGCAAGATCACCTACTATCTGGATCGGCCCGATGTGATGTCGCGTTTCACCACCACCGTGGTCGCCGAAAAATCGCGCTACCCGGTGCTGCTCTCCAACGGCAACGCCATCGACAGCGGCACGGAAAGCGATGGCCGTCACTGGGTGAAGTGGCAGGACCCGTTCCGCAAACCCTGCTATCTGTTCGCATTGGTGGCCGGTAATCTGGAGCATGTCGAAGATACCTTCGTTACCTGCTCCGGCCGCACCATCACGCTGCGCATTTTTGTGGAGAGCAAAGATCTCGACAAGTGTGCGCACGGCATGTTGTCGCTGAAAAATTCGATGGCGTGGGACGAGAAAGTCTTTGGCCGTGAATACGATCTGGATATCTTCATGATCGTCGCCGTCGATGACTTCAACATGGGTGCGATGGAGAACAAGGGACTGAATATCTTCAACACCTCCTGCGTGCTGGCCAATCCTGCCACCACCACCGACGTCGCATTCCAGCGCGTCGAAGCGGTGGTGGCGCACGAATATTTCCACAACTGGTCGGGCAATCGCGTGACCTGTCGCGACTGGTTTCAGCTCAGCCTCAAGGAAGGCTTTACTGTGTTCCGCGACGCAGAATTTTCTGCCGACATGGGCTCCCGCACCGTCAAGCGCATCGACGATGTCAGCTTCCTGCGCACCACGCAGTTCGCCGAAGATGCCGGACCGATGACGCACTCGGTGCGGCCGGATTCCTACATGGAAATCTCCAACTTCTACACGCTCACCATTTACGAGAAGGGCGCAGAAGTGGTGCGCATGATCAAGGAATTACTGGGGGACGAGAATTTCCGCAAGGGCAGCGATCTGTACTTTGAGCGTCACGACGGTCAGGCCGTGACGACCGAAGACTTCGTGAAGGCGATGGAGGACGCGAGTGGTGTTGACCTGACGTTGTTCCGCAACTGGTATTCGCAGGCCGGCACGCCGCACCTCAATGTCACTGAGCAATACGACGCGGCCGCACGCACCTACACACTGTCGGTGACACAGTCCTGTCCTCCGACGCCAGAGCAACCCGTGAAGCTGCCATTCCACATTCCATTGCGCATGGGCTTGCTGGACAGACAGGGCCAAGAGCTGGTGCTGCGCCTGGCAGGCGAGGAGGGAGGTAATGCTGTGACCGAGCGTGTGCTGAATGTCACCGCCCGTCAGCAGAATTTTGTCTTCACCGGCATCGACAGCAAGCCTGTGCCTTCGTTGCTGCGTGGCTTCTCTGCGCCCGTGAAACTGGCCTTCGATTATGCCCGCGACGATCTGCTGTTCCTGATGACTTACGACACCGATGGTTTCAATCGCTGGAATGCCGCACAACAACTGGGCGTTGAGGTGATGGAAGAACTGTTGCGAGATCAGCAGGCGGGCAGGGCGCTGGTGCTCGATCAACGCGTCATTACCGCATTCGCCAGTATCCTGCAGACCTGCATCGACAACTGTCACAGCGGTGCTGCTCAGGACAAGGAGATGGTCGCGCAGTTGCTGACGCTGCCAGCCGAAGCCTATTTGAGCGAGCTGGCCACCGAGATTGATGTGGCAGGAATTCATGCCGTGCGCGAATTCGTGGCGAATGCAATCGCCCGCAATCTCAAAGACAGTTTCTACGCGCTCTACGAATTGAATGCCGAATACGAACCTTATCGTGCCGATGCTGCAGGCATCGCGCGCCGAGCACTGAAGAACACCTGTCTTTCTTATCTGATGCGCACTGACGACACACGCTGGTTGAAGGTCTGTCAGTATCTGTACAGCACCGCCGATAACATGACCGACGTTGCCGCTGCGTTGCGATTGATGGTCAACAACGAAATGACCGGTGCCGCCGAACTCAGTACCAGCGCACTCGCCGATTTCTATCAGAAGTGGCAACACGAAGCGCTGGTGGTCGATCAGTGGTTCAGTGTGCAGGCGACCTCGGTGCTGCCGGGAACACTCGCCCGCGTGAAAGCGCTGATGAATCACCCTGCCTTCGATATCAAGAACCCGAACAAAGTGCGCGCGCTGATCGGCGCATTCTGTGGTCAGAATCCGGTGCAGTTCCACGACATCTCCGGCGCCGGTTACGAGTTCCTGGCGGATCGCATTCTGCAACTGAATCAGCTCAATCCGCAGATCGCGTCACGGCTGGTGACACCGCTGACGCGCTGGAAAAAGTACGACCCCACACGTCAGGCGCTGATGCGTGCGCAGCTTGAACGGATTGCGGCGGATACGACGTTGTCGAAGGATGTGTGTGAGGTGGTTATCAAGAGTTTGAAGTAGAGGAGGGGGAAGGCGATGCTCTATCTGAATACCGATCATTTGAACCGTTGTCGGCAGACTCTTGAGTCCTCACTTGAGATGTACCAAAGCACCGAGAAAGATAGTATTACCCAAGAGATTTTTCGTAACGCCATCATTAAAGGCTACGAACTCACCCAGGAAACTGTTTTCAAATTACTGAAAAAGGCACTCAAGGTATATGGCCATTCCGGGAAAAAACTCGACGCAGCTACTGCAAAAGAAATCCTGAGGCTGGCCGCTACGCACAGTCTTCTTACCGTTGAAGAAGTCGAACGCTGGTTTGTTTACCGTGACAATCGCAACAGTACGGGGCAGGACTACGGTGTGGCCTTCGCCACACAAACACTGCTGCTGATACCTGGATTTCCTGAAGACGTTGACCGGTTGGCAAGAATACTGGAAGAAAAACTTGGGAAAGAGACCGATGTCTGAACGCAGCACACTGCATTTGCCAGACAAATACCTGCAAGAGGTAAAGAGGTTGTTGCGTGAACACATTCCTCAGGCAGAGGTGTGGGCTTACGGCTCTCGCGTGCAAGGGGATTGTCATGACGCCAGTGATCTGGACCTTGTGGCACGCTTCACTCCGTCAGACAAACGCGACATTTTTCGGCTGGGCCATTTGCAAGAGGCATTCATAGAAAGCAACTTGCCTATCATCGTGCAGATTGTTGATTGGGATGACATACCGGGCTCTTTCAAGGATGAGATAGTTGCTGGGTATGTTGTTTTATAGCGGCTGATGGCGATGGGGTTTTTTAGGGGTTTTCAGATTGTGGGCATTGGTTGTGACGATTGCGGACGACGGACTACACTCCCGTAAAAATTTGCACTAAAAAGTGTACCTTCACACATTACAGCTGTTAGACCATATCAATGAGGGAGCTCGTGAGCTATCTGAGTATTGCTGGGCTGGTGCTTGACCTTGTTGGTGTGATGATGCTCGGCTTCGATCTAGTGGTCCATGCGGTTAATTCTGTAACTTATTCAGGGATGGAAGTATAATGGCCTCATGCGTACTCCCAAAGACTTCCAGATTACTGAAGATGCCGCCGCGATATTGAAATCGTGGTGTCGTTCAACAACACTCCCGCATGGTCAGCTCATGCGAGCCAAGATAATACTGCAACTGAGCGAAGGCATGACACCATCGGCAGTAGCCTTGGCTCAAAGAACCTCAGCCAAGAGCGTGCATCGCTGGCGTAACCGGTTTGAGCAAGAGGGTATTGAGGGTCTTCATGAACGTCCCCGCAGTGGCCGACCAACAGTGATAGACAAAGAGATCGTTGAACGAGTGCTGCTGTTGACCACGAAACACATTCCCAAGGAGGCCACGCACTGGTGTATT
>JAUSMU010000413.1 GCA_030645995.1 Gammaproteobacteria bacterium | reverse complement strand
TCGCTGAGCAAGGACTCGGGCAGCTTGATGGTCTCGGCGGGATTGTCCTTCTGATGAGCGTGATAGATCACGGTGTCTTGATAAGGCAGCACTTCAAGAACGACGAGCTCATCACCGGTAATGGTGGTGATGGTGTCGCCTACCGCGAAGAGGATGCGGCTGAGTGGCGCCTGAAGACGAGCGTAGCGGCGTGTCTGCTCACTGGAGCGGAATTCGAGGGTCACCGTGCGGTGGTCGTGGTCAACGACAATACCGAGACCGAGCTCTGGCTCGCTCTCACTCAGCCAGCGCTGGCCGACGACGAAGGTTTGGTGTTTCTGCATAGTGTTCTGGAGTAGACCTCAAGGGCGTGAAACGAGCGCGGTATCTTAGCCGATTGGCCCCGTCAGTGGCAGGCATAATTGTCACCCGATACTGTGGGAGCGGGGCGCTCCAGGGTCATCGGGCCGAGGCGTCCCGTGCGGTAGTCGTTAACGAGCAGTTCCGAGATTTTGTGCCAGTCAACGTCCTGGTCCTTGCGCATGCAACCTTTGCTACGGGCCAGCTCGGCGAGGAACTCCTCCCCGCTGGTCGGCAGTACCACCATCTTGTAGCGCTCTTTCAGTCTTTTGGGAAACTGGTCAATCAGCATCTGCGCCGCAAAGAGTGCCACTTCCACAAACTCGATGGCGGTATTGCGGATGGCACCCGACAGGGCTAGGCGATAGGCAGCAGACTGATCTTCCAGTTTCGGCCATAGCACTCCCGGCGTATCCACCAGAAACCAGTGGTCGTTCAGTCGCACGCGCTGCTGCCCTTTGGTGATGGCAGGCTCGTTTCCGGTCTTGGCGATCTTCTTGCCGATAAGCTTGTTCATGATCGAAGACTTACCGACGTTGGGGATGCCGACGATCATTACCTGATTCTTCTGCTGTTGCTTCTTCCAGTCCTTGAGGCTCTGCAGATCCGCGTTGGGAGACACCATTTGCGGTACAACAGGTTTACCTGCATTGGCCTGTCGCATCAGCTTTTGACACAGATGCACCACATCAGAGGTTTCGATGGGTTTATCTTTCGAGCTGGTCACCGCAAAGGACAGTGGTTCGCTGTTGAAATGCGCCAGCCATGCTTTGGTCAGGTGGGGATCGGCCAAATCGGCCTTGTTGAGGACATGCAGACAAGGCTTGCCCTTGCGCATGCTGCGCAGCAGCGGGTTGGAGCTGGCCTGCGGCATGCGAGCATCCAGCACCTCAATGACCACGTCTATTTCCTTGATGAGGGCCGCCATTTCCTTGTTGGCCTTGTGCATATGCCCGGGGTACCAGGAGATTGTCATGAGTTGGAGAAGCCTTGCCGATTAGCGATAAGAGAAGAGGGTAGTGAAAAGAAAGGTGAATTCTATCTTGATTGCCGAGGTCGCAACAGGCTTGCAATGCTCAACAGCCCATAAGACACTTCTCCCATACATCTATTTCAGCGAGGGAAACATGAAAGTTCAAACTGCCATCGAGGAGCGCCTGCGCAAGTCGATCATTCTCGAGCATCTCGAGATCGTCAACGAGAGTCACAAACACAGCGGACCAGCAACCGAATCTCATTTCAAGATCACCGCCGTCGCCGAAGAATTCGAGGGCATGAGTGCTGTAAAACGTCATCAGCGTCTGTATGCATTGCTAGCCGAACACCTCAAAAATGGGGTGCACGCCCTCGCGTTGCATACGTATACGCCCGACGAATGGGACTTCAAAAATGCCGTTTCCCCAAGCTCACCGGATTGCGTAGGGGGGAGTCACTGAAGGTCGATAACATTGCTTTACGCTTTTTTTTCGGTTACCTTCCAGCTGCGTTTGCCTTTGCAAGGGTGTTTTGACCTCTGCAACAGCGGCTGCTGATCGCGGCAATCGAGTTAACCCGGTACTTTTACAACATAAAAATCAATAAGTTAGTCGTTTTCTTTTGGGTCTCAGCTCGCTCAATCCTGTCTGACAACAAAATAGGCTATTGGTTTTAATGTTTAAATTTTTGACGTACCCCAAACTTCCTACCCTGCTGCGTTTTTACGCGCTGGTGATCATTATCGCCTTGATTGCGGCGTTGATCATGAAATACCGGCAGACCTCGCAGGTGGAACCAGCTGACAGTGCTCCGGCCGTTGAAGAAGAGGCCTTTGTCAGCGAACTGCCCGACTTTTCGTCCATCACCAATATCGACCAGAAGAAGCAGAGCTTTTTCGCCTTCCTGCACCACTACATCGATACTGAGAATCAACGCATTCTCAAGAGCCGTGCCGTTCTTCTGGAGCTCTCCGAGATCCTGTTGATTGCCCCTGACGTGAGCCCTGCCGAGCTTTCGACCCGCGAACAGCTGGCACTGGACGCCATCGCTGCCGAGTATCGCCTGCAGGACAGCGGTATGAGCAATGCCGAATTGGTGGAAGAGCTGCTGGTGCGGGTGGATGTGATTCCGGTATCGCTGGCGTTGGCGCAGGCCGCTACAGAATCAGCCTGGGGAACGTCCCGCTTCGCCAAACAGGGCAACAACATCTTCGGACAGTGGTGTTTCGACGAGGGCTGCGGGCTGATCCCGGGTCGCCGTGCGGATTCTGCAAGCCATGAAGTGCGGGCTTTTGCCTCGGTAGAAGCATCAGTCACGGCGTATTTCCGTAACCTGAACACCAATCCGACCTACGAATATCTGCGCGAACTACGTGCACAGATGCGTATGCAAGGTAAGGCGCTCGATCCCATGCGGTTGGCAGCTGGGCTGTCACGCTACTCCGAGCGCGGCCATGTCTATGTGGCCGAAGTGCAGGACATCATCCGTTACAACGACCTGATTGCCCACGATCAACAAAGCTGACTGATCCTTTGAGAGCAGATCAGTCCTGATTGCCGGTCAGCGTGCGTGTCCAATCCTTTGAATACCAATAGAAACGTCCAGGCGCCTCGCGAACCGGTGCAGTGCACAGGTAGCGGAAGCGCCGGGTCGTGAAATTCTGCTCTGTGCTCAGGCGTACCAGCCCGTTTTCCTGATCCAGCCACTCCATCTGTAATGGTTGTCCCCCCGCGTAACACCCTATTTGCCGGAAGTTGAAGTTGCCCTGTGCAAATTGCAGAGTCACAGACGGGTTGGTTTCCGTCGTCATCGGCGTTTCCGGGTCAACTTGCGTCAAGTGAAAGGACAGGGTCTGTACTTTCTGTTTGAAGTCATTGAAATCGGTAAAACTGCCACCGAACGGAAAGCGAGGCAGGGCGAGGAAGTCGGAGTCGAAACCGACGGCGCCGGAATGCTGCCCGAACGCCACCATGCCCAGCTCCTCTACCATATGCTTGACCGGCACATCGTACTCTCCATAGGGATACGCCATGAACTGATGATCCTGCCCGGTTTCTTCGCGAATGCGGACCTGCGATCTCACCAGCTCGGCACGCAGCCGCTCGATGCGCGCGGCCTCATCC
>JAUSMU010000397.1 GCA_030645995.1 Gammaproteobacteria bacterium | reverse complement strand
GGAGGTCAACTTAGAGTAAAACTTTCGATTCAATAATTATTGAACACCAGAAGAAGGCCTCTAAGTTCCAAAAGAATTTAGGGGCCTTTTTCTTTTTGGCGCGTTAAATCGCAAATGCTGACTCACGAGGTCGGGCATAGGGGGACTATTTTGTCAAAAAAAAGCAGACAACCAAAAACAGCAGCGGACGGCTTGCATAGAAACGTCAGAATTATCTATGCACTCGCGTTCTTTCATATGTTCATGTTGATCGTACCGGTCATCGTGCCCTTCTTCGAATCGAAGGGATTGAGTCTGGGTGAAATATTCTACCTGCAGGCCATTTATGCCACCTGCATCGTGGTACTGGAGGCACCTTCCGGTTATCTCGCCGACAGAATGGGACGTCGTACCGTTCTTCTCATCGGCAGTGTCGCGCAAGGCATCGGTTATCTGTGGCTAAACTTTGCAGATGGATTCATCGGCCTCGCAATTTTCGAACTGATACTGGGCGTGGCAGTGAGCATGATTTCCGGTGCAGACCTGGCACTTCTGTATGACACGGAGAAAGCCTTGTCTGACTCCGAGGACGCACACACTGGCAGCATTGCTCATCTGAGCTTCACCAAGTCTGTCGCCGAGGGTTCGGGCGCGTTGCTTGGAGGGGCACTGGCATTGTGGTCATTCGAGATCATGGTGCTGGCGCAGTCACTGGTAGCGTGGATCTGTCTGGTACTGGCGCTGTTGCTGGTTGAGCCGCCCTATAGAGGCAGCGACAACACCCGAAGAATGCCTGGCTTCAAGGCGATCTATACCCACGTGTTGAAGGGCGATCGTATTCTGCGCAAGGTGTTTCTGGCGTTGCCGATCTACAACCTCACCACCTTTCATGTGGCCTGGCTAGTACAGCCATACTGGGAAGAGAAGGGCTTGTCGCTGGCGATGTTCGGGGCACTGTGGTTTGCGCAGAGTCTGACGGTGGCGATTGCCAACAAGTGCGGCTATGCCCTGGAAAAACGCCAGGGCGCGGTGTTCGCGCTGATGTTGATCGGCATTCTGCCTATCGTCGGGCACTTCGGCATGGCGTGGCTCGGCGGCTGGTTCGGAATCGGGGTGTGTTTCATCCTGTTCTTCTGCAGGGGGCTCTACCAGGTCATTCTGGTCAACGCGCTCAACCGACGTCTGCCGGGTGAAATGCGCGCCACGGTCAACTCGCTGACCAGCCTGACCTTCCGGTTTGGTTTTATTCTGACCGGTCCGTTAATCGGTTATGTGGCCGAGACCTGGGGGCTAAAAGTGGCATTGAACGCCCTGGCCTTCAGTTCGATCGTCATGTTTGCACTCGTCATGATGCCGCTGATCAAGGCCGTCATTGTGTTGCAGATGAAAGACGCCTGAGCGTGCATCAAAATTGTGCACGCTCAGGCACCAACCCTGGCCACTGCACAGGGTTGGTGCTTTCAACTTCACCATGATAAAGTTTGCGCCAATTGTTTGGACCCACCGATCCCGACGCACCC
>JAUSMU010000393.1 GCA_030645995.1 Gammaproteobacteria bacterium | reverse complement strand
AAATGAGTTCCGACAAAATGCATCAACCCAATAACCCTCTGCATGGGCTCACTCTCGAAAACGTGGTCGTGAGACTTGTTGAGCACTACGGTTGGGATCAGCTCGCTCTCAGAATCAGTATCAACTGTTTCAAAAATGATCCTTCCGTAAAATCCACCTTGAAATTTCTGCGCAGGACACCGTGGGCGAGGGAGCAGGTGGAGCAGCTGTACATGGCGACATTCACGGAGTGAGTTGCATCGCCGATTCGCAATCGGCAGACCCACCTCTCGGCGAGATCAACCGCTCTGGAGCATTTGCCTCCGATAGGGTTTACTCCTTCGCAACAACACCAAAAGGAAACCCTGCGATGACCAATTCTCAAGCCCTGGCTACTAAGCTGTTTACCGCCATCACCGTGTCGACCTTGCTGGCGCTAAGCCTGCCCGCGTCAGCCCAGCAGCCGGTGCAATTACTGGGAGCCTCCTGCACTGCGGTCACGGACCAGCCGGTGAGCGAACCCGGCACGAGTCGCACGTTTGTGCTCGACTACCCCTGCGATCTGCAGCCAGGCGAAGACGTCACCGTCATTCTCAATCTGCACGGCGCAGGCTCCAGCGAGCGTTATCAACGCCCCTACTTTCCGGCGTGGGAGCTGAAGGAGAAATACCGTCTGGTGATCGCGACACCCCACTCGCCGGCAAGGCGCTGGCGCGAAGAGGACGACCAGTATCTGCACAACGTGGTCAATGCCGTGTTCGGCGCTGTGGGGGAGGACAATATCCGCGCCTTCTGGCTGGCGGGACATTCTCAGGGGGGCATGACGTCGCGCCGCATAATGTGTACGGATTTCTTTGCCGACAAGGTGGATGGTTTCGTGAGTCTGTCCGGCGGGCGTCTGGGTGGTGTGGCACAGCGTTCCCCGAATGCAGGTCGGCCGACGCAGGCGAATGCGGCCGCACCAGTTGCTGCTCCGGCCACACCTGTGACAGCACCCGCAGCTGGGGACCCGACCTGCGATTTCTCGCACATCTTCGCCATCGGCGAGTACGAGATAGTGGCGTTGCCCGACACTTCCGCCTTGGCGCAGAAGTATCAGTGCGATGCCCGCGTGCGTCGTGAGGACGTGATTGATACGGAAGCTGGCAGGACCCACGACAGCGGCAGCCAGAACCCCGGCACCCGCGAGTGGGGCCTGTTGCCACGGCCGGGTACTGCACAAGTGTATGAGTACCCGAACTGCGCCGACGGCCGTGTAGTGGCCGACGTGGTGCGTCTGGACAAGGGGCACACCGAAGGGCTGGAGCCGCGCATCGTGGAGACGATTGTCGGCATGATGACGCGGGGAGTTACGCCGAGGCCGTGAGGTGGCGGTGGCGGTCAGCTGGATTGGCTGAAACAGGATTACAGGTCTACACTCAAGGATGCAGCGAACCTGCAGTTCTTGTGACTGCTTACCGGCCAGACCCCATTCGTTGGTACAACTCCCTCAATAGGAGAACACCGTTATGAGTAACCACAAGACGATTAAATATATCCACGAAGGCCCATACGTTGCAGAGGTGGAAGTGGAACTGATTGAATCGGACGATTCATGGTCTCCTTGCTTGAGTGTGAAGGATGCCTGCCGTCTTGATGATATCCGCGATGCCTTGCGTCACGGCGATCTCGCAACTGCAGCGAAAACTGGTCGCATTTATGAAATGCGACCAGTAGCCAGTGCCTGATCTCTTTTCATCGCCCCATCACAACTCCCCATCCTGATCCGCCTGCGGCAAATGCCGCGCCCCCAGATGCCACAGAATACAGAGCGGATAGGTGGCACAGACGGCAATCACCATGCCCCAGCGCGCGGAATCCGCCACGATATCGGTGTTAGCCGCGAACCAGTCGCTGATCATACCCACGATCATCGGGCCGAAACCCAACCCGACGATGTTGAGAATGAAGAACAGCACCGCGCTGGACATCGCGCGCATCGACGGCGATACCAGGTGATGCGTAATCGCGAGTGCCGGGCCGAGGTACATCGCGGCCATGGTGATAGCAAAGAAATAAAACATCAGCGCCAACTCGGCAGTTGGCACCAGCAGGCAGGCGATGAACAGTGGCCCACCGATCAGCTTGCCCCACATGGGCACCCATAAGAACCAGCGGCGGTCTTTCGCGCCCAGATGGTCCGCAAGGTAGCCGCCGCTGATAGTGCCGATGGCGCCGCCTACCCCGGCGACGATGCCGTACATCAGGCCGATCTCGGTGCGGTTCATCTCGATGCAGGCAGTGGCGAGCTGGTCTGGGGTGCAGAATCCCATGAAGACCTGCAGGTCGGGGATCGACCAAGCGCCGTGGGAGCGGGTCAGGAATGGCGGCATCCAGTTGCCCACGCCGTAGGTCACGAAGGTGCCAGCGCCGGTGGCCAACGAGTAATAGCGGAAGGACTTCAGTGCCCAGAGGCGGCGAAAGGACTCCATGAAGGTGACGTTGTCGGTGACGGGCTTCAGGCCAGACAGACCGCGCACCGGTTCGCGTACCGTCAGCCACAGCAGCATCGAGAACACCACGCCGGGAATGCCGACCACGAAAAAGGCCTCGCGCCAGGTCATCGCATCGGATATCCAGCCGCCGAGCCAATAGCCCAGCAGCGTGCCAATGTAGAGCCCGGAGGAGTAGATCGCCAGCGCGCGGCCGCGTTTCTCCCGTTCGTAATAGTCGGAGAGCATGGCGTGCGCGGGAGGGCTGCCACCGGCCTCGCCCAGTCCCACGCCCAGACGCGCGCCGAGCAGCTGGATAAAATTCCCGGTCAGCCCGCACAATGCCGTGAAGCCGCTCCACAGCGCCAGCGACACCGTCATGACAGTCTTGCGGCTGTACTTGTCGGCCAACCGGGCGACGGGAATGCCTGCGATACAGTAGATCAGTGCGAAGGAGAGTCCGGTAAGCATGCCGAGCTGGGTGTCAGACAACCCGAGGTCGGCCTTGATGGGTTCCTGCAGGATGTTGAGGATCTGCCGGTCGATGAAGTTGAAGACATACACGATCACCAGCATGGTCAGCGCGTAGGCGCGGTGGCGTTTGGACGCTTCCATGGTGGTAATCTTTGGGGGGTTCAACCAGCTCTGCATGTGCTGCGGCCTCTTGTTCTTCTGTTGATGCTCCTGCGCCATGGTCGCGTTCGAGCAAGACTCTCACGGGGCAGGTGATCGCACAATGATGCAGGAGTTGAACGGCGGTTGAGTTGAGACCGTGGTTGAAAATTCACTAATAGAGAGCTATCGTTCATATAAAGTGAATTTATATCAGTCCTCCAAGATGAGCCCGCTCAACGATGAGTCAACTAAGCGATGCCCTGTTTACCCAGACGCAGCAACGAGTGCTGGGGCTGTTATACGGTCAGCCACAGAGAAGCTTTTACACGAACGAGATCCTGAGGCTATCGGGGATGGGGGTCGCTACGATCAAGCGGGAATTGGATAGCCTGCTCGCGGTTGGCGTGCTGAAGATGACAAAAGTGGGAAATCAGCATCACTACCAGGCAAATCCAGAGTGTGTGGTCTATGCTGAACTGATAGGGATCGTGAAGAAAACAGTCGGGTTGGTGGACGTTATTCGTGAAGTCCTTATGCCTCTGTCCGATGAAATAGGCTGGGCCTTCGTGTTTGGTTCGATGGCCAGCGGCAAGGAAAATACTGCGAGCGATATCGATCTGATGATCATTGGAGATTTAGGCTACGTCGATGCAGTTGCAGCACTCTACCCTGTGCAGCAGATACTGGGACGAGAAATAAATCCCAAGATTTTCAGCCGTCAGGACTGGCGTCGCGCACTGAAATCCAATGATGTGTTTGCCAGAGAAATAATGGAAAAGCCGCGCATGGATGTTGTTGGAGGCATGGATGAAATTGGAAAAATTGGTGGGCATTAGTGTAGAGAAAATCACTCCCGATTCAGAATCGTGCTACTTTCCAGATATCACCGTCGTGGTCGAGGAGACCGACCGAATGCCTGCTTATCAACCGCCCTTCACCGTGACGCCGCGCATCCTCAACCTTCTGGCTGAGACGGGTGCGGCGATTGGGCGGCTCTCGGTGCAGCAGGAGAGCGAACAGGCGCTGCGTCTGCGCCGAGCAAATCGAATCCGCAGCATCCAGGGCTCTCTTGCTATCGAGGGCAATACGCTGAGTACCGAACAGATCACCGCGATAGTCCAAGGCAAACGCGTGATAGCACCACCCCGCGAAATTCTCGAAGTGCAAAATGCACTGGCAGCCTACGACAACATGAGCCGTTGGCAACCGCAAAGAGAAAATGATCTCTTGTCCGCTCACGGCATGTTGATGCGCGGCTTGTTGGAGGATGCCGGGCACTATCGACGCGGAGGTGTCGGTGTGATGGCGGGCGAGAAGGTCATCCACATGGCTCCACCCGCCGGCCGTGTCGGCGTACTGATGGACAAACTGTTGGCGTGGTTACAGCACACGGACCAACATCCTCTGCTAGCCAGTTGCGTGTTCCATTATGAATTCGAATTCATTCACCCCTTTGCCGATGGCAATGGCCGCATGGGGCGGTTGTGGCAGACCTTGATACTCGCAGGCTGGAATCCGTTGCTGACGAACCTCCCTGTGGAAAGTCTGGTGTTTGCGCATCAGGCTGATTACTACCGCGCTATTCAGAACAGCACGGCAGGCGCGGATTCGGCACCTTTCATTGA
>JAUSMU010000390.1 GCA_030645995.1 Gammaproteobacteria bacterium | reverse complement strand
GAACATCAGTGGCTCCGCAGCGTGCCCGGTGAAACTCTATCAACAGTGGCAGGCGCTCACCGGACAGACACTGCTGGAACGCTACGGCATGACCGAGATCGGCATGGGCCTCTCCAACCCCTACCACGGCGAACGCCGCGCTGGCGCCGTCGGCATTCCGCTGCCCGGCGTCGACGCCAAGCTGTTCGATGACAACGGCGACATCATTGCGGAAGCAGGCGCGCCGGGTGAAATTCGCATCCGTGGCGACAACGTCTTCCTGGAGTATTGGAACAATCCCGCCGCAACCGCAGAGAGCTTCGTCGACGGCTGGTTCCGCACCGGCGACGTCGCCGTCCGCGAAGACGGCTACTACCGCATCATGGGCCGCTCATCCGTCGACATCATCAAATCCGGCGGCTACAAACTCTCCGCGCTGGAGATCGAAGGCACGCTGCTGACCCACGAGTGCATTGCAGAATGCGCAGTGATCGGCATCGAAGACGAGACTTGGGGCGAGGCGGTGACGGCGTTTGTGGTGTTGAAGTCGGGGCAGGAGTTGATGTATCCCGAGTTGAAGAGTTGGTGTGAATCGCGCATGTCGCCTTACAAAATTCCGAAGCAATTGCGTGTGGTGGAGGCGTTGCCGAGGAATGCGATGGGGAAGGTGATGAAGCCGGAGTTGAGGAGGGTTTGAGGCAAAGATTTCTTTCAGATGAAAGATGGGTGACATGGGTGGAGTTCTGTTGCTTGCCGATATAGTATGGGGTTGTCATGAATTTGGCGGGACTTGGTGGGAGGCTTACAGCTCTCCACAGACTGTGTTTCCTTCAGGCTAAGGAGCAGACGCCCGTCAAGAAAACTACAAATTATGCATGCACACTTATGCAATGTTAGGGCAACCAATGCGCATCACTAATATATTGCTTGTAGTTCTAGGTTTGGGTCTTGGCCTAGGGCTGGCTGTTTTTATAGTGCTGCAAGCGGGTGAGGTTACTTTACTGCCCGCTCTTCAGACCGTGGGGTCAGTCGCGACAGCTTTCAGTGCAACAATTGCATTCGGGCTGTATATGACCACGCTGAAACGCCATCAAAAAGATGACTCAAGAAAGTCATCCGAAACCTATATGCGAGAGGTACTTTCTGTTCTCGAAAAGGCATATGAAACCCTCGTTCAGCAAGGAGATAGTCCTCCCGCAAATGACAGGCTACTTTGGCTTTCAGCAGCGCGAATGATTGTCCGCTTCCAGAAGCTTCGTGAAAAAGTTACCGAAGCAGATCATTTAGCAGTCATTGACGAGAATGAAGAAAATGTTCGGTTAAAATTTTATACGCTTCTTAGTCGCAATGCTGGAAATTTCACTCGTCAATATTTTAGCCCAGAAAGCAATCAATGCTCCGGCGTGAATATAAATCGGAAGTCTATGGCGGTAATTTTCGCGTTCTCTCGCTGGAAGGACGATATGCCGGATCCGCTGTCAACGATAGATGATATTGAACTATATGCACGTGGCGCCCTCCCAATCGACCAGAATGGCGCCGAAGAATACTTGGAAGGCTTCACCGGCTATTGGCAGAAAGTCCAAGAAAAAAAGGAAGAGATTAATACGAAAAGGCCCTGACAAACCGATCCTGAGCGACAAAAGTATGTCGTCAGATCAGGAGCGTTATGCCTCCGAGCTCAAACGGCATCTTTACATCAGCAATATTTTCTAACTAGTGCAATCATGCAAATACGAGAGTTCCCCCGGTTTAGTGGACACCCTGAACTAACTATTCAGGAGGTCCAGAATGCCAAAACCAGGTCCAAGAACGACCTACAAGTACAGTGAAGAATTCAAGGCAACAGCGGTAAGATTGAGCAACCTGCCGGGA
>JAUSMU010000389.1 GCA_030645995.1 Gammaproteobacteria bacterium | reverse complement strand
TCGGCGCTCTCGTAACAGTTCATTTATCGATTGCCGTGATACACCAAGAGCATCTGCCAAGCCAGAAACGCTCAGCTCGTAATCCGGTATGAAATCCTCACGCAACATTTCTCCTGGATGAGTAGGCTTTCGTTTAATTCCGGTATTGTTTAGGGCCATGTCTTTTACCTCTGGTTAATGGTAATCGCAGACCTGCACATCAAAAGCCTCACCGTCTTCAAACCGGAAGCAAATTCGCCACTGATCATTAATCGCAATGGCATGCTGCCCTTCACGATCATCCGTCAGTTTATGCAGATTGTTCCCTGGTGGAACCTTTAGATCGTTCAAGGTCGTTGCCAAATTGACGTATTCCAACTTCCGAGAAGCCCTCGCATGAATATCGGGCGGGAACTTCTTGGATTTTCCTGATTCGTATAAAGATTTGGTTTGCTTGTCTGCAAATGTCTTAATCATGTCGGCAAATGTAACGCGTCACGTGACATAAGTCAATCACGGGCACATTGCTCAAAATGCCGCATAACGTTTGAGATGAGAGGCGTGACCCGGCTTGCCGGGGCACGTCCTCTCGATTGAAGGGTTGGGCGTCATGTGGCCAGAGCCAAGAGGTTCGCGTCGCGCACCACCGCCCAGGAGCCATTGGCTTGCTTTCTAAGGATGGACATGGCGCTGCCAGCCCTAACCACAGGCTTGCCACCGGCCTTAGAAGTAATTTGGACCTTGAGCACGCTCCAGCAATAAGCCAAGGTTCCAGTGACTTCTATCTCCTGGATTTCACATGTTGACTCGATACGGTGAGAAGCCAACAAGCCACGCAGCCCCTTCTCGAAGGTACTTCGTCCTTTCATTGGCGGCTGGCCAGCTACGAGGAAGACGACATCTTCTGTCATGAGATTCAGCACGGCTTCGATATCACCTGCGGCCGTGGCGGTGTGCCAGGTATTCACCAGATTGCGAATCGATTCTTCGTCGGTACTCATGACTCGTTCCTTCTATGACGCCCAACGCTCGCCTCAAGTGCGCGCCTGCGACTCGGCAACTTCGTTCTGTATCGGATTGTTATAGCCGTCATTCGTAGTGCGTCCAAAGCCGCAGCACCTTCACGGCCCACTCTTTCTCTAATACTTGGTACACCAGTCTGTGCTGTATATTTATTCGACGAGAGTAGGCGCCCGACAAATCACCGATAAGTCTTTCAAAAGGTGGCGGGGTGGCAAATGGATCTTTCCTGATAATTTCAAGGAGTTCTTGAGCCTTTGCCTTGAGCCCGGAGGAAGCGACCTTCTTGGCGTCCTTCTGTGCCTGCTTGGTGAAGTGGAGCTCCCACATCACCAATCCAGCTCTTGCTCTGTATCGGTCAGATCAGTCGCCAATCCTTCGCGAATCGACTCTCGCATGCCGGGAATAGATACCAAGTAGAGGGTCTCACTGATAGCGTTCCAATCCTCTTCGGCTAACAGTACGGCATTGCCGCGCTTGCCCGTTATGACGATGGGCTTGTGCGTTTGTTTGGTTTCGTCGATCAGTGCGTACAATTTTGATCGAGCTTCTGTGGCATTGAGTGTAGACATAGCAAACCTCCATTCTTGCTATAACGTACGCCTATCCGTACGCATTGTCAAAGGCTATAACGCCCGTGCTCACGCGCAATTTTGGAGCCGCAAAGCGGCGGAATAATTGTCGCCGTGCAGCCGATGGTTAGCCGACATTTGAGACCACCTGCCGCAATGCTTCCTGGGCAAGAGTATTAACACTCTTACCTTTTGCCT
>JAUSMU010000377.1 GCA_030645995.1 Gammaproteobacteria bacterium | reverse complement strand
CCCCGGCTGCCATCTCTCTGTTGCTGATATATCTGAAAAAATACCAGGCAGTCCGCGCTAAGTCGGCCTGATCAACGCGGATCGGTCTAACATGGCAAGCAAAGACATTGCAGAGAAGTTGCAGATTGGGCTGGATCAGCTTGAGCTGACGCTGAATGAAAAACAGAAAGCCCTGTTACTCGATTATCTCGACCTCCTGATCAAGTGGAACAAGGCTTTCAACCTGTCAGGAGTGAAAGACTCTTCGGAGATGCTATCCAGACATCTGCTGGACAGTCTTACACTGGTGCCGTTCATCAATGGGCGGCGCATTCTTGATGTCGGTACAGGACCTGGTCTGCCGGGCATCCCTCTCGCTATTTGTTTTCCGGAGAAGAACTTCGTACTGCTGGACAGCAATGGCAAGAAGACTCGCTTTGTTTTTCAGGCAAAGTTGCAGTTGGGGCTTGATAACATTGATGTCCAGAATGAGCGCATCGAAAAGTTTCATAGTCAGGAGCCTGTTGACATCATCGTGTGTCGTGCCTTCTCCTCGCTTGCCGATCTGGTCAATATGACAAGACATCTCACCAAGCGAACTGATGAAGCAAAAGGGGCAGGAGCGACAACCCCAACGAAGATCATCGCCATGAAGGGTCAGTATCCGACGGATGAGCTGGCCATGTTGCCTGATGACTTCAAGCTTGTAAGTGCGAACAAAGTGGACGTTCCCGGAAGTGCGGGAGAGCGGCATATTATCGAAATGATGGCGTCGGAGTTACATCCAATTGGGTAGAGTACTGGCAGTTGCAAATCAGAAAGGAGGGGTCGGCAAGACCACTACGTCCGTCAATCTGGCGGCGTCCTTGAGTGCAACCAAGCGGCGGGTGCTGCTGATCGACCTTGATCCTCAGGGCAATGCCACTATGGGTAGCGGCATCAACAAATCCGACCTCGAGCTTTCCATCTACGAGGTGCTGATGAACGAAGCGAGCATCCCTGAGGCCGTAGTGGAAACCCCGGGTGGCTACGATCTCCTGCCGGCGAATGGG
>JAUSMU010000370.1 GCA_030645995.1 Gammaproteobacteria bacterium | reverse complement strand
ATCCGCTGCATCTGTTGAGCTTTGGGCGTTCCTGGTCGTTGCAGCGCAGGCTGCGCAAGGAGGCGGAGGCAGCTGCGCCTGCAAATCTCGCGGAGCGGCAACTCATCGTCGAACTGCAGGAGTTGCGGAGTGTGCCGGTTGCCGAGGCGATCAAGCTTGCGGATCTGCGCAAGTTCTGGAAGAAGCGCGCCAGAAAATTCGCAGACGATATCGATGTGGTGTCCGAATACCTCAACGTGCTGGAGTATATCGGTGCGATTGCCGAGGCGGTGACTGTTATCGAAGGAAGTCTTGAGCGGGAGTGGAACGCTGTGCTGGTGCGTCGCTATGCACTGCTGTCCTTGCTGCTGGACACACCGGGCGCCACGAAGCAGTTGCAACGTGCCGAGGTGTGGTTGGAAGGCCACCCGCAGGATGCTGTGCTGTTGATGGCACTGGGACGACTGAGTCTGCGTAACCAGCTGTGGGGAAAAGCGCGGGATTATTTTGAGCGCAGTCTGAAACTGGTCTCTGATACGGAAGTCTTTGCCGAGCTGGCACGCCTGCTGCAAAACCTCCACGAACCCGAGCGCAATCCGCACTATCTGCGTCCGCACACTGGCACGGTGGGCGCTGGCCTGCCGAAATTCCCGCAGCCCTAAGAAATTTGGGGTCAGAAATTTGGGGTCAGAGTAAAAATACACCCTGTATTTTTACTCTGACCCCAAATTTTTCTGACCCCAAATTTTTGTAATGCGATCCTGTGGGAGCGGGCCTTGCCCGCGATAAATTTTTTGCGCGGAATTCAATCGCGGGCAGGCCCGCTCCCACATCGCTTTTAGTGACTCAGGGATTTATCCCCAGCTCATCCCAAATGTCATCCACGCGCTTCTTCACGCTCTCGCTCATCTCGATGGGCGTGCCCCATTCGCGCTGGGTCTCGCCTGGCCACTTGTTGGTAGCATCCATGCCGATCTTCGAGCCCAGGCCTGACACGGGCGAGGCGAAGTCGAGATAGTCGATGGGCGTGTTCTCGATCATCACCGTGTCGCGCGCCGGGTCCATGCGCGTAGTCATGGCCCAGATCACGTCCTTCCAGTCGCGCACGTTGACGTCTTCATCGACGATGATGACGAACTTCGTATACATGAACTGACGCAGGAACGACCATGTACCCATCATGATGCGCTTGGCGTGACCGGGATATTGTTTGCGGATACTGACCACGGCCAGGCGATACGAACATCCTTCCGGTGGCAGATAGAAATCCACGATCTCTGGATATTGTTTCTGAATCAGTGGAATGAACACTTCGTTGAGCGCCACTCCCAACATCGCAGGCTCATCGGGTGGACGGCCCGTATAAGTGCTGTGATAGATGGGGTCTTTTCTGTGTGTGAGTTTCTTGATGGTGAAGACAGGAAACTTGTCGACTTCGTTGTAATAACCAGTGTGATCCCCGAACGGACCTTCTGCGGCCATCTCACCGGGTTCGATAACGCCTTCGAACACGAACTCCGCGCTAGCAGGAACCTGCAGATCATTCGTCAGACACTTCACGACTTCGGTCTTCTCACCACGCAGTAATCCTGCGAAGGCATATTCGGAAAGCGTGTCGGGGATCGGTGTCACGGTGGCGAGTATGGTCGCCGGGTCGGCACCAATGGCGATGGAGACCGGGAAAGGTTGCCCCGGATGCTTCAATTGCCAGTCACGAAAATCCAGCGCACCGCCACGATGAGAGAGCCAGCGCATGATCAGCTTGTTGCGACCAATCACCTGCATGCGATAGATGCCGAGATTCTGTCGTTCTTTTTCCGGACCGCGCGTGATGACGAGTGGCCAGGTTACCAGCGGTGCAGCGTCGCCGGGCCAGCAGGTTTGAATCGGCAGGAATGAGAGATCGATATCCGCCTCGTCGATGACCACATCCTGACACGGAGCCTTCTTCTTCACGTCCGGAGCAATGTTGAGCACTTGTTTGTAGGCCGGCAGATTCTGCCACAGCTCTTTCCAGCCCTTGGGCGGAACCGGCTCCTTCAAGAAAGCGAGCAGGTGCCCGACATCACGCAGCCCTTGCAGATCTTCCTGACCCATTGCCAGCGCGACGCGGCGCGTGTTGCCAAACAGATTGCCGAGCAGTGGGATTTTGGAATTACGGGGGTTTTCAAACAGCAGTGCCGGACCGTTGGCGCGCAGTGTGCGGTCGCAGATCTCGGTGACTTCCAGGTACGGATCGACTTCGGTCTTGATGCGCTTCAGTTCGCCCTTCTCTTCCAGAAGGGCGATGAATTCGCGGAGGTCTTTGCAGGGCATGAGTGCGATCCGTAGTCAGTTCCTGTGGGAGCTTGCCTTGCAAGCGATCTATGTCTATCGACAGCAATCGCTTGCAAGGCAAGCTCCCACAGGAGATTACTTGCGTTTCATGGAGTTGAAGAAGTCTTCGTTGGTCTTCGTGTCCTTGAGCTTGTCGAGGATGAACTCGGTAGCCTGCACATCTTCCATGGAGCTGAGGATCTTGCGCAGAATCCACATGCGTTGCAGTTCTTCTTCGCCCGTCAGCAATTCTTCGCGACGAGTGCCGGAACGGCGCACGTTGATGGCCGGATACACGCGCTTCTCGGCAATTTTGCGGTCGAGATGCAGTTCCATGTTGCCGGTGCCTTTGAATTCTTCGTAAATCACTTCGTCCATCTTCGAGCCGGTTTCCACCAGCGCTGTGGCGATGATGGTCAGGCTGCCGCCCTCTTCCAGATTACGCGCGGCACCGAAGAAACGCTTTGGACGTTCCAGTGCGTGTGCATCCACACCGCCGGTCAGCACCTTGCCCGATGACGGCACAATGGTGTTGTAGGCGCGTGCCAGACGAGTGATCGAGTCGAGCAGAATCACCACATCCTCTTTGTGTTCAACCAGACGCTTTGCCTTCTCGATCACCATCTCGGCGACCTGTACGTGACGTGCGGGCGGCTCGTCGAAGGTACTGGCGACCACTTCGCCGCGCACGGAACGCTGCATTTCGGTCACCTCTTCGGGGCGCTCGTCGATCAGCAGAACGATCAGGCGGCACTCAGGGTTGTTCCTGGCAATGGACTGCGCGATGTTCTGCAGGATAAATGTTTTACCGGCCTTGGGTGGTGACACGATCAGGCCGCGCTGACCCTTGCCG
>JAUSMU010000353.1 GCA_030645995.1 Gammaproteobacteria bacterium | reverse complement strand
GAGCGGCGCGAGTGAGGAGTTGAAGGAGCGTTATCCCCGTGAATTGCGAGCAGTCACCGCGAATCTGAACCTTCTGATCAAGAGCGAGCGCAAGCAACAGCAGCGCTACCGTGAGACTCTCGGCGATCTGGCGCACAGTCTCAAGACGCCGCTGGCAGTCATCGCGGGCGTCATGCAGGCGTTGCGCGACGCGCGCGCTGATGATTCCTTGCACACCGTTGAGGACCCGGTGCGGGATCAGCTTCGTACTGTCGATGAACAGCTGGAGCGGATGAATCAAATAGTAGGCTATCAGCTGCAACGCGCAGTCAAATCGAATGGCACGACGGCACTTGCGCGGCGAGTGGCAGTTGCCGAGGCGGCGGGCAAGGTGTTGCGTGCTCTCGACAAGGTCTATGCCGACAAGGGCATGCGCACCGAGTGCCGAATCGACGCCGGCATCGTTTTTCTGGGCGATGAGCGGGATCTCATGGAGGTGCTGGGCAACGTGCTCGACAACGCCTACAAATATGGGGGCACCTGGCTCTCCATCACCGCGACCGCCGCACTTCACCCGGCGCGTCAGCTCAGCATTGTGGTCGAAGATGACGGTCCCGGCATCTCTGCCGACCACCAGAATTGGGTACTGCAGCGTGGAGCCAGACTGGATACGCTTGCCCGTGGGCAAGGCATCGGTCTGGCTGTAGTCACGGATATTGTTTCCAGCTATGGCGGGCAGATCGAGGTTGGCAGCAGCGAGGCCGGTGGTGCCCGCATCCAATTGGTCTTCAGCAATTTTCAGTTGGCTGGAGAGGAGCGGGTGGGGCAGTAAAGCGGCGCGGACTGTCAGGCGAGTGTCATTTCAACGTTTCTAAAAGATCAGCGCGGCGAAGCAAGAGCAGAGTGTCATCCCGAACAGGAACCACTTGATAGTACTTTGTTTCGCCCGCACGGCGAACTTGACGCTCAACCACGCTCCGACCATCGTACCGACCGCCAGGATCAACCCCGGCATCCAGCGCACCTGATCGAAGTAGATAAACACCACCAGCGCAATCAATGTAAATCCCAGCGAACACACCATCTTCAGTGCATTGGCGCGTACCAGGTCATAGCGCAACCCGCCAGCCAGTGCCGCCAGCAGAATGAATCCTACCCCCGCCTGCACAAAACCACCGTAGACCCCTGCCAGCAGTAGTGTCCACCAGGCGCCGCGACTCTCGCTGACGGCTATGACCGGGGTGCCATCGGGTGGCGCGATGAAATTGGGCCGCACCAGAATGATCACGGACATGAGGATGATGGTGCCCAGCAGCAAGGGTTTGAGCGCCGTTGGTGGAGTCACCGCAGCGGCCAGTGAGCCCAGTACTCCGCCGATCAGGTTGGGCACCAGAATCGGCATGATGGCGGGCACGTCGAGACGGTCATGCTGCTTGAAACCGCGAATGCCGACGACACACTGCAAGGCAACGGCCACGCGGTTGGTGCCATTGGCGACATCAGCAGGTAACCCCAGCAGCATCAATACCGGCAATGTCAGGTTGGACCCCCCGCCGGCAATGGTATTGATGCCGCCGGCAAGAAAGCCCATCGCGGCGAGTACGAAGAGTAAGGGGACGCTGTATTCCATAGGAGCAGTGTAGCAAACCGATTCGCAATCATCTGCTATAAATAAAAGCAGAGACATCACAGTAGCCCGGGAGGGGCGACAGCAAATGCCAGGGACACGGCAGCACTACACTTCACTGATGACCTGTTTGCCGACTGCGGCTGCGGGGGCAACTCTGATTGAAATCCTCGTTGCACTTCTCGTCGTAGCGATCGGCCTGCTTGGCGTGGCAGGGCTGCAGACAGTGAGTTTGCGCCAATTGCAGAGTGCCTCTGTGCGCACTCAGGCCGGCATTCTTGGCGGTGACATGCTGGAGCGGGTGCTGGCGAATCGGCAGGGCGCCGCACTGGGCGCCTATGAAGGCGGGGTCGCTGGTCTCGATCCCGGCTGCGAATCGCTGTCGGGTTGCGATGCGACGGAACTGGCCGGCCACGACATCGCCGAGTGGCAGACTGCCTTGCAGAGATTTCTGCCTGCTGGCACGGGCATCGTCTGCGTCGATTCCACTCCGTACGATGGCACCCCCGAGGCCACTGGTTGCGATGGTGCCGCACGGGGCTCTGCCACGTTCCATGCCGTCAAGATCTGGTGGGACGACGACCGGGACGGCGTGGCCGAGAAACGCATCACGTTGAGTCTACGGCTCTGATGGGAGGAGATACGGATGTCGGTTGCAACAATCAGGCATGAAGCAGGTCGACGTGGTCATCCTGGTGTCATCGCGTTGGGTGGCTTCTCGTTGATCGAGTTGCTGGTCTCGATGGCGATGGCGCTCACGCTGGCCAATAGCGTTATGCAGATATATCTGGGCAGCACTATCCTGGACCGGAATCAGGTGGCGCGGGCCAGGATGCTGGAGAACGGGCGTCTGGCCATCCATCTGCTAGCTCAGCAACTGCGCCTCGCTGGAGCTCTGGGATGTCTGCCAGAGTTGGACGTGGGCGACATCACCAGCACTCTGCAACGTGTGCCGGACACGCTGCAGCCAGAGTTGGGCATCGAGGGCTGGGAGGCGGCGACATCCAGCGCCAGTTTGAATCAGAGTGCATTGGCGGATGTCCCGGTTGTCAGCACGTCCGCAGGGCATTGGACTGGTTCGGCTGGCAGCGCACTGGAAGAAACCCTCGCGGTACCTGACTCTGACATTGTTCGGGTATGGCACGCGGCAAGCACGGGGGCGACTCTGGCATCCAGCTCTGGCGCGCAGGTATTGACCTTGCAGGGTTCAGGAGCCCCAGAGGTGGCTGGAGGGGATATTCTCCTGCTCAGCGACTGCATGCATGCCGACTGGGTGCAGGCCTGTGATGTGCAGAGCCTTGCACAGGAGGCCGTCGTCAACACGACGCAAACGTCGGCATGTTCGCCTGGCAATGATCCAGCCAAGGACGTGCAGAGTCGGGTTGGTGGCGAGGTATTGCGCCTGCAGAGCAGTGTCGTCTATGTCGGCAAACGCGGAGATCTGGCGACCAACCCCCCGGCCTTGTTCCACCGCCCTCTCAATCGCACGGCGGTAGCGGGAGCGGCTGAAGAACTCGTCGAGGGCATCGCCCGCATGCAACTGCAGTTTGGTGTCGATCTGGACGTCGACAGCCTGCACGGCGTTGATGCCTATGTCACGGCCGACCTAGTGCCGGACTGGCGGCGTGTCATCAGTGTCCGCATCAGCCTTTTGGTGCAGTCCGTGGAAGATAATCTGCTGCCCGCGCCGCAGGCCTACCAGTTCGATGGTATTACCTACGACGGGACGCCAGGCAACGGCAGTCTGCCTCCTGACACCCGGTTACGGCAGGAGTTCACGACCACGGTGGCGCTGCGGGCACGATTGGCGGGAGTGTCCCTCCCAT
>JAUSMU010000351.1 GCA_030645995.1 Gammaproteobacteria bacterium | reverse complement strand
GCGGGTTATTCAAATCCACCTGGCGCTCGACGTAACGATAGCTGCCTTCCCACGTTCCCCAGCCGAGGTTGCCACCAGCCGGAATGGGGCTGATTTCTTCCACCTGATTCTGTCCGATCTCCGCCAGCAGCAGACGACCATCTGCAGAATCCCAGGTGAAGCGCTGGGGATTACGCACGCCGTACGCATAGATCTCGCCGAGTGCTGCGGCATTGCCGACGAAGGGGTTGGATGCGGGGATGCCGTATTTGCCGTTCGAGCTATCGCTGCCCAGCGGATCGATGCGCAGAATTTTGCCGAAATAGTTCTGCAGGTTCTGACCGACCTGCAGCGGATCGCCGCCACTGCCCCCATCGGCGAGTCCGATGTACAGCAGGCCGAAATCATCGCCACCTGCTGCTGTCAGCGGGTTGAAGGCGATCTGCCCCCCATTGTGATTCGGGAAGGGTTCAGCGACGCGGAACACTTCACGCGGAGCACCGCCATCGTAAGTCGCTGCGGCGGGATTGCTGGCCGTCCATTCCAGAAGCACGAGATCATGAGAGCGGCGCTCGCCACCGGACACGAAGTCGGCTGCGGGCTCGGTGTTCGAGGTGTCGACATAGGTGTAGAACCTGCCATAGCCCGGCGTTCCGCTCTGGGCAAACTGCGGGTGAAACACGAAACTCTGCAGACCGCGCTCGCTGCCTGCCGACATGACGTTGACGCCCCATTTCTCTTCCGTGAGGTTGAGGTAAGGAGTGACCGATTGCCCGTCATAGCCCAAGCCATAGAGAATCCCGATCATGTTGCTGACAAATAGACGCTGCGTGCCCGGCTCTGTGACCATGTGCATCAGTCGCGGAGCGAACTCATCCTCATCGAAAGGGATAGAGGCAAACTCGACAAAATTCACCGCGATCACGTCGCGGGTGGCTTCGATCGGAGGAAATGGATCGGCACTGAGTTGTTGGGCAACAACGGCGGTGGTCCCGATGCCCATGGTGGCGGCAATCAAGGTGGCAAGAAAAGTGGAATAGACAGTGGAATGGAGCGTGCGTTTCATCGGAGATTCTCCAGGGTGACGATTGGTGGTGAAAATGTCGTGAATAGAACGTCAGTGCTGAGGCACGCTATCAGGGGAGTTCATCCTCATCAAGCTGCTTGTCGTAAAAGTCATCCGCCTCGGAAGACGCTCCCTTCTGCCTGCGGCGCGTCACGCTCAACCAATCCAGTGACACCCCGGAAATGGCGTTGAAGCGCGAGATGCGATAAATGATCTGCAGGAACTTTGGACGCTTGCGCACGCGCGGCTCCACCGCACGCGGAATGAACCAGGCGGCCACGGCGATACGCAGCACGCAGCTGGCGAGGAACACGAGATAGAGCGGGCTGAGCAGATCATCCATGAAGGGCACCACCTCCACGATCGTGGGCGCCGTCGACGCAATCCAGCCGCCGACAATCGCACCGAAGAACACCGCACACGCACTGAGGGCCGACTGCATGGCCGCGTACACCGCGAAGTCACTCTTGTGCGGCCGGATGTCATAGAGGTAGTTGGCGGTGCTGAGGCTGAAACCGCTCCACACGAAGCCCGACACCATCTGTACCACCAGCAGATAGTAATGATCCGGCGAGAACAACCACAGCACAGGCACCACCGGAATGATGACGCTGGAGATCATCATCACCAGGTGGTTGCCGAAGCGGTCGCTGAAACGCCCCCAGAAACTGAGCGTGAGGAACTGAGTCAGGATCGAGGCAATGGCGTTGAGGCTGTATTCCAGATACGTGAACTTCAGATCCCGCAGCATATACACGGCGAAGAACGGCGCGGAGATCGCCACCACCCCCTGCATGGCGGCCACGAAGAAGCTGTAGTCCCGAAAGGTTTTGTCTTTCAGTGAAGCGCGCAGCCGCTGCATGCTGTGCAGGAAACCTTTGCGCCCCGCCGCGTGAGTATGCGGGTCCGGATCATGCATCTGCGCCAGCAGGCGGCTGGAGATCCCGCGTCCGACGGCGGCAGTCGCAAACAGCAGCGCAAACCCCAGCCACACCACGCCAAGCTTTTCGCTCAGGGTAAGGAGCGCCCCTCCCGCCACGAATATCCCCAGCGAAGACATCATGGTCAGGCGCGTGCGTGAGGCGAAGAACACGCCGCGTCGCCGCTGTGGCACGATGCTACCCATCCAGGCACGCCACTGCGGTTGAATGAAGTTCATACAGGAGAAGTAGAACACCGCCAGGGTGATCAACCAGCCAACGGAATGAGTGCTGCGGCTGAGCGCCAGAAAGGACAGCAGCCCCACAACCACCGCCTGCACCGCCGCCGTCATCACCACCAGGGGCTTGCGGGGCAGGTAATTCCCCAGCCAAGCTGAGAGCAACTGAGCCAGCGCGCCGAAGAGCTGAGGAATGGCCGTCAGCCAGCCCATCTGGACGGCACTGGCATTCAGGAACACGGCGAAAGCATTGAAGAAGTTGTCTCCGGTCGCCGTCATGGTGGCCGAGGCCACCGCCTCCTGTTGCGAGAGCCGCAGCGTCGGGCGCAGCCACAGCGTGCGGCTGCGGGCCACACCTGCCTCCACTGACGGAACTGCGGGACGCTGATCGGGTGCTTCGGTCATGGGAATCTGAATTGATGTCTGAAGTGATTTTCAGATGGCTAGAGGATCATCGAAATTCCGGAGCATTGCAATCTCACGGAATCGCGGGCAAGCCCGCTCCCACGCACCTTGCAAGTCCTCCGGTGCACCACTATATTCGGCGTATCACTTTCAGTTTGCTGAATTCATGGGAGCCATTCATGCCTGACCAGATGTTCGTAACCTGTCCGCACTGCCACCGCAAGAATCGGCTGCCCGCCGCGCGCCTCACTGGGGATGGCAACTGTGGCGCCTGCAAGGAAGGCCTGTTCATGGGCAAACCCGTGGACCTCTCGCAGAGCAACTTCGAACAACATCTGGGTTCAGACCTGCCGCTGGTCGTCGACTTCTGGGCGCCTTGGTGCGGGCCCTGCCGTCAGTTCGCGCCGGTGTTTGAGGACGCCGCTGCCGCGCTGGAACCCCGTGTGCGGCTGGGCAAAGTGAATACGGAGGCAGAGCAGGCGCTGGCGCAGCGTTTCGGCATCCGCAGTATTCCTACTTTGATGATGTTCAAGAAGGGCAAGGAGGTCGGACGCGTTTCCGGCGCACTGCCTCCTGCTCAGTTCAATCGCTGGGTAACCCAGCACCTGTAACGCTTGCGTTAGAGCATGGACGACAGCCTGACATCGGCGCCGAGCACACGCACCAGACGGCGCTGCTCATCCAGCACCGGCACCGACACGGTGAAGCAGAAGTCGTTGGTGGCCGAGGATCGGTACAGCGGTGTCACGTGTGACTTGCCGCTGTCTCTCACCGCACTGAACCAGCCGCGCTGACTCCAGTCACGACCCCGCGCCGTACACCCTTCTGCCGCTCGTGCGGAATCCGCGAAGATGTTGTCGCTGATCTGGCGGCCATCTCCCCCCACCAGATACAGCAACTCGAAGCGTTTGTCCTCTCGCAGCAGCTTCTGCATGACAACGCCCACATCCTCTGCGCCGCCCTGCAGCAGTGCGCCTCCAGCCGCAAAATTCTCCACAGCATCCCGGGCACGCCGATGAATCTCCAGCTGGAAGGCACCGATGCCTTCCAACAGCTTGTCGCTCTGCTCGTGAACCGCCCGGCTCAGCTCACCAACCTGCACGGCCTTGCTCTGCATCTGCCCGGCAACCCGGGAGACAGTCTGCACATCGCTGTTGACGGTGTTCATGGCAGCGGCCATTTGCTCGGTGCTGCAGGCGATTGAGCTGACTTTGTGGTCCAGCTCGTCCATGGCAGTGCTCACGGTCATCAGCTCGCGGCGCATGTTGCGAATACCCTGCTCACCCTCGGTAACCGCAGCCTCCATATTGACACCGGCATTCTTCAGCCCGGCTACATCCTTGCGAAAGCGATCGATGATGGCTGCGACCTGTCCTGTGGCATCGGTAGTGTGATTCGCCAGCCCTCGCACCTCTTCCGCCACCACGGCGAAGCCACGCCCGTGTACACCGGCCCGCGCCGCCTCGATCGCGGCATTGAGCGCCAGCAGGTTGGTCTGTTTGGAAATCGAGGAGATCACCCCTATCACTCGTACCACCTCCTCCAGCTGAGCCTGCAGGCCGGTGATTGCGGTGCCCAGATGTTTCTCCGCAGCGCTGATCGCGTCGAAGTTGACCAGCACACGGCCACTGTCATTCTCACAGGCGCGAATTGCAGTCGCGACCTGCCTCGACAGCATCGCGACGTCGACGGCGCGTGGCACCAGTTCACGCTCCAGCGTGGTGGTGACCTGCTCGCTGCTGCTGGCAATATTTTCGGAAGACTGCGCGAGGCGCATGCCGGTGTCGGCAGTCTCGGCTGCTATCGCCGAGAGTGCCGGGGCCTGTGCGGCGATGCCTGCCGTGGCCGTCACGCTGACGCCGATGCGCTCCTGCAGCACCGCGAGAAACTGCGCCAGTGCGCGGCTGAGTTCGTCGTCACCCGCAATCTTGCGGGTAAGATTGAGATCATTACCAAGCGCCTCCAGACAATCTGCCAACGGATGCGCCTTGTTGCGCCATGCAAAGCCTTTCATCGTATTGCCCCTGCTCTTTTACCTCTGTGGATGATGTTTCCGAATGCAAGCCCGATGCCATCGTTTGCAGCCCCCACAGACAACCTCTTTCGCTTATCGGAAGGAAAGCCGATTACTTGAACAAGACACGACCAAAAGCAGCGACTCTGCAGGCAACGGCAAAATAGGCATCCCCACAGGTGTTGCGCCGATTCCAGCAGGCGACACCGGACAGCACAGAATGGGGGCAAGGCGAATCAAATCGGTGCAGTCGCCAGTGTCACAAGGCGGTCGTGGTTATCGGATGCGGAACTGACAATTCGCTTCTTGTGAATTCCTCTGGCACGCGACAAGTAGTACACTCGCCACAGCTTCTCCAAACAAGGCTTTCTAAAACAAGAGGTTAATAAATGAACATCAGCAAAGGCGTCGTCCTCTGTGCAGCGCTGTCTGTGCTTGCCGCATGCGGCAGCAACAACAATCTTCCCTACCCGCGCGCCACCATGTTCGCTGGCAGCGAGCAACAGAAGCTGCAGTCGGTCAGCCACTGGGATGTTCTCGCCCGATACGAATCCGAGCAGATATTGAGCAGCTTTGGTGATGCGGCTGCAGAGGCTCGCCCGCTGTTCCTGAACACACCGGATGAGAATGCCAGCCCCTTCGCGACGGCGTATCACGACCTGCTAATATCGTCTCTGGTGAGCAGTGGTGCCGACGTCATGCTCAGCCCCGAGGATGCCCTGTTGACTGTCAATTACAACGTGCAAGTAGTGGAACACCTCAATCGCCAAAGGCTGCCTGCACGTCCCGGCACCTACACAGCCCTCGTGGCCGTGGCGGCCAGTCTGGCAGATTCACGTCACTGGGGTGATCAGGGATTGGTGCTGGTGCCCATCGCCATGGCAGCTGACTTGTGGAACAACTTCCGCAAGGACACCAAAGCGGCAGTCACCGAAGTCATCATCACGACACGTATTCAGGACACCCGCCAGATCACCCACTCCGACAGCCGGATTTATTACTTCAGCCCGGAAGACATCGCACACTACCGCGATCAGGGCAAAACCTTCAGTGTTGTTGGCGCGGGGGGGAACTGAAAAATGCTGAAATCCATGCTTGCAGTCAGTCTCCTGCTCGGCACTTTGCTGAGTGCGGGTTGCATGAACGATCCCTACGCCACGAGCACCGACGTGATCATCGACTCCAACCGCGCGGCAGCCAACAATCTGATCCGCATGGCCGGGTCCGAAATACAACCCGGCGCCAACATCATCGCGGCCAGCTTTGCCAATATCGACGACCTTACGCAGTCCTCGTCCTTCGGCCGTGTCACGTCGCAGCAGCTGGTCTCTCAGCTGGCGGCCTCTGGCTATTCAGTCGTGGACATGCTGCTGCGCAGCGACGTCTACATAAGTCCGAGCCAGGGGGAATTCCTGCTGTCACGCGCAGTCAATGACATCAGTGTCGAACACAATGCCCATGTGGTGCTTGTAGGTACCTATGCGGCTGGTGACGACAACGTGTTCGTGACAGCGAAGCTGATTCGCGCCAGTGACAGTGTGATACTCGCATCTCACGACTATGTGCTGCCCTATACGCGTGACATGCGCATGCTGCTCAGGGACTGAGGCAGGCAATAATCGGTAGCGGGGCGCGCTGGAGAAGCGCTAGAATCCGGCAGCTCATACTCCGAGCTGCCCATCCCACCTCTTGAGGTTTTTATGTCCCTGTCCATGTATTCGTCCTCCGTTCCTGTCTGCATCCGCTACCTTCGCAATCTCT
>JAUSMU010000350.1 GCA_030645995.1 Gammaproteobacteria bacterium | reverse complement strand
TCGCCTCAGCGATGATGCGCTGCAGCTTCATGCGTTTGTTGCGTTCACGCAGTCCTGGCATTCACGACTCCCTGGCGCGCAGGATCAGACCCCTGAGTAGAAGATATTGAGCTTGTTGCCATCCGGGTCACGGAAATAACCAGCATAGTAATTCTCACTGCGCGGCCCTGCCGGACCCTCGTCCTTCGCACCCAGTTCCATGGCTTTCTTGTAGACACGGTCAACGGTGGCTTTGCTGTCCGCCGCGAGAGCGACCATCGTGCCGTTACCACCAGTGGCAGTGTTGCCATCGAAGGGTTTGATGACGCATAGGCTGACGCCCGTCGGGCTGTTTCCCCAGGCGATGAATGTCGGGAACTCCATGGTTCTCTTGGCATTCAGTTCGGCCAGCAGGGCATCGTAGAATGCGGCGGCGCGGGCGATATCGTTGGTCCCTAATGTGACATATCCGATCATGTGTGGCTCCTTCATTTTGCGGTTTGTAGTGGGCTTAAATCGTGGCTTAAATCGTGGCTTGAATCATGGCTTGCATGTGGCGCCAACTCTAGCACAGACCTGTGTCACAATAGCCAGCAAAACCTGCAACCCGGATCGATCCAAACAAGCCGCGAACCAATCTCATGAATGAAACCAGCAAGACCTTTGTAGACAGAACCATTGCCGACCCAGAGCACCCAGTAACGCTGTTCTCCCTGAGCTGGTGCTCCTATTGCCGCGCTGCCCGGCAGCTGCTGGAACAACTGGGCATCCCGTACCAGATGTTCGAGCTGGACCGCGGTGAGTTCCTCGAACCGCGCCTGCAGAATGAGGTGCGCGCCCGCCTGCAGCAACTGACCAGGAGCAGCACGCTGCCGCAGCTGTTCATTGGCGGGGAGAGTCTGGGAGGCTATACGGAGACTGCGGCCGCACGCGGCAATGGCAAGCTGGCGGATGTACTGGCCAGACATGCCATCCAAGCGAAGAGCGCTGAACTAAAAAGACCTGAGCTGAACAACTGACGAGGAGAACCACCATGCTGGATATCCTGATCCGCTACCTGCACCTGGGTGCCGTGCTGGTGCTCGCGGGCGCCTTGATCATCGAGAACATGGCGATGGCGCCGCAGATTTCCAGAGAAGACCTTCGCAATCTGCTCAAGGTGGATGCGGCTTACGGGTTGAGCGCCCTGGTGGTGCTGGCATGCGGCTTGACGCTGTGGTTCACCGGCGCCAAGCCCAGCGCGTTCTACTCCGGCAATCCAATCTTTCACGCCAAGCTGGGTCTATTCGTGGTGGTGGGCCTGCTGTCGATATATCCGACCGTGTTCCTGCTGCGCCACCGCAAGAGTGAGGCCGAGACGCTGAATGTGCCCGCTGGCGTGCGGCGCGTGTTGCGCCTGGAGCTGGCTCTGCTGGCCATCATTCCAGTGCTCGCATTCCTGATGGCGCGCGGCGTCGGGTTGTAGCTCACGCCTAACGAAGAATCATCTGCAGCCATGCGGAGATATCGCGAATCTCCTCCAGGCACACAGAGTGCTCCATCCGATAATGATGGTAGCGAGTGGGATGCCCCATCGCGCGCAAGGCCTCGTCGGCATGCCGCCCCAGCGATTCATGCACCACAGGGTCGTGCGTCCCGTGGCAAATCAGCACCGGCAGCTCCGCATTGGCAGGGTCCTGCGCAATCGAACCGGCGGTCGGGAAATAACTGGACAGCGACATCGCCCCGGCCAGTGGCAATCGACAGGTCAGTGCAGCGTGCAGGATCACCGCCCCACCCTGCGAGAAACCCGCCAGCACGATGCGCGAGCTGTCCACACCTCGCTCCACTTCCCGCTCGATCAACGCATGCACGGCCGCCGCCGAGCGCAGCAGCTGCGCCTCGTCCACCCGGCGCTGCACATCCATTTCCAGAATGTCGTACCAGGCCGGCATGACGTAGCCATTGTTGATGGTCACCGGAATCGAGGGCGCATGAGGAAACACGAAGCGGATAGGCAACGTAGACGGCAGGCGCAGCTCCGGCACTATGCCCGCAAAATCGTTGCCATCGGCACCCAGCCCGTGCAGCCAGATCACGGAGGCGGTGGCCTCACAGCCACGGGGAGAGAGCAGTTCCAGGGCGGGCAGATAAGTCATGGCGATGGTATTCCGGATAATGAAGGTGCAGTCATGGACGAATGCTAATACAGCGACACGACATTGTCATGGCGAGCCCGAGGGGCTGTCATCTTTATCTTCTGGAGAAACAGGCTTAATCTGCCAGTGCTGTTCAATTGTCTCCATCGCGCCCACTACGGAACCGACGACATGCGCCTGCCATTCCTCTTGCTTTCGCTATTGTGCCTGCTGAGCGGCAATCTGCAGGCACTGGACACTGCTGCACTGGCGGCAGCGCTCAACGAACCCGGCCGGGATGTCGCCGACCGCGTCCGCGACCCGGTCCGCAAGCCCGTCGAGGTGCTCGACTTCCTGGGCGTTGACACCGGCACGACCGTGATCGACCTCTACGCGGCCGAGGGCTACTTCACCTATATCCTCGCCAAGGCCGTCGGACCGAACGGTGTAGTGTACGCGCAGATGCCGCCTCGAAGCGCCAGTGGCCAGGATGATCGCGTCGACATGACCCAGGGCGATGCGCTGCAGCAGAAGATCAGCGCCGGCAATCTGACCAATGTCGTGCGGCTGGAGAGGCCGGTGCAAGAGCTGGATCTGGCACCGGAATCCGTAGACTTCGTGCTGATCTCGCAGATCCTCCACGACTACTTCAACACCAACCCGCTGCGCGGGCAGCAGATGCTGGAAGAGGTCCGAGCGCTGCTCAAACCGGGCGGCGTCGTGGGTATCATCGATCATGTCGGCAACCCAGACGGCGACAATCGACGCATGCACCGGATGCTCAAGACGGACGCAGTGCGCATCGCCGAACAGGCCGGTTTCATCGTCGAGGCCGACAGCGACCTGCTGCACAATCCTGCAGACAATCACCGCCGTTCCATCTTCGATCCCATGCTGCAGCGCAATTCGGACCAGTTCCTGCTGCGCCTGCGCAAGCCATAACCCCTGTTCGACCTTGCACCGTTTTGGAGTTGTTTGTTACGCTCGAAACCCCCATGCTGTCCATTCATTACCACAACCATTACCGTGAAGAACGGAATGCAGGAGCCAATCAGTCACATGGAAGACGTTATAGAAATCTTGCGGGAACGAAACGAACCGGTGCCGGTGCCACTTGAGTTGCCGGACGAGGACCTGCTGGTCGAGATCGAGGAAGAACTGCTGATCTCCATGCCGGACGACCTGCGCTATTTCCTGCTCACCGTCAGTGATGTGGTCTGCGGCAAGTTGGAGCCGGTGACCGTCTCCGATCGCAATTCGCACACCTATCTTCCAGAGGTGGCGGCCGTGGCCTGGAGCCTGGGCCTGCCGCGCCGCTATCTGCCGATCTGCGAGGAGAAAGGCGCCTATTACTGCATCAGTCAGGATGGCACGGTACTGAAATGGGATGAGCGCATCAGCGACGAGAGCTGGGAGAATATCTGGCAGTGGATCAGGGAAGTGTGGCTGGCAGATTGAGCCTCCAACTGACACACCGATTGATGCAAATACCAATGCCTGAAAACTGACAAGGAGAGAGCATGACTGCAGCCCTGTTGTGGATTCTAGTGGGAATTGTCCTGATTATTACCGAGCTGCTGGTCACCGGCATTGTGGCCGTGTTTTTCGGCATCGCCGCCATCATCACTGGCTTGTTGCTGCAGTTCGGGCTGATCGAAGGCCTGGCGCTGCAATACGCCTCCTTCGGCATCATCAGTGTCGCCACTCTGGTGCTGGCCCGTCAGCGCCTGACGCGCTGGTTCAAGGGCAACACCAAAGACAAAACGGAAGCCAGCCCGACCTTTCAGCAGGACATCGGCGAACGCGCCACGGTAATCAATGACTTTCAGCACGGCAGCGGCCGCGTCACCCTCAATGGCGTGAGCTGGACAGCCTCCTCTGCAGAGGAATTGAAGGCCGGCGAGGCTGTCTGGGTCATCGCCAACGAGGGCATCCGGCTGACGGTCTCCCGAGAACGCCCTATCACCTGAACTCAACCAGAGGAAATCAGCATGGAACAGCTCACCCCCGGCAATCTGCTCGCGATCGGTTTCGCCATCGCCATCATCGTCACCATCGCCAAGACGGCACGCATCGTTCCGCAGCGCTCCAACTTCGTCGTGGAACGGCTGGGCAAGTATTCGCGCACACTCGACTCCGGCTTTCATTTGCTCATCCCGTTCATCGACAAGGTCGCTTACCAGCACACACTCAAGGAAGAAGTCATCGACGTGGATCGCCAGACCTGTGTCACCCGGGACAACATCCAGGTCGGCATCAACGGCGTGCTCTACATGCAGGTCGTCGACGCGCAGAAGGCCAGCTACGGCATCAACAACTACCGCCACGCCGCCTCCCAACTGGCACAGACCACGATGCGCTCGGTCATCGGCCAGACCGATCTCGACAAGACCTTCGAGGAACGCGCCAAGATCAACGAAGACGTGGTCAAAGCCCTCGACGAAGCCGCCAGCCCCTGGGGCATCAAGGTGCTGCGCTATGAAATTTCCGACATCGAACTGCCGGTCAGCATCAAAGACGCCCTCGAACAACAGATGCGTGCCGAACGCGAACGTCGCGCCGCCATCGCCAAATCCGAAGGCGAACGCCAGGCCATGATCAACGTCTCCGAAGGCCAGAAGCAGGAAGTGATCAACCTCTCCGAAGCCGACAAGATGCGCCAGATCAACGAAGCCGAAGGCCGCGCCAAGGAGATCGAACTGATCGCCATCGCCACCGCCGAAGGCCTGCGCAAAATCGCTGCCGCGATTCAGGAACCAGGCGGCCAGCAAGCCGTGAGCCTGCGCGTCGCCGAACAGTACATCAAGGAATTCGGAAACCTCGCGAAGACCAACAACACCATGATCATCCCGGCCGAACTGGCGAATGTCGGCGCGGCAGTGGCGGGGCTGACGGAGATGTTGAATGTGGTGAGGCCGAGGGGGTGATGGGTGTGGGCTACAAAGTTCCTCCCCATCAATCTAAACAACGACTTCCCAACCTGCGTCGAATTCCTCTGCGATGCCTTTGTATGCAGCTACGGCAACGCGGATGAGTTCGAAACGATGGCCGGTGCCGATATTTACCGAGCCTGGCTTGAAGACCTGGTGTCAACATTTCCAGAAGGGGCCGTCCACGTATGGCATCGCGATCGCATCGTCGGTCAGATCGAAATGCGACTGCGCGACGACCTTAGGATCGGGGTTGTGAATCTTGTCTATTTGATTCCCGAAGAGCGCGGAGGACAACTCGGCATTGCACTCCAGTCCTACGTGACCGACGTACTGCGTCAGCAGAATGTGAACAAGGCTCGCCTTTCTGTGTCGCCGAGCAACGGCAGGGCAATGGCCTACTACACGAAGCACGGCTGGCACGATCTCGGACCACGCCCGGATCGACCGTATGTGAACACCATGGAATTCGATGTCGACGTCATCGAAGCAGGAAATGGCTGATCTGAATTACAAACCCGTGCACCACAACCACGCGGACTTTATTGCAAAGGCAAA
>JAUSMU010000343.1 GCA_030645995.1 Gammaproteobacteria bacterium | reverse complement strand
TCCTTCGAGAAGAATCTGAGATACATCACGTTGCGCTACGGCGCCGACTATTCCACACATTGTCTTGCTCCTTTTTAATGCATCGCCTGCAGGCAGGCTCCCACAGGGTTATTTTTTAACCGGGCGTTTCCAGTTGTCGATGTTGCGTTGACGCCCTCTGGCAACGGCGAGATTGCCATTGGGCACGTCATCGGTGATGGTCGAGCCCGCACCGATGGTGACGTTCTCGCCGAGTGTCACTGGAGCGACCAGCGCAGTGTTCGAGCCAACGAATACGTTGTCGTCGATGTGCGTTTCAAATTTGTTGATGCCATCGTAGTTGCAGGTGATCGTGCCAGCGCCGACGTTGACGTTCTTGCCCAGCGTGGCATCGCCAATATAGCTCAAGTGATTCACCTTGGAGCCAGCGCCGATTTTTGCTTTTTTGGTTTCGACAAAATTGCCGATTTTTGAACCGGTGTTCAGTACGGTGCCAGGGCGAAGACGGGCGTAGGGCCCAACGGTACACTTGTCAGCAATCTCGACATGATCGACATGAGAGTTCGCAAGGATGTGCGTATCGTCGCCAATGCTGGCATTCTTGATGTAGACGTTAGGCCCTATGACGACGCGATTGCCAAGCGTGACCTTGCCTTCAATGATGACATTGATATCGATCTCGACATCTTTGCCGCAGTGCAATTCTCCGCGCAGATCGAAGCGTGCGGGATCTGCGAGTGTCACACCGCTGAGCAGCAGCTCGCGCGCGCGAAGCTCCTGGTAGTGCCGCTCCAGCTGCGCGAGCTGCAGGCGGTTGTTCACGCCCTGCACTTCCATCGGATCTTCTACCGTGAGCGTCGTGACATGAGCGCCATCGGCCACCGCCATCTCGATCACGTCTGTCAGGTAGTACTCGCCCTGCGCGTTGTCGGTCTCCAGCTGACTTATCCACTCGCGCATCTGCCGCGCCGGGCCAGCCAGAATCCCGCTGTTGGTTTCCGTGATCAGCTTCTGCTCCGCGTTGGCGTCTTTCTCCTCCACGATAGCAACCGGGTGATCGTGGGCGTCACGGATGATGCGGCCAAGCCCGGTCGGGTCCGGGCTGATCAGAGTCAGAACAGCAAGCGCGCCATGGGCGGTGCGTGCGATCAGTTTGGCCAGGGTATCGGTGCTGATCAGCGGAACATCGCCATAGAGCACCAGTATCGTGCTTTCGTCATCAATGGCCGGCAGTGCCTGCATGACGGCGTGACCGGTGCCTAATTGTTGATCCTGATTGATCCAGTGCAGATCCTGCCCGGCCAGCGCATCGCGAATCTTCTGACCTTCGAACCCTACAACAAGGTGAATGCGGCGCGCCTGCAGACGGTTTGCACTTTCGACGACGTGCTGGAGCATCGCCTTGCCAGCAATGCGGTGCAGAACTTTGGGCTTGTCGGAAAACATGCGCGTGCCCTTACCGGCCGCGAGGATAACGACTTCAAGCGTGGTGTGTGTATGTGAATTCATATTAATTGACTGCTGGAAGGACAATGATCGGTTACCGGGGCTGAAGTAGTCGCCAGTGTGTTGAGAGTAGGTGTGGCGCTATTTCCAGCGCAAAAAAAAGGGTGGCTGATGCCACCCTTTTTAATAGTTTTTACCACGAATGTAAAAGCTATTTTCTCAGTTGCTTCAGTGCTCGCAGCTGAGCGACGGCCTCGGCCAGCTGGGCTGCGGCACGTGAGTACTCGAACTCGGCGTCCTTGTTGGCAATTGCGTCGTTGGCATCCTGAATCGCCTGCAGTGCAGCCGCTTCATTCACGTCATCGGCGCGCAGCGCGGTGTCGGCCAGAATGCTGACGACGCCGCTCTGCACTTCGAGGAATCCGCCTGATACGTAGAACACTTGCTCTGACCCATCCTGCATCACCAGTCTGACCGGGCCTGGAATCAGGGCCGTCAGCAGTGGCGCGTGGCCGGGGGTAACACCGAGGTCACCGAGGGTTCCAGTTGCCACGACCAGTTCTACCAGTCCGGCAAATATCTTTTCCTCTGCGCTTACGATGTCACAATGCATTGTCATAGCCATGGCGTAGCTCTCTGTTTACCGGTTCTTCTTACAGGTTCTTGGCTTTGGCAACAGCTTCATCGATGCTGCCAACCATGTTGAACGCCTGCTCAGGGATATGGTCGTAATCACCAGCCAAGAGGCCTTTGAACCCTGCGATCGTGTCCTTCAGCGGTACGTACTTGCCTGGGGTGTTGGTGAACACCTCGGCCACGAAGAACGGCTGTGACAGGAAGCGCTGGATCTTACGTGCACGAGACACGATCAGCTTGTCGCCTTCTGACAATTCGTCCATACCCAGAATCGCGATGATGTCTTTCAGTTCTTTGTAGCGCTGCAGTACAGACTGCACGCCACGAGCCACGTCGTAGTGTTCCTGGCCGATTACCAGCGGATCCAGCTGACGAGAGGTAGAGTCCAGCGGGTCGATCGCAGGGTAGATACCCTGTTCGGCGATCGCACGGGACAGTACCACGGTGGCGTCAAGGTGCGCGAAGGTGGTGGCAGGTGATGGGTCGGTCAAGTCGTCCGCAGGCACGTACACGGCCTGAATCGACGTGATCGAGCCAGTCTTGGTAGAAGTAATACGTTCCTGCAGAACGCCCATCTCTTCCGCCAGTGTTGGCTGGTATCCCACCGCTGAAGGCATACGGCCCAGCAGTGCTGATACTTCGGTACCGGCCAGTGTGTAACGGTAGATGTTGTCGACGAAGAACAGTACGTCACGGCCTTCATCACGGAATTTTTCGGCCATGGTCAGACCGGTCAGCGCTACACGCAGACGGTTGCCGGGCGGCTCGTTCATCTGGCCGTACACCATCGCCACTTTGGAGTTGGTCAGGTTGTCCAGATCGATTACTTTGGAATCTGCCATTTCGTGATAGAAGTCGTTACCTTCACGAGTACGCTCACCCACACCGGCGAATACGGACAGACCGGAGTGTGCCTTCGCGATGTTGTTGATCAGTTCCATCATGTTGACGGTCTTGCCCACACCGGCACCACCGAACAAACCTACTTTGCCGCCTTTTGCGAAGGGGCAGACCAGGTCGATTACCTTGATCCCGGTTTCCAGCAACTCGTTGGAGGCTGACAGTTCTTCGTAGGCAGGCGCCTTGCGGTGAATCGGCATACGCTCTTGTTCACCGATCGGGCCACGCTCGTCGATTGGGTTGCCGAGAACATCCATGATGCGGCCGAGTGTTTCCAGACCAACCGGGACAGAGATCGGTGCGCCTGAGTCGGTGACATTCAGCCCCCTGGACAGACCTTCTGTACTGCCCATCGCAATGGTACGAACCACGCCGTCGCCCAGCTGCTGCTGCACTTCAAGCGTTGTTTCCTTACCTTCGACCTGCAGTGCGTCATAAACCTTCGGGACAGATTCCCTGGGGAATTGCACGTCAATCACCGCGCCAATAATTTGAACGATACGACCGCTACTCATGTTCGGTTCCTCTTAATTACTAAATTCCGGATTCTTTCTGAATGCCTGTTTGCCAATCTTCGCGCCTTGCGGCGCCGACCTGCTGTCTTGTCAGACTGCGGCCGCGCCACTGACGATCTCGGACAGTTCCTGCGTGATCGATGCCTGTCTGGCTTTGTTGTAAATCAAGCCCAGGTCTTTGATCAGGTCACCGGCGTTCTCCGTGGCATTTTTCATCGCCATCATCCTGGCCGCCTGCTCGCAGGCGATGTTCTCCACAACAGCCTGATACACCTGTGATTCGATGTAACGGACCAAGAGAGAATCGAGAAGCTGTTGGGCTTCCGGCTCGTAGATGTAATCCCAGTGGTGCTTGAACGCTTTATTGTCGGACGCTTCCAGTGGCAGCAATTGCGCTACCACAGGCGTCTGAGTCATGGTGTTCACGAACGTGTTGCTGACAATATACAGACGATCAATTTCACCGGCTGCAAACTTGTCCAGCATCACCTTCACGGCGCCAATCACGGCTTCCACTTTCGGGGCATCACCGATACCGCGTACGGCGGCAACCACATTGCCGCCATAGTTGTTGAAGAAGGACGCCGCCTTGGCTCCGATCACACCAATGTCGATACTGACATTCTGTTCTTTCCATCCCATCATCGCCTTCATCGTTGCCTTGAAGGAGTTGACGTTCAGACCGCCGCACAAGCCGCGGTCTGAAGAGACGACGATGTAGCCAACACGCTTGACCGCTCTGTTGCTGAAATAAACATGGTGGTACTCGGGCGTCGCGTTAGCCACATGCCCAATCACTTCCCTCATGCGCAATGCATAGGGCTTACCAAGCGACATGCGGTTCTGGGCCCTGCGCATCTTGCTGGCCGCAACCATCTCCATCGCACTGGTAATCTTCGCCGTGTTCTTGATGCTGGAGATCTTGGTTCTAATCTCTTTGCCGACAGCCATATCTCACCGTTCTTTATCAGTTACCAGGTCTGTGTTGCTTTGAACTTCTGGATAGAAGCCTTCAGCTGCGCAGCGATGTCGTCGTTGTAATCGCCCTTCTCGTTGATCTTGGCCAGCAGCGCTGAACACTCGGCGTTGGCGTAAGACAGCAGAGCGCGTTCGAATGCCACTACCTGCTTCAGCTCAACATCCTTCAGGAAGCCTTCGTTGGCTGCGAACAGCACCAGCGCCATCTCCGCGACTGACAGCGGGGAGTACTGTGATTGCTTCATCAACTCGGTGACGCGCTGACCGTGTTCCAGCTGAGCGCGGGTGAACTCGTCCAGGTCTGATGCAAACTGGGCGAAGGCCGCGAGGTCGCGATATTGTGCAAGAGCCAGACGGATACCGCCGCCGAGCTTCTTGATGATCTTGGTCTGAGCGGCACCACCGACTCGGGATACTGACAGACCGGCGTTGATCGCAGGACGGATACCGGAGTTGAACAGGTTGCTTTCCAGGAAGATCTGACCGTCGGTGATGGAGATCACGTTGGTCGGAACGAACGCAGAAACGTCACCAGCCTGAGTTTCGATGATTGGCAACGCGGTCAAAGAACCGGTTTTGCCTTTCACTTCGCCATTGGTGAACTTCTCAACATATTCCGCGTTCACACGTGATGCTCGCTCCAGCAGACGGGAGTGCAAATAGAACACGTCGCCGGGGTAGGCTTCACGGCCTGGCGGACGACGCAGCAGCAGGGATATCTGACGATAGGCCCATGCTTGTTTGGTCAAGTCGTCATAAATGATCAGGGCGTCTTCGCCGCGGTCTCGGTAATACTCACCCATTGAGCAGCCTGCGTAAGGAGCAATGAACTGCATGGAGGCGGGGTCAGAGGCGCTGGCTGCAACCACGATGGTGTATTCCATCGCGCCGTGCTCTTCCAGCTTGGATACTACGTTGGCGATAGAGGACTGCTTCTGGCCCACTGCCACGTAGATACACTTAACGTTCTTGCCTTTCTGGTTGATGATGGCGTCGACCGCTACTGCGGTCTTGCCCACCTGACGGTCGCCGATGATCAACTCGCGCTGGCCACGGCCGATAGGCACCATCGCGTCGATCGCTTTCAGACCAGTTTGTACTGGCTGGTCAACAGATTGACGGGCGATTACGCCAGGGGCTACTTTTTCAACAGGGGAGCTGTGCTTGGCGTTGATCGGGCCTTTGCCATCGATTGGCTTGCCCAGTGCGTCCACAACGCGACCTTCGAGTTCCGGACCAACCGGCACTTCCAGAATGCGCTTGGTGCAGCGACAGGTTTGACCTTCCGCCAGCGTTTTGTAGTCGCCGAGAACAACGGCACCAACTGAGTCTCTTTCCAGGTTCAGCGCCATACCGAAGATGCCGCCACCGAATTCGATCATCTCACCATACATGACGTCTGCGAGGCCATGAATACGGATGATACCGTCGGATACGCTGACGATCGTGCCTTCGTTTTTGGATTGCACGGAAACATCGAGATTATCAATTCGCTGCTTAATAATTTCACTGATTTCTGATGGATTCAGTTGTTGCATGCTTTTTCCCTCATTCCCAGATTTTCTAGGAATTCATTGCTTCGGCTAATTTGGTCAATTTTCCCCGGACAGAACTATCAATCACGGTGTCGCCTGCTCTGATCACAGCGCCACCTATCAGATATGTATCAACTCGAGTCTGCAGATTGATTGCTCTGTTCAAGCGAGTCTGGAGTGCCTGGGTAATTTTGTTCACAACTTCTTTGTTCAGTTCAAACGCTGTCGACAACTCTACATCAACAGTCATTTCCTGATTCGCTTTCAATGCTTCGAACAGCTGGGAGATCTCTGGCAGAAGCAGCAGACGCTTGTTTTCCGCCAACAAACGGACCAGATTTCTGGCCTTCGGCAGAAGCTCATCGCCGCACAACTCGACCAGCAAGCTGGCTTGTTCTGCTGCCGTCAATGCGGGCGACAGCATGGTTCTGCGCACGGTTTCGTTCGCAGCGACATCTGCCAGCAGCTTGAGCGCCTGAGACCAGACGCTCAGCTCGCCAGCCGCGAGCGCGACTTCAAAAGAAGCCTTCGCGTAGGGTCGGGCTAATGTAATTGACTCTGCCATTGCTTATCGCCTATAGCTCTGCTGCGAGCTTATTCATCAGCTCTTCGTTGGCGGCCTGATCGATTGCGTGCCCCAGAATCTTCTCTGCGCCAGCCACTGCTATTGCAGCAACCTGTGCACGCAGTGCTTCTCTGGCTCTTTGCGTTTCCATTTCGATCTCGGCTTGCGCGGCGGCAATCAGACGCTGCCCTTCGACTCGAGCTTTATCTTTCGCTTCATCAATGATCTGATTGGCGCGCTTGTTTGCTTGCTCAATCAATTCAGCGCCCTGCTGCTTCGCTGCGCGCAACTCATCAGCCGCTTTATTCTGTGCAAGATTCAAATCGCGCTGGGCTCGCTCAGCTGCTTCAAGCCCTTCTGCAATTTTCTTCTGTCTTTCTTCAAGAATCGCGGTAATGGGAGGCCAGACATATTTCATGCAGAACATGACAAATACTGCGAACGCAATAAGTTGCCCGATTATGGTTGCGTTGAGATTCATGCAAGTACCCCAAAATAAACGTTTGTAGTTAACATCGTTCTAACCGTTAACTGCCTGACTATCCGTTCTATCGATTAGATGAAGGGAGTTGCAAAAATGAACAGGAACGCCATACCCACGCCGATGATGGAGATTACGTCCACGAATGCTGCTACCAGGAAGAACTGGGTCTGCAGTTTTGGTGTCAGTTCTGGTTGACGAGCAGAGCTCTCAATCAGCTTGCCACCCAGGACTCCGAAACCGATCGCGGTTCCAGCACCACAGATGCCGAAAATGACTGCGGCTGCGAGCAAAGCAAAGGCTTGTATAGTTTCCATTTTTATCTCCAAGGTTTACTAAAATTAAAAGTTATTGATTAATGGGTTTATCAGTGAGTCGTTTGATGAGCCTGATTCAGGTACACAATGGTCAGCATCATGAACAGATAGGCCTGCAGTGTAACCACCAGAATGTGGAATATCGACCAGCTAAGATGCATTGGCAACTGCCAGTAACCCACCAGGCCGATCACAAGGAAGATCACCTCGCCGGCGAAAAAGTTACCGTAGAGTCGCAATGCCAGTGATACAAATTTCGCGAAGAAACCGGGCAGTTCCAGCAGCAGGTTCAGAGGAAGAGCCCACTTGCCGAACGGGTGGAACGCAAACTCCCCGAGGAATCCACCCAGGCCTTTGACTTTGATGCTGTAGTAAATTACGAGGATAAACACGCCGATGGCAAAACCGGCGGTGATATTGAGGTCGGTGGTTGGCACCGCTTTGAAGTAAAGGTGAGGATCGCCAGAAACCCACTGCGCAAACATGGGGATGATGTCCACGGGAATCAGGTCCATGGTGTTCATCAGGAAAATCCAGCAGAAAATGGTCAGGGCCAGCGGGCCAATCAAATCGTTTTTACCGAAGAAAGCATTCTTGACGTTGGACTGCACCATTTCGACGATGATTTCGATGAAATTCTGCAGGCCGCCCGGTTTGCCGGAGGTCGCTTTGGAAATGCAGAAGCGGAACAGACCGAGGAACAATAAACCCAAAAGCAGGGAGATCATCATGGAGTCGACGTTGATCGCCCAGAAGCCCATTGCTAAGGCATCTTCAGTGGAGTGCGCGAAGCCCCAGGTGCCGTCAGCATGTTTGCCATAGGTCAAAAACCCGAGATGGTGCTGGACGTATTCCGACGCGGTTTGTGTCGTTTCTACTACTTCGTGTGAATTTGCCATGAATTAAACTTTATAAAAGTAAATTTTGGGAACTTAAATTCCGTGCTTGTCCGTATGCGTCATGATCAACGCCGTCAAGCCTGTTAAATACACAATTATGAACCCTGAAAACAGTGCTGGCGTGCTCAAAGGTTCTACGAATACAAAGGCCAAAGCGAAACCGGCACAGGTCAATAGAATCTTGATCCCTTCGCCGACGTAAAATGCTCTGACGATTTTCTTTGCTGCTCTCGCACCTCTATACCGAAACGCTTTTACTGAAAAGTACGCATTTGGTATGGCGCATATCAAACCGCCAGACAGCAAAGAATAAGCCACTACCCAACCCTGTACCGCGTAGCCGACCACTGCAATTAGCACCGCAGTAGCGAACTGACTGGCAATTATCTTTCGGATAGGAGGAGCTTTTATGGTTGACACGGTGCTTATATTTTTTCCAACAGCATCCAATGCCATGCAAGGCAGCGCATTATAGGGACATTGGGGACCCTAATCAACAGTAAAGCACCTTCATTTGATGTGGGACAATATGCCGTCAAGTTCATCCAGGCTGTTGTATTTCAATGTCAATTTACCCGCACCTTTGGAAGTGTGCTGGATCTGGACGTGCGCCCCGAGAGTTTCCGAGAGCCTCTCTTCGAGGCTCTTGATGTCGGGATCTCTAACAAACCCTGGGGTTTTCGCGGCGCCTTCTTCGGATTGAAGTCGTCGTGCCAACGCCTCTGTCTGCCTTACGGATAGTCCTTTGCCAACGACTGTTTTGGCAGCTTCGTTCTGCAGCGACTCAGACAAGGTCAATAGTGCGCGAGCATGCCCCATCTCCAGATCACCATGTTCAAGCATCAGCCGCACATCCGGGGTAAGGCCAATCAGACGCAATAGATTAGCGACTGCTGCACGAGAGCGCCCCACTGCATCCGCGACTTCCTGCTGTGTCAGGTCAAACTCATCCTGCAGACGTTTGAGGGCAACAGCCTCTTCGATGGGATTGAGATTTTCCCGTTGAATGTTTTCGATCAGCGCCATGGCGATGGCGGATTCGTCGCTGACCGGTTTGATAATCGCGGGGATCATGTCGAGGCCGGCGATCTGCGTTGCACGCCACCGTCTTTCGCCCGCGATGATTTCGTAGCGAGTATCGGAAATGGGGCGAACCACGATCGGTTGCATCACGCCCTGTGCCTTGATCGAAATGGCCAGGTTCTGCAGGGCCTCTTCGTGCATATCTGTTCGAGGCTGATATTTGCCTCGCTGAATCAGATCTATTGGAATATTCCTGAGATCGCCGTCTTTGTCCTGACGAATCGGGCTCGATTCCATGCCTGCGGCTGGCTTGTTCGCCGATTTATTGGTGGAGCCGCCTAACAGCGCATCCAACCCTCTGCCCAGTTTCTTCTTAGCCGTCATCTCAAATTCCATTCTTTTCAAATTTTTTGCCGCAGGAATCCTGCCACATCAAGCGATCTGTTGTGCCTGCTCAATTCGTCTGATCATTTCACCCGCCAATGCCAGATAGGCGATTGCCCCCCTGGACTGACGGTCATACTGCAATACCGGCACACCATAACTCGGGGCCTCCGCCAGCCTGATATTGCGAGGCACAACGGTGCGATAGACCTTGTCACCGAAGTGCGTGTAGAGCTGATTGGAGACCTCTACTGTCAGCCTGCTGCGCGGATCATACATGGTTCGCAGGATGCCCTCGATCTGTAACGGCGGATTGAGCGTGCTGCTGATGGCCTGGATGGTTTCCACCAACGCCGACAATCCTTCCAGAGCGTAGTATTCGCACTGCATCGGGATGAGGACGCCCTCTGCTGCAACCAGCGCGTTGATCGTCAACATGTTCAATGAGGGCGGGCAATCGATAACGATGAAGTCATATTGCTCCTTCACCGTCGCAATGATTTCGCGAAGACGAGTTTCCCTGTTATCGGCCTGTAGCAGCGCCACCTCTGCGGCAGTCAAATCCCCATTCGCCGGCAGGAGATCGTAGCCACCCGGGGTTTCCACTACGGCCTCAGGGATGCTCGCTTCGTTCATCAGCACCTCGTAGATGGAAAGCTCGAGGTCGGATTTGTTGATGCCGCTACCCATAGTGGCATTGCCCTG
>JAUSMU010000342.1 GCA_030645995.1 Gammaproteobacteria bacterium | reverse complement strand
GTAAGCGTCCAGGTCCTCATTTTTGCCGAACTGCATGGGATTGACGAAGATCGTGCAAACCACGACGTCGCCATGGCGGTGCGCCTCATTGACCAGATGGATGTGCCCGCTGTGCAGATTCCCCATTGTCGGCACTACGGCAATGCGACGACCTGCCTGCCGGTGGCTGTTCAGTAGGGAGCGTAACTCATTGATGTGCGTGACGAGGTTCATGGCATGCTCAGTTGAAACAATTTCAGTTGAAACAGTCTTAGTTAAAGCAGTGTTCCGGCGCAGGAAAGCGCTTCGCCTTGACGTCGGCGACATACGCGCGCAGCGCGCCCGGAATACCATCGTCTGAGCCTTTCAGAAAGTTCTTCACAAATTTCGGAGTGATCGGCGAGATGCCCAGCACATCGTGTAACACCATCACTTGGGCATCAGTATCCGGCCCGGCACCGATTCCAATGACTGGAATCGTCAATGCTTCCGAAATTGTCTTTGCGAGAGTCTGCGGCACGCATTCCAGCAGCAACATGCTGGCACCGGATTCTTCGAGCAATTTTGCCTCGGCCAGCATGCTCTCCGCCTGGCGAGGGTCTCTGCCCTGGACATGGTAGCCGCCGATGCGGTTGATCGATTGTGGGGTCAGCCCCATGTGCGGACATACCGGAATACCACGTTCGGCCAGCAGGCGAGTGGAGTTGGCGATCCAGGCGCCACCCTCCAGCTTGATCATCTGCGCACCGGCACGCATCAACGTAGCCGCATTCTCCAGAGTCTGCGTTTCCGACGCATAGCTCATGAAGGGCATGTCCCCGATCAGGAAGGCGCCGCGATTGCCGCGTTTGACACTGCTGATGTGGTAGACCATGTCATCCATCGTGACCGGCAATGTACTGTCGTGGCCCTGCAGCACCATGCCCAGCGAATCGCCGATCAATGTGACCTCGACACCGGCTTCCGCGATCAATTGCGCGAAACAGGCGTCATAGGCCGTCAGGCAGGTGAACTTCTCGCCACGTTGCTTCATCTTGATCAGTGTGCTCAGGGTGACAGCGGGCCGGCTGCTTGCAGAACTTTGATTTGGTGCGGCTTGTGAACTCATAGGTGTTGAACCGGAATCGACAGAGTGGCAATTGGCAGCGAAGCGTCAGAGAGCGTGATCATCAGAGCAGGCTGGGCTTCGGATTGAAATAATGGGTGCCCCGGGGCACGGTCAGTATGTGATTGACGAGTTGCTGATAATCGTCTTGATTATCCACAAGGTCAATCTCCGCGCTGTTGACGATCAGCAGCGCGCTCTTGTCGTAGTAGTGAAAAAAGCTGGTGTAGGCTTCGTTCAGCCGCTCCAGATACTCGCGCTGAATCTGTCGCTCGGCGGCGATGCCACGCTTGTGGATGCGATGCAGCAGCACGTCGGCGGGAGCCTGCAGGTAGATCACCAGATCGGGAGTCGGGGCGTCGATGGTCAGGTGTTCGTAGACTTGCTGGTACAGTGCGTATTCGTCTTGGTCGAGGTTCTGTCGGGCGAACAATTGATCCTTGTCGATCAGGAAATCGGCCACGCGCACGGGCTCGAAGAGATCGTCTTGACGCAGGTCTTGAATCTGGCGTGCGCGCTGGAACAGGAAGAACAATTGAGTTGCGAGTGCGCCCTGGCGGGGATTGTCATAAAAGCGTTCGAGAAAAGGGTTCTCCTCGGGCTTTTCGAGCAGGATGTCGTAATTGAAAGTCTCTGCCAGACGTCGTGCGAGGCTGGTCTTGCCGACACCAATCGGGCCTTCCACCGCGATGAAGCGGGGTTGCTTCCTGCCGAATGGAGAGCCTGTTGTAGGGCTGTCTGTCACGCGCTATCACCTGCTCCACTGGTCGGCTTTCGTGAAGGTTTGCGTCGTCGTCTACGCGGTCCTGTGCTGCCCTTGCCGAGCTCTTCCTGCATGAGGTCCTGCTGAATCTTGTCGCTATCCTGGAAGTCTGTCCACCATTGACCGAGTCCAGCCAGATCTTCCCCGGCGTCTTCGCGCAACAGCAGGAAGTCATATCCTGCCCGGAATTTTGGATGCTGGTAGGCCGATTCGGCACCGCGCTTGCTGCGCACGGCGAAGCGTAATTGTAGTTCCCAGATCTCGCGCATGGCGATAGAGAAGCGTTTGGGAATGGAGGTGACCTGCAGTTGTCGACCGATGACCTTGTTGGCAGCATCCTGTTGGGCCAATAGTGTCACAGGTTTGTCTCCCAGTACCCGCTCCAGTTCATGCAAGAGCGCTGGCCACAGCAGGGCAGCGAAGAGGAACGCAGGTGTTACAGACTTGCCGTCTGCCAGACGGCTATCGGTGTTGCGCATGGCCAACACCACCAGACGGCTGGCAGGCGCTTCGGGGTCGCGGGTGCATGCCATGGTGCCAGGGAACATGAAATCGCCAACCTTGAACTGGTGCAACAGGGAGTAGGTCTTCTCCGCATGCCCCCCGGTCAGCAGTTTGACGCTCTCGTCGAACAGGCGTGCAGGGGAGATGGATTCGAGCAGGTAGGCGAGCTCATTGATTGGTGCTCGCGTCTTCTTTTCGATCTCGAAGTCGAGCTTGGCTGCGAAGCGGAGCGCACGCAGCAGGCGTACGGGGTCCTCACGATAGCGGGTGGCCGGATCGCCGATCATGCGTAGCAGGCGATTGTCGATGTCCTCTAGGCCGCTGGCAAAGTCGATAATGCGGAAGCCGTCGGTCGTGTAATAAAGCGCATTGGCGGTAAAGTCGCGACGCAAGGCGTCTTCGTTGATGTTGCCGTAGACGTTGTCCCGCAGAATCATGCCGGAGCTGGAGTGGGCGGAGTCCAGTCCCTTGATTGCCCGGTGTGAGGTGTCATCCTGGAACTCGTTCTCAGCCTCATGGTGGGCGCGGAAAGTTGTCGCTTCAATGATTTCTCGACCGTAGCGCAGATGCACGATCTTGAAGCGCCTGCCAATGATCATGGCATTGCGGAACAGCTCGCGGATTTGTTCCGGGGTCGCGCTGGTCGCGATATCGAAGTCTTTTGGCGTGTCGCCCAGCAGCAAGTCGCGTACACCACCACCGACCAGGAAGGCGTGGTAACCGGCATCGTTCAGGCGGTACAAGACCTTGAGTGCGTTTGGTGAGATGCTTTTGCGGGAGATACAGTGGTCTTCGCGTTCAATAACACGGGCGCGGGAGAGATCAAGATCGCGGAGACTGGCTCTGCCAGAGGCAGGTGCCTGACGGTTGGCGTTGTCTGGCCGGTCACCCCCGGAACGGTGAACTTCCGGCAGCTCCTTAACGCTGTTTTTTGGTTTGGCGCGCTTGCCGAAAAGAACTTTGGTTAACTTTCTCAACATCAGTTTTTCAGGACCCATTTACCGGTACGACTCGGTCATGGTGGAAATCACCAGAGCAGGATACGCGGATAAAATCTGTGATTCTCATCGAAGGGGAAAGCGAATGGGCCGGGATAATACACTGAAATGGAGCAAATTAGCAGAAGGAAATGCTCTGGGGGGCGAGTTACACCCCCCCGCAAGGAAGGTAATTTAGTTTTGTTATTTTTATTGTACTAATGAGGCACCAAATACAGCACCGCAAAGCATTTTATGAAACAGTATCTTCAGCCAGACAACAACTACGCCATCACTAAAAACCGAAAATCCACTTCTTGTTGTTTTTATTCACTGCACCAAATTGAGCATGCAATTTTTATTATTATTGGCTTTCGTTGTTATTATTTATTGTTATTGTCGCGTATATAGAGCACTAACCGTGCCAGATAGTTAAAGTTGAATAAATACAATTAGTTATGTTTTTTGCGACGATTAATTTACCGCTTAAACTGGTACTGTGTTACCGAACGTCTCTGATTCGTTGTGTAGATGGGTATCAGTAACAAATTGTTGCAGGAGACTGGCATTGTGTAATAAGGGTGCATTACGCAGGTGGTGGGGGGATTTTCTGGTGCACTATTGGAAGATTCTGAAGGGCTACGGACCGAGACCTCCAAGCCTGAATCAGGCCTGTTTCTTCTTTCTTGGCAGCCCGAAGCGCTGTCGTCTTTCCCACAGACATTTGCGGCTGATGCCAAGTTTTCTAGCCAACTGCGTCTCGTTCATCTGATCCTGATGCTCCAGCACGAAGCGTTGGAAATAGTCCTCCAGAGACAATTCCTCGACCGCCTCGTCGTGGCTCAGAGAACTCGGTGCGGGGTGGCGCTCACCGAGCGAGCGGGGTGCCATCTTGGCCCCGGATTCGATGGCCAGCAGTTCTGCGCCAATATACTCTGACTCGGCCAGTACGACGGCTCTCTCAATGGCGTTTTCCAGCTCCCTAACATTGCCCGGCCACGAGTAGGTGGCGATGGTCTGGGTAGCCTCGGGGCTGAACTTGAGCATCGGGGATTTCAGGCGCTTGCAGGTGCGCTCCAGAATAGCATCCGCCAGTTCCAGAATATCATTACCGCGCTCCTTGAGAGGGGGTATGACCAATGTCATCACGTTGATTCGATAGTAGAGGTCTTCACGGAAATCGCCGTCGATCACCAGTTGCTTGAGATCACGGTGGGTTGCTACCACCAGGCGCACATCGACCTTCTTGGACTGAACTGAGCCAACCTTGCGAATCTCGTTTTCCTGCAGCACGCGCAACAGGCGAGCCTGAGCTTCCAGCGGCAACTCGCCGATCTCGTCGAGAAACAGTGTGCTGCCACTCGCGGCCTCTACCAGTCCGGTGCGGTTGGCGGTGGCGCCGGTAAACGCACCCTTCTCATGCCCGAACAATTCAGATTCGATAAGGTTCTCGGGAATGGCGGCACAGTTCACGGAAATCATCTCGGCGTCCTTGCGGTCGCTGAGCTTGTGGATGGCGCGCGCCACCAACTCCTTGCCAGTGCCGGATTCGCCATTGATGAGAACAGTGGAATTGGTCTGCGCGACTTTGCGGATGCGGCGGAATAGCTCCATCATCTGAGGGCAGCTGCCAATCATTCCATAGACAGGCGGTTCGGGCGGCGGCACGGGTTTCTCGGCGACCACTTTCCTGTTGGCACTTTCCTTGATGATGCGGGCAACGGTTTCGAGCATCTCTTCGTGTTCGAAAGGTTTGGAAATGTAGTCGACGGCACCCATTTTCATGGAGTCGATGGCGGAGCGCAGGCTGGAATAGCTGGTCATGATCAGCACCGGGGTCTTGGTGCTCTTGATGAGGTCAGTGCCGGGGGCTCCGGGAAGACGCAGGTCGCTGACGATGATGTCGAAGCCATCCAGTTTGTGTTGCTCGACGGCGTCCTTCACGCTGCCAGCTTCTTCAACCAGATAGCCGTGCCTCTCCAGCAATCGGCGCAGGGCCGTACGAATGACCTGCTCGTCTTCAACAACTAATACTTTGCTCTGTGCTGCCATCTTCTTACTCAAAAAGTGCTAACTAAACCAACAGCCTAAACTAACAGACTGGCAATTTGATCAGAGTGCATCCGGAGACGCCCCGGCTGCGGAGGCCGAGCCATCATAACAGGGAAAGGTCAGAATTACCCGTGTCCCGGGATTCTCCCTGCGCAGCGATGCGTTGATTATATCAATATGTCCATCGAGGTTTTCAACGATGCTGTAGACCAGTGACAGTCCCAGTCCCGTGCCTTCGCCTGGTTCCTTGGTGGTGAAGAACGGCTCGAATACTCTGTCGCGAACTTCTTCCGGAATGCCTGTGCCCTCATCGGTCACTGATATCTGCACAGATCCTGAAACCAGTTTACTGGCGATAGTGATGGTGCTGCCTGTCGGACTGGCGTCGTGAGCATTGTTGATAAGATTGATCATGACCTGCAGGAGTCTCTGGGAGTCCCCCAGAATCTGCAGGCTTTGCCTGCAGTTGACCACGTAGTTGATGTCCTTGCGTTTCTTGTCGAGAGAGATGAGGGTGATGGCTTCTTTGGCGCATTCTTCCACGGTGACCACTTCGGAATTGTGGTCTGGTTTGTTGGCGCCGCTGTGAGCAAAGTTCACCAGTGACTGCACAATGCGTGACGTGCGATCCGTTTGCTCGATGATCTGTCTGGCCATGGAGCGCAACTCATCGTTGTCGGTTTCATCACGTATGTTCTGTGCCAGGCAGGCGATGCCGGTGATGGGGTTGCCGATTTCGTGGGCGACGCCTGCAGCGAGTCGGCCGATGGAGGCAAGTCGTTCGCTGTGGGTCAACTCTTCTTCCAGTAGTTCGGTTTCGGTCAGGTCTTCCAAGAGAATCACGACGCCATCCTGTTTGATCTTGTGGGTCGCCGACTTCTCGATAATGGCCTTGTGCAGGCTGATGAAGCGACGGCTGTTTTTCACCTGCACGACGCGTTTGTGAGCATGTGCCGCGTCTCCCACTGTGAAGTCGTGGATCAAGGATGCCCAC
>JAUSMU010000341.1 GCA_030645995.1 Gammaproteobacteria bacterium | reverse complement strand
CTCTATGTAGGCAAGGCGAAGAACCTTCGCAAGCGCGTCTCCAACTACTTTCGCGCCTCGGGTCTGGACACCAAGACGATGGCGCTGGTGGCACGCATCGAAGGTATTGAAGTCACCATCACCAGCACCGAGACCGAGGCGTTGCTGCTGGAACAGACTCTCATCAAGCAGCATCGTCCGCCGTACAACATAGAATTGCGCGATGACAAATCCTATCCCTACATCATGCTCACCAGTAAGGACGAGTATCCGCGCCTGGCGTTCTATCGTGGCAGCAAGAAACGCGATGCCACATTTTTCGGCCCGTATCCGAGCGCGAGTGCTGTGCGGGAAAGTCTGGGAATTCTGCAGAAAGTGTTCCGTCTGCGTCAGTGCGAGGACAGTTACTTCCGCAATCGCTCGCGCCCCTGTCTGCAGTATCAGATTCAGCGCTGCACCGGGCCGTGTGTCGGATTGATCTCGGCGCAGGATTACGCGCAGGACGTGCACTTCTCGACGCTCTTCCTCAACGGCAAGAGCGACACGTTGATCAAGGAATTGACCCGGAAGATGGAGACCAAGGCGGGGGCGCTCGATTTCGAGCAAGCCGCAGTGATTCGCGATCAGATCGGCGATTTGCGGCGCATTCATGAACAGCAGTATGTGTCCGATCAGGGGGGCGATGCCGATGTGCTTGCCGCCTCATTGTCGGCGGCATACGCCAGCGTGCATCTGATTGTCATCCGCGGCGGCCGTCTGATCGGCAGCAAGAATTTTTTCCCTCGTGACCGACTCGCGGGCTCCGAGAGCGAATTGCTCTCGGCGTTTATCGCACGCTATTACATTCAGGAAGATAACGCCGCCAATATCCCGCGCGAGATCATTATCAGTCCTGCCATAGAAGACGAAAAAAGTCTTGAAGAGGCATTGAGTTTTTGCGCAGACAAGGCCGTCAAGATCAGTGCTTCTGTTCGTGGGCATCGTGCCAGGTGGCTCGCAATGGCAGTCACGAATGCACAGCAGAGTCTGACGAGTTTTGTCAGCAACAAACAAAATGTGCAACAGCGCTTCCAGCAACTGCAAGAGGCGCTGAATCTCGATGAAATGCCGCAGCGCATCGAGTGCTTCGACATCAGTCACACGGCAGGGGAGAGCCCCGTGGCCTCATGCGTGGTGTTCGATATAAACGGTCCGCTCAAGACCGACTATCGGCGCTTCAATATCGAGGGGATTACGGGCGGTGATGATTATGCTGCGATGGAACAGGCACTGAGCCGTCGCTTCATTCGCGTTGCTCGTGAGGCGGCAGAAAGCGTAGACGGTGGCAAGGTGCCCGACATACTTCTGATTGATGGCGGCAAGGGACAATTGGCGCAGGCGCGGCGAGTACTCGATGAATGTCAACTGGGCAGCGTGCAATTGCTTGGTATTGCGAAGGGCATCAGTCGCCGTGCAGGGCAGGAAACGTTGTTTCTCTCCGTTCCGGATGAGGTCAACGGTGACAAGGTGACGGAGATCGTTCTACCGACCGAGTCCATTGCCTTGCACCTGCTGCAACAGATTCGCGATGAGGCACATCGCTTTGCCATCACCGGACATCGTGCAAGGCGTGCCAAAACCCGTAATACTTCCGAATTGGAACAAATCCCGAGGCTGGGCCCGAAGCGGCGCAGAGAACTGTTGCGGCATTTTGGCGGTCAGCAGGAAGTGCTGCGTGCCAGTGTCGACCAACTGACCAAGGTGGCGGGTATCAGCAGAAAGCTGGCAGAAGACATTTATGCTCATCTGCATAACGAGTAGAATGAAAAGAGTTCGCGCACGCCCCATCCGCATATCGTGGACGTTATGCAGTGAGCAACAGGAGATTCAGCAACACCATGAACATTGCCAATATCGTGACATGCTCCCGTGTGCTGATGATCCCAATGGTTATCGCTCTGTACTATTCATCGATTCCACATGGCACGCTGCTGGCTGCAGGACTCTTTGCGATTGCCAGTCTCACTGATTGGCTGGATGGATACCTGGCTCGCAGGCTCAAGCAGACCTCTCCCTTTGGTGCATTCCTCGATCCGGTCGCCGACAAGCTACTGGTGGTCATGGCAATGGTGCTGCTGACTGCGAATTTCCCGAGTCCCTGGTTCGTCATACCTACCGCGATCATCATCGCCCGTGAAGTATTTGTATCGGCACTGCGCGAATGGATGGCCAACTGCAACAAGCGCGACCTCGTGGCTGTGGGCTATATCGGCAAGGTCAAGACCACGGTGCAGATGATCGCGATCACCATTCTGATCGGCGTGGACGCCAGCACTCCGGAAATTTTTACACAGCTTGGTATCGTGTTGATTTATGTCTCCGCAATATTCAGTCTGTGGTCAATGATCAGTTATCTGCGTGCGGCATTGCCCACCTTGATGATGAAATGACAAGGACTTTTGTGACGGATTCAGCGGTTGAGGTCGAGTAAATTCAGTAGAAAAAATCCACGTCTAATTGCTTGACATAGTTTGTTATGGCATTAGAATAGGCGCCTCTTTACGGCCTCTGGGCTTACCAGCAAGGGTAAGACGGCATCCAGAAGTACGAAAGAGTCCGGTTGAGAATTACGCAAGATCAGTACGCAAGATCAGCCGGAATGACAGAAATAAAGCGGGAATAGCTCAGTTGGTAGAGCACGACCTTGCCAAGGTCGGGGTCGCGAGTTCGAGTCTCGTTTCCCGCTCCAATTTCTAGTCATGATTATCTATCTTCAGGCCAATTTGACAGCGTATCCTTACGTCGGCCAGTCTAGCTGTTAGGTAAGTTTGTAGGACTTTTGGCTGGGTGGCAGAGTGGTCATGCAGCGGACTGCAACTCCGCGTACGCCGGTTCGATTCCGACCCCAGCCTCCATTAGTAAAATCCCCGATC
>JAUSMU010000338.1 GCA_030645995.1 Gammaproteobacteria bacterium | reverse complement strand
GGTTCAGCTTAAGCAAACTTACGGAACTCGAGGATCTGCTACGCTCAGATAGCAACGTGCCTCTCGCTGATGTTTTGAACCCGTTTCTTGATAGCCTTGAAGTTTCCCATACTCAATTTTACGATCGTAGACATCAAAGCTACTATCTACTCCGTTCTCTGTTTTCGACCCAAGATCTGGATTCACCAAAGCTCTACACGATCGGTGTTCAACTGGATGAGCAAGATCCAGGGTTGATTCGCGCTGTGATGGAAGGTTCCCCTGCAGAAACGGCGGGAATTCAACGCGGAGACCGCTTAGTATCGGTAGGTGGCGTAGAGTTTGATTCGTTGCTTCAGTGGCAGAATGCCACTCCAATTGACTTGCGGTTGTCTCGACAGGGGGAGACAGTAAATGTCACTTTAGCCCCGATCCTGCAAAGCTTTCACAGAGCTCTTGTCCGCGCTACGGCAGCAAGCGAAAGGGTGATCTCTTGTGGTGAACAGCGTTTTGGTTACCTGCACCTTTGGTCGGGGACGCACCCTTTATTCTTGGAGGCATTGAAAGATAGCATCGCTACTGCCAGAGATGAGAGTCTCGATGGATTTATTTTAGATTTGCGTGACGGCTCTGGAGGAGCCTGGTGGCCATACCTTGACCCATTCTACGCAGATCGCAGCGAATTCTTTGAATTTTCTACGCGCGGCAAAGAGGGTATGTCAGAGACAGTTGGAGCAGACCCTCAGACCAATCAGGGTGCATGGCTTGGGCCATTGGCCGTAATTATCAACAGTGGTACTCGAAGTGGAAAGGAGTCATTGGCATTTCAATTCAAGAAGGGGGACCGAGCGACAGTCTTCGGCACTCCGACAGCCGGTGCGTTCACGGGTGGTCGTGGGGTGTTCGCTGAGCGTGTTGAGGGCTATCTTCTCTATTTGTCAGTTCAAGAGCTTCTTCTTGATGGAAGCGTCATAGAAGGTGTCGGGGTCACTCCTGATGTTTGGGTTGAAGACGGGCCGGAGGGCGATCTTCCTCTAATGGCAGCCTTAAATCATTTGGGGGCTGGCTCAGGCCAAGAGCAGCACTGTAGTAATCACTAATTTCAAGCGACGCATAACAATCAATTGCACGTGACCAGCGGGCTGGCACGTATGTGCCTTGACCGCGCCAATCGATAGACGTATCGTAATACCGAGCTCTTATCGATAGGTGGCATCATGGCAGAAGTAACGGTTTCCCCGAAGTATCAGATTGTAATTCCTAAAGAAATCCGTGAATCCATGGGGATTTTCTCTGGCCAGAAGGTGCAGATGATGTCCTATCAGGGACGAATCGAGGT
>JAUSMU010000327.1 GCA_030645995.1 Gammaproteobacteria bacterium | reverse complement strand
GGATGTGGCACTGATCCTCATCGCCGACGCCGAGGCCTCCCACCAATCCGTAGTCACGGCCATGGATGCCATCGGCAAATCCGGTTTCAGCAGGCTGAGTATTGCCACGCGCCAACCGGATGATGAAGACAACTGAACCCTGCGCGGGAGCTGTTATCAAGCCCCCGCATTCACCGAACAGACGACAGCAGAGCATGGCAAAACAGAAAATGGATCAGAAGGGCTGGGAGCTTTACAAGCGCCTGCTCACATACGTGAAGCCGCATCGCATCGTGTTTGGCATCAGCGTGCTCGGTTACATCATTTTCTCCATCACCACTGTGGCAACTGGAGAGTGGCTGGGCTGGACAATCGATCAGGTCACTGCGAAGAATCCGGACGCCCGCATGATCAGTTCGCTGTTGTGTGTGGGGATTGTCGTCGTGCGCGGCATTGGCGGGTTCATGGGCGGCTACTCGCTGGAATATATCTCCAACCATATCGTGCATAAGCTGCGCTGCGACATCATGGACAAGATGCTGGAGTTGCCGGTGCGCTATTACGACAACAGCACGGCAGGACGTCTGGTCTCCAAGGTCACCTATGACGTCGCCCAGATCAGCGGAGCGGCGACCAATGCCGTCACGGTGATTTTTCGGGAAGGACTCACGGTCGTCGGGCTGCTCGCCGCCTTGTTCTGGAGCAATTGGCAGTTGAGCATGGTGTTCCTGCTGGTGGCCCCTTGTGTCGCCGCCGTGGTGAGTTTTGCCTCCGGCAAGTTCCGCAAATACAGCGCGCAGATGCAGAACTCCATGGGCGACGTGACGCAGATCACCAACGAATCCATCAAGGGGCAGCGTGTGGTCCGGACCTTCAATGCCAGAGACTTCGTCCTGAATCGCTTCCGCTATGCCAGTGAACGCAATCGTCGCCAGAACATGAAAATGGTGGGCACGCAGTCTGTAGCGATCCCCACCATCCAGTTTCTGGTCAGTGTAGCCATGGCTGTTCTCATCTGGTTTGCGATGTCCCCGGAGCTGTTCGCCAGCGCCACCGCCGGTGAGTTCGTGACCTTCCTGACGTTCGCGAGCCTGCTCGCCAAGCCCATCCGTCAGTTGTCGCAGGTCAACTCAGTGGTGCAGCGGGGTATCTCCGCCGCCGAAAGTATCTTCTCGCTGCTGGACGAAGCACCCGAGAAGGACATCGGCACCTATGAGGTCGCTAGGGTGCGCGGGGAGGTGACATTTGAGGACGTCAGTTTCGGTTATAAAGAAGGTGAGCCAGTTCTCTCGCACATCAATATTCATGTGAAGCCAGGGCAGAGCGTTGCACTGGTGGGAAGATCCGGCAGTGGCAAATCTACGCTCGTGAGTCTGCTGCCGCGTTTCTATAACGTCGATGCGGGCGTGTTGAAGATCGATGGCGTCCCGGTGCAGGACTACACACTGCATAACTTGCGGCAGCAAATCGCGGTGGTCAGCCAGGACGTGGTGTTGTTCGAAGGAACCGTGGCCGACAACATTGCGTACGGCAGCGATGGCAGCATCACCGATGAGGCGATTATCGAAGTGGCGAGGAATGCCCATGCGATGGAGTTTATCGAGAAGCTCGACAACGGCATCCACTCCATCGTCGGCGATTCCGGTCTGATGCTCTCGGGCGGGCAGCGCCAGCGCGTAGCGATTGCCCGGGCATTCCTGAAGGATGCCCCGATTCTGGTGCTCGACGAGGCAACTTCGGCGCTGGACTCCGAATCCGAGCAGTATATTCAGCAGGCGCTGAGCACGCTGATGAAAGGGCGTACTACTTTCGTGATTGCTCATCGACTCTCTACCGTTGAGAACGCCGACATCATCATCGTGATGGACAAGGGCAGGATCGTCGAAACCGGGACCCATCAGGAGCTGCTGGCGCTCAAGGGGCATTACGCTGGTCTGCACAAGATTCAATTCACCGAACCGGCGCAGGGTGAATGATGACGATTGTCGACGCCTGGTACAAGAAACACGCCTGGCTTTGGCTTCTTTGGCCGCTCTCCGTTCTGTTTACTCTGCTGGCCCGCCAGCGTCGCGCGCGCTTACAGCGTGCCTGGCCGCTCGAACCTGCGGACATTCCGGTGGTGGTAGTTGGCAATATCACCGTCGGTGGCACGGGCAAGTCTCCGTTCGTGATCGCGTTGGTCAGACAGTTGCAGGCCATTGGCCTGCAACCCGCCGTCATCACTCGCGGCTATGGTGGCCGTGCACCGCACTATCCCTGCTTTCTCGATGCGGCCTCGACGGTGGAGGAGGCAGGCGACGAGGCAATCATGATCGGGCGCAGCGTGTCCTGTCCCGTGGTAGTGGATCGTCGGCGTGTACGCGCCATTGAAGCGCTGCGCAGGAGTCAGACCTGCGACGTGATAATCAGCGACGACGGGCTGCAGCATTACGCCATGCCACGTGCCCTCGAAATCGTCATGCTCGATGGTGAACGCCTGCTGGGCAATGGGCTGTGCCTGCCCGCCGGTCCGCTGCGGGAACCTGCCGCACGGCTGGAAGAGGTCGACTATGTCGTCGTGAACGGCGACAGCAGTGATACCACACTTGCCTCCGGGCGCTTTGGCCGCAAGCCGACGATGCACCTGCGGCCGTCGGCCTGGGTGAATCTGCGCAGCGGCGCGCGGGTTGATCTGCAGAGTCTGCCACTGGCCGGTGCGGGCCGCCTGCATGCCTTCGCCGGGATCGGGAATCCACAGCGTTTCTTCGCGACAGTGCGTGCACTGGGGTATTCACCGCTGTGCCACCCGTTCCCGGATCATTATCGGTTTGGCGCCCAGGATCTGCGCTTCGCATCTGGCAATACCGTGGTGATGACCCAGAAAGACGCCGTGAAGTGCGAGAGCTTTGCCGGGCCTGACTATTGGTACCTCGCGGTGGAGGCGGAACTGGATGCCGATTTCAGCGCACACCTGTTGCAAGATATCAGCGCCAGGATTGCCGCTGCTACCCATTAAGACTTGAGGATTGAACTTAGGATATTGAACAATGGACCAGAAATTATTGAGTATTCTCGCGTGCCCCCTGTGCAAGGGGCCGCTCAAGCATGATCGTCAGGCTTCCGAGCTCATTTGCTTTGGCGACGCGCTGGCGTTTCCCGTTCGTGACGGCATCCCGGTGATGCTGGAATCCGAAGCGAGACATCTGACCCAGGAAGAACGGGAGAAGCGTTGATGTCCTTTGTGGTGGTGATCCCCGCGCGCTTTGCATCGACCAGGCTGCCCGGCAAGCCGTTGCTGGATATCGCTGGCAAGCCGATGCTGCAGCATGTTTACGAGCGGGCGCTGCAGAGCGACGCACGCGACGTGTACATTGCCACAGATGACGAACGCATCCGCGAGGCGGCTTCACGTTTTACCAGCAACGTCTGTATGACGCTCTCCACCCATCAGTCCGGCACCGACCGCATTCAGGAAGTGGCGCGGCAACTGGAGTTGTTGCAGGACGAGATCGTCGTCAACGTGCAGGGCGACGAGCCGTTGATTCCCCCCTCGGCAATCAACCTGGTGGCGCACAATCTGCAGCACAATCCGGACGCAGGCATTGCCTCGCTTTACGAAGATATTCATAGCGAGCAGGAATACCGTAATCCCAACGCAGTGAAGGTTGTTACTGACCTGCAAGGGTATGCCTTGTATTTCAGTCGCTCACCCATTCCCTGGCGGGCGGTCGATGCGACAGAACAAGTATTTGGCAAGCGCCACATCGGAATTTATGCCTATCGCGTGGCGACACTGGACAGCTATGTCACCTGGCCGCAGGTGGCACTGGAGGTTTCCGAGCGTCTGGAGCAGCTGCGTGCGATGAGTCATGGCATCCGGATTCACATGGGGCGCGCCAGTGAGAAGATGCCCGCCGGCGTGGACACCCCCGAAGATCTGGAAGCGGTGCGCACTCATCTGCAGGCTTCCCAGGTCGCACGCTAACCGAAACCTGTCAGCGCATCAGGAGCACGGCTTTGACACGCAACAAAGATGCACCAATCAGGGTTCTCATGGTTTGTCTGGGCAACATCTGTCGCTCGCCCACCGCGCATGGCGTGTTTCAGCAGCGAGTCGAGAGTGCCGGTCTGGCAGCGCTGATCGAGGTGGATTCCGCTGGAACCGGTGATTTTCATCTTGGCGAAAAGCCGGATGTCCGTTCGCGCAAAGCCGCACAGCAACGCGGCTACAACCTCAGCAGCCTGCGGGCCCGGCAGGTGCGCAGCGATGATTTCGAGCGTTTCGACTACATCCTCGCCATGGATGACAACAACCTGCGCGACCTGCAGGCGCAGTGTCCGGCGCCCTTGCAGCACAAGCTGCGCCTGTTCATGGAGTTTGCGGACAATAACTATCTTTCAGTGCCCGATCCCTACTACGGTGACGGGGAAGGGTTTCAACTGGTGCTGAATCTGGTGGAAGAGGCGGCCGATGCGCTGCTGAATCACATCAGGAAACAGGATCTGCAAGGCTGATCAGCGGAAGGGTTCATGGCAGGGTTAGTAGCAGGGTTTGTTCCAGCGTTCATCCAGGAGAATGTCGATCTCAGCTCCCGCAACACCTTCGGCATTCACGCCCGTGCCCGCTATTTCTGCGCGGCGCGCAGTCTGCAGGAGCTGCGAGTGGCATTGCAGTTCCGGCGCGTAAGGCAGCTGCCATTGCTGGTGCTCGGTGGCGGCAGCAACGTGTTGTTGTGTGCGGATTATCCCGGAGTCGTGGTGCAGATGGCGTTGTTGGGTATCGAAGTGCTGGCTGAACGCGATGGCGAACTGCTGGTGCGCGCCGCCAGCGGCGAGAGCTGGCATGGCTTTGTGCAGCACTGTCTGCAGAACGGCTATTTCGGATTGGAAAACCTTGCTTTGATTCCGGGCAGCGTGGGCGCCGCACCAATCCAGAACATTGGCGCCTATGGGGTCGAAGTGCGCGATCTGGTGAGCGAGGTGACTGTGCTGGACGTCGGCAGCGGTGAAATTGAGACGCTGACGGCCGCGCAATGCGAGTTTGACTATCGCGACAGTGTCTTCAAAGGCCGCCTGCGTGGCAGGAAGATCGTGCTGGATGTGACCTTCCGCCTGCATCGGCAACCGCGTGTCAATCTCTCCTACTCCGCACTCGCGCAGGCTTTGTCGGAGGTCACTGATCCGCAACCGGGCGATGTCTTTGCCGCCGTCTGTGCAATTCGCTCCAGCAAGCTGCCAGACCCGGCAGTGCTGGGAAATGCCGGCAGCTTCTTCAAAAATCCGGTGATCGCCAAGGCGAGTTATGAGAAGTTGCTGCAGACATACGCCGGGTTGCCTTCATATCCTGTGCATGACCGGGCGGGCCAGCTGTCGACGGCAACGGTCAAAGTGCCAGCGGCGTGGTTGATCGAGCAGGCTGGCTGGAAGGGTAAGAGTTGTGGCCGGGCGGCCGTTTATCAGCAGCAGCCTTTGGTGCTGGTCAACCTCGGGGGGGCTACTGCGTTGGAACTGGTGGCGCTGGCCAGACAGATCATGGCATCGGTGGAACGACTATTTGATATTCGGCTGGAACCCGAGGTGCAGTGGATTCCCACCGAACCGCTCGATTGAACATGCCATCGCAAGTCCGGGGCAGCGCTTCGTCTTGCGGATGTACTTGCCTTGGAGGCTGTGGTAAAAATTGTCCAATATTTCTCCAGAGTCAGATTAAAGACATTATCCGATGAGACGACCCAAAATGCAGACCTCTGAGCCTTCTATCGCATCTGGCACCGCGTCAGGTGTGGCAAGCCCGATTCGGGTGATGCTCGTGGATGAGCACGAGCTGGTGCGTTGCGGCATCGCCCGGTTGATCGCTGATGAAACCGACATGCAGGTGGTGGCTCAGGCGGTGTCCGGTGAATCTGCCCTGGAGTTGCTGGATATCGTCGCGCCTCAAGTCATTCTGGTCGATGTGAAGATGTCCGGCCTGGTCGGGGTAGACACCATTCAGCGCATCGTGCGTGAGCGCCCCTCGGTGCGGGTGATCGCAATGTCTACTCTTGAGGTAGGATTGATTCCGGCCCGCATGCTGCGGGTGGGGGCAGTGGCCTTCATCACCAAGTGTGTCCCTGTTCAGGAACTGATGCATGCAATACGTCTTGCGCACGCGGGGCAACGCTACATCACGCAGCGCATTTCCAGGCATCTCGCACTCAATCCCTTCGAGGAGCCGCGCATAACGCCCTTCGATTCGCTTTCGCAGCGTGAATTGCAGGTCGCGCTGATGCTCATTGATTGTCATAAGGTCAACAGAATTTCCGACCAGCTTTGCCTGAGTCCGAAGACTATCTACAGCTATCGATACCGGATTTTCGAAAAGCTGGGGCTGAGCAGCGACGTCGAACTGACGATACTCGCTGTCAGGCATGGACTCAGTGATGCCAGTGCCCTCAATAGCGCCTCCTGATCTCGCCACCACCGCGCAGGTCCCGCCCCGTTTTGACCCCAAAGCGCTGATCGCGACTCTAAGTACGCGGCCGGGCGTCTATCGCATGTTCGATGCGGGTGGTGCGCTCCTCTATGTAGGCAAGGCGAAGAACCTTCGCAAGCGCGTCTCCAACTACTTTCGCGCCTCGGGTCTGGACACCAAGACGATGGCGCTGGTGGCACGCATCGAAGGTATTGAAGTCACCATCACCAGCACCGAGACCGAGGCG
>JAUSMU010000419.1 GCA_030645995.1 Gammaproteobacteria bacterium | reverse complement strand
CCAGCAGAATGCCCGTTAGCGTTTGTGGCATGTCTTACCTCAAATGCCGACAGTGTTCGGCAGCTATTACTCCGCTTATTTTTCCAGATACTTTCATTTTCTGAAAGTTTATAGGTGATTTCTGAATTAGGCAAACCTAAGCACCGCAACGATGGCTTACGGGCAAGCTCCCACAGGGGCAAGGTCGTGCAACACAGGGGCCTTCAGCGGACGGATTGTTCGCGCAGCGCCGCTTCCAGTTTCTTGGTGGCACTGATATCGACGAGTGTGATCACGACACCGTCGATCACGTTGTCGAGTCGGCGGTAAGGCATGATGCGGACGGAGAACCAGCGCCCGTCACTGGTCGGAATCTGCTTCTCTGAAAACACCAGCGTGCGTAGCGTCACCTGCGCATCTTCGTGCAAAGTCGGATATAGCAGACTGGTGGTCAAATCGCTCAATGGCCGACCGAGGTCGCTCTCGCGCAGGTTGATGATCTTCGCGGCACGGTCAGTGTAGCGCCTCACATTCAGATTCTGATCCAGAAACAGAATCGCGATCTCGATGCTGTTGAGCGTGTTCTGCAGGTCGCTTTGCGCCAGCGCCAGATCGTCCAGCTTGGTCTGCAACTCGGAGTTGATGGTTTGCAACTCTTCGTTCATCGACTGCATCTCCTCCTTGGAAGTCGTCAGCTCCTCGTTGGTCGATTGCAGCTCTTCATTGGTGGATTGCAACTCCTCATTGGTGGACTGCAATTCTTCCTTGGAGGTACGAGTTTCCTCGCGCAGGGCCTGAATCTCGTCCACATACTGTTGCTGTAGCGCCGTGTAGGAATTGTCGGCCGCCGTGGTGGTCGCGGTGGAATCAGCCGCTGCGGCAACGTCTCGGGGGACATCCCGGAACACAATCATCGTCATACCTTGCAGCGCAGAAGGTTCCTGCAACGCCTGCACCGTGACATCGACAAGCTGCGCATCGTCCTGCATCGAAACATGCAAGCCACGCAACTGCAGGGGGCTACTCTGCAGCACCGCCTGCTTGAGCGCTTTACCAATCGGTATACGCAACCCCTCCCGCACCATCGCGTGGAAATTCCAGTTGGCCTTGCCGGCGGCAGGCTCCAGATATTTGCCGGTACGCCCGCTGATGTAGACGATATCGCCGCTGTGATTCAGCACGACTGCTGCGGGAGCGTAAACCTGCAGGAGCACCTGATCAGCGGCACTCTGCAGGTTATCGGTAGCAACAGTGGGATGCTTGGGTGAGGACACGTGGTGCTCCTTGGCGAACGTTGACAAAGGGGGGAACGATCGCACTGGCAGATGACGACCGGTAGTGGTCACCTGATTCTGCCGCTGATACAGCCGCAGCTTCGCCTGCACAGGCGCAAACAGATCATGAGAGCGGCCGATGGTCTCGGAGCTGCCCAGCAGCAACACGCCATCGGCACGCAGACTGTAGTGGAACAGCGGGATCAACTTGCGCTGCAGCATGGCGTCAAAATAAATCAGCAAGTTGCGGCACACTATCAGGTCCAACCGGGTGAAGGGGGGATTGAGCACGACATCGTGCTGAGCAAACAACACCATGTCGCGAATTTGTTGATTGACCTGGTAGTGGGTGTCGTAGCGAGTGAAGAACCGGGCCAGCCTGGCGGCGGATACATTCTCGACGATCGACAGAGGATACTGGCCGCGACGCGCCTTCGCGATGGCATCGGAGCTGAGGTCGGAGGCGAAAATCTGCAGCGTGAAGTCACGGAATTCGGGCAGCCGTTCGACTACCTCGCTGAACACCATCGCGAGCGAGAAGGCTTCCTCGCCGGTTGAGCAACCAATACTCCAGGCGCGCAATGCCGGGTCTGCAACGCGCTGCGCCAACAGCATCGGCAAGGTGTTCTCAACCAGGTAGTCCCATACCTCGGGATCACGAAAGAAGCTGGTCACCCCAATCAACAGCTCCTTGAAAAGCAGGTCGATCTCGTGGGGATTTTTGGCTAGAAATTCAGAATACAACAGCAATGAGTCCAGGGAGTGGATCGCCATGCGCCGCTCAATCCGGCGCAGCAGCGTGCTGGTCTTGTAGAGTGAGAAGTCATGCCGAGTGTGGTGCTGCAGGTGCATCACGATCTGTTGCAGCGGCGCCGACGACGAGGTGTCCTGCGCGTCTTCCTCCACTCGGTCCCGATCAGGGACCTGCGCCACAAAAGCGAGTATGCGGGCTGGCAGATCGGAGGCCGAGGCGATGATGTCGGCACAACCAGCTGCAATCGCACTCTTTGGCATCGAGTCAAACTGCGCTGACGACGGCTCTTGTACCACGGACAACCCGCCCACCGCTTTTACTGCCTGAGCACCAAGCGTTCCATCGGAGCCCATGCCCGACAGGGTCACTGCAATGGCCCCGTCCCCGCAAGCACGTGCGAGGGAGGAGAACAGAATATTGATCGGCAGGCGCAAACCGCGAGGCTCAGCGGGCTTGGCAAGCATCAACGCGCCGTTGACGACCGTGAGTTCGGTGTTGGAAGGAATCACATACAGGTTATCGCTCTTGATGCGCATGCCCTGCGTGGCTTCATGAACGGGCATCGCCGTCACTCGCTGCAATAATTCCGGCAACAGCGCTTTCTGGGTGGGATCGAGGTGCTGCACGACGATCCAGGCCAGGCCGGTGTCTGGAGGGGTCTTCTCAAGGAACTGCTCGAGCGCCACCAGTCCGCCAGCCGAGGCGCCGATGCCAACGATGCGAGGGGCAGCAGGCGGCGCGGTTGGAACTTTCACGGCACTGGCTCTGAGTTATCGTACACAGTTACCACCATCAGCACGGCTTGTCCGTCAGGGCTCAGGTTCGCCACGAGCCGCAGGCTGCGCAAACCCGAGTGAACGCTATTGGAGGTCACAATCAGCGCCGCGTCCGCCCGGCCGCCTCGCACCCTGGCCAGCATGGCAGTCAGCTTTGGCCGGCTTGTCTCGGTCATGAGCGAATCTATATGTCGGCCACAGAGTTCGTTCTTCTCGCCCCCGAACAAACGCGCGCCTGCCGCATTGCAATTCGTGATGCACCCGTCGACGCCAAGGATGAAAAGCCCGCAAGGGGCCATGTCGTAGAGCGCCCGGTAACAGGCGAGATCATGGGCAGACTCGCGCTCATTGGCCACGAGTTGCTCATGTTGCATATCAACCTCCACCTGATACGTCTGCAATTCGTGCAGCAGCTTGAGCCCCTCGCCGGCGGTGTCGGGCACACTGGCCAGTCGATACAACACCCCAAGAGCATCCGCACTGACTGTGCTGGCACGGGCGAACGGAGCTGTCCCGTTCCTGAGCCGCTCTTCAGCTTCAAGACGTAATCGGGCGATATCTTGCAGAGGTGTCAGGGAATCAGGCATTGCGCCTCCCGCAGGGTGACTGGGTGAACTCGCCGCAGTATAGACCTATCGGGCGGCAGGAGACACCAGTTAAAAAGCACTGCCCCTCAAAGTCTGGTACCGCACAGATAAGTACAGGAATGAGTTGCTACTGTCGCTTACTCAAACCAGGCCAACAGCATTACGGGAAACCGGACCCGGATTTTCGCGACAGGTCATCGGATGAGTTGATCATGCAAAAGTTCAAAGCAGGGAAAGCAGAGCCTCCATTCACTCCGAAACTGAAGACACTGGTTTCGGTGATGGCCTGTATCCTCGCCAGCAATCAGGCGCTAGCCAATGGCACGGAGCCCGAGGTCATTGCAGGT
>JAUSMU010000325.1 GCA_030645995.1 Gammaproteobacteria bacterium | reverse complement strand
CCGTGCACCACAACCACGCGGACTTTATTGCAAAGGCAAAGCAGCGTGAGGGCTTTGCGGAAGCGTACGAGGGGCTGGAACTCGAGTATGCGCTTGCGGATCAGATGCTCAAGGCGCGCTCGAAAGCCGGATTGACGCAAGTCACGCTGGTGCCGCGCAAGGTCAACAACTAGGTGCACAAAGGATAGTTTATGAATCAATCGCTAAATGAGCATACCAGTCGACAACAACCGGAACAGCTGCGTTGGCAAGAAACACTGGAGGCCATGGAGGCAGTTGCTCAAGGTCGTGTAGTTGTCGGTGGGATGCCCGCCAGCCCAAGCTTGCTGGGGGAGCGGTGAGGCGCGGAGCGCGTGATTGCAGGCTGGCTCTTTATGCAATACAGGACTACAATTCCTATATTGCATAAATATGGATAAGTCTATGATCTCAAGAACCCTTACCGGCGAACTGACGCAACTGCTGCGCGAATACCCGGTCATCACACTGGTGGGCCCCCGCCAGGCAGGCAAAACCACGTTGGCGAAAACCCTGGAAGGCTACGACTACTGCAATCTGGAGTTGCCCGAAAACAGGGAACTCGCGCTGAGTGATCCGAAAACCTTCCTGAGTCGATTTCCGGACAAGGTCATTCTGGATGAGATTCAGCGCGTGCCCGAATTGCTCAGTTACATCCAGGTGATGGTGGATGAGGATAAACGTCTCGGGCGCTTTATTCTGACCGGATCAAACCAACTGGCATTGAAACAATCGATCACGCAGTCACTCGCGGGGCGCACCGCCATACTCAACTTGCTGCCATTTTCCATTGCCGAGTTGTCAGCGGCAGGCCTCAAGTTTGAGCGCTTTGAGGATTACGCCTTTCATGGTTTTCTGCCAAGAGTCTATGACCTTGAACAGCGCCCGAGGCAAGCCTATTCCAATTATTACCAGACTTACGTCGAGCGCGATGTAAAGCTTCTGGTCAATCTGAAAGACGCCAGCTTGTTTGAAAAATTCATGAAACTGTTGGCGGGACGAGTGGGCCAGCTGATGGATTACACGTCTCTGGCAAATGATGTGGGAGTGGACGCCAAAACCATTCGCCATTGGCTCTCTATTCTGGAGTCGTCGTTTATCGTGTATCGGCTGCCGCCCTACTTCGAGAATTTTGGCAAGCGTGTGATCAAGTCGCCCAAATACTATTTTCTGGAAACGGGTTTGCTGGTGTATTTGCTGGGCATCAATCACGCAGACCAGATTTCCCGAGACCCGCTGCTTGGTGCGATATTCGAGAATCTCGTCGTTGTCGAATTCTTGAAGGACCGTTACAACAAAGGCGAGGCCGCAAACCTCTACTTCTATCGCGACAGCAACAACAATGAGGTGGATTTGTTGGCAAGCGATGGCGCCGAGCTGATCGCCATCGAGATCAAATCGGGCAGCACCTATCGGGAATCCTTCCTGGGCAACATCAAGAAGCTGGAAAAATTGACTGCAAAGATCAAGGCCAGCTGTCTGGTGTATACCGGCGCTACGTTACCCATCAGTGACCGGAAGAAAGCGATCCGGTTTGATCGGATTGATTCGATCTTTCATGCATGAGGCAGGTTTCGCAAGGTGTCAGGCTTGTCCACCCGAGGCTTGACGGTCAGAATGATCGTAAAGTAAACGTCCAGAGCTTTCCCGTGAATATGACCACCACAGGCTGCCAACACATGACGAAATCTTTCCTGCTGATACTGTCCGCAATCCTGGTCACACTTGGCGCAACAGTCAGCGCTCAGGAAAGCAACGAACACATCCTGCTGGATCAGCTTCGGGTGATCGTGGGGGATGGTAGTGTGCTGACGAATGCAGCAGTCCTTCTAAGGGGTGACACCATCGTCGCCGTCAGTCCCAGTGCGGACATGGAAATCCCTGCAGACACCACCCGTATCGATCTTGCAGGCAAGACATTGTTGCCGACACTGATTGATGCACACGTACACCTTGGCTACGAGGGCACGAGCAGTTGGGGCGCGCAAAACTATACGCGCGAAAATATTCTCGAGCAGTTGCAGCGCTACGCCTACTACGGTTTCGGGGCGGTGTTTTCGGCGGGCAGTGATCCCGATGTGCTGGCGCTGGAGATACAACGACAGCAAGCCGCAGGCGAGATCGGCGGCGCACGTTTCGTGTTCGCCGCTGGAATGGCACCTCCGGGGCAAGGCCCCAACAATCAATTTCTGGTCGAAGCGCTGACGGTAGAACAACAAACCGGCAATACCATATTGCGCGGCCTGGCCAACGAGGAGCAGGCACGTGCAGCGGTGCGCGCTGTTGCTGAACTCGAGATTCCCTTCATCAAACTCTGGGTGGATGATCGCAATGGCAGCCAGGTGAAACTAAGCCCTGCGATCTATCGCGCGACCATTGCAGAAGCAAGGCAAATGGGAATTGCCGTCGTCGTACACCAGCAATTTGCGGAGGATATGCCTGATCTGATTGCGGCGGGAGTGCGCGGCTCTCGATTGAACAGTGCTGTTCATTACCACGTTCGATGTGAATCACCACCTGATATTTGTCGGCGGACGACAACGGCTGCAATTCTTCCTCCATCGTGCTCATCGCCTGCTCGGCCAACGCCAGCAACGCATCAACACGTTTCCGCGGGAACGTTTTCTCCGGGAGATTTGCAGGAGCGTCATCTTGGGTGACAGGTGGATTCTGTGCAGCAACCATCGCCTCCACGGCTTTCATGAAGACGGCGCCGTCCTCTGGTGTCATTCGGCCACGCAGCACCAGCATCCCATCATCATCGAAGTAGCAGCTGAGTTCACGCGCGTCGTAGTGACTCTCGTCACGGCGGTCATCCGTCAGGCTCTCGGCGCGCCGATATTTTCGCACCAGTTGCTCGACGTGCTGCGCGGTGCCATGCAGCGCCACCTGCAGCAACATTTGTTCATTTTCCGGCGTTGCGGAACGGGTCATAGCGCGCACTTTGGAGTAGCTGATCGTGCCGCAGCGGAAGGCGTCGTCGATGGCGGGGAGTTGTTGCAGGCTCTTCGCAACGCGCACTTTTTCACGCGCAGCGCCGAGATCAATGCCGCAGTGATAGTTGAGCCAGTGCGCTGGCGATTTGATGCCGTGGCCCTCCCATGCGGCGCGTTCGATGAGCGCAGCGAGCAGCGTCAAAAAGCGATGTTGAGCGGCGTTGATGTGTCCGGCGAGACGGGTAATTTCGTCACTGAGCGCGGTATTGTCTGCAGGGATGAGAGCGAGAGAAGAGAGCTGTGACATGAGACGATTCCTCCTTGGAAAGGCCGCAAATGGATGGCTTATAAAGCGCTGTCTATATGTACGTATTATAGACCTATCTCAATGATTTAACTGCGAAATATCAACATATATTTTCACGTGAAAATGTTAATCCAGCGTGACCGCCAGCCTGTTATCCATCGGCGTCCTCTCAATCATCTTATGGAAAGGATCCAGCACCACCAGCTCAGGTAACGTAGCGGTGCGCAGGGTCAGCGTTTGTCTGCCGCTATGCAGGCGCTGCTTCTCCACCAGCAGCGGAGTCGCGACGTCCAGCACTTCGCCGACAGCGGAGAACAGTGCCACATCAAACCAGCTGTCCAGCGGCACTTCCGTCTCTACGCCGCTGCCATCGGCGTGCAGTTGTCTGCCGATTACTTCGACGACGACCTCGTAACCCCCATCCACAACTCTCGCATTGGCGCTCTCAATCCGCAGATCATAAAAAGTAATCCGTTCAAAAAGATCGGTGATGAGAGACTGGTGCTCCTCTCCCGCCACAGCACGCAATGCCTCAACGAGATCACGTGACATCGGGAAAGGAGCCGTCTGGAAGGAATAGTCGCCGAGAAAATTACGCAACGCCTGATGCAACAGTTTGTTACCACTAAGGTCGACACCAAGAATATCCTGCAGCGCATACAACACCAGCGGTCCCTTATTGTAGCTGATGTTGCCCTGCTCCTCGGTAACCATCAGCGGCATCTCTGCCTCGCCCTCACTGCTGCGACCGTTGAGATAGTTGTCCAGCAATTGAGCGGCAATCCGGTTCGCATATTCCGGCGGGTAATGCTCCTTGAAGAACAGCAGCGTCGAATATTGCGCCATGGTCTCATTGAGCATCTGTCGGCCCTGCATCTGCGCGCCGGTGATACGGTCGCCCCACCACATGTGGGCCAGTTCGTGGAGGGTGGCATAGTCGACATTCGCCCACTGCCGCAGATCGACGACGAAGCCGGTGGCTTCGGAGTAGGCCACGGTGCCGGGAAATGCCTGCACGTTGGTGCGGTAGCGCGGGTATTCAATCATGCGGAAATACGAGTACTGATAGGGCGCGAACTCGCTGGAATAATATTCAAGCCCGCGCTTTGCCGTCATCAGCATCGCGTCGATGTTGTTGGCGTGTTGCGGGTGGTAGTAGATCTCGATGGACACATCGCTCCAGCGGTCGCGGGCCACAGCGTAGTGGGCGGAGGTGATGGCGAGTCCGGGCAGGATCGGCGCCTCGGCCATGTAATGAAAGTAGTGGCGCTCGTCCTGCACCCAGTCGCGTTGCAGAATGCCGGGGGCGACGGCGATCTGATCGGCACTGGTGCTGAGAACGATCTCGAAGTCCGTGCGACCGTCGATGCCGTAGGCGAGGCTATCGAGATGCGCGGGGTCGCCCAGCGTCGGCAGACGCGGCGCGGGCGGCAAACCAAACTGGCGGCGCAGGGAATTGTCGGTGATGCGACGGGTGCTGTCGTAGCCGGGAATGGGCATCACACCGGTGGTCTCGACAAAGGTACCGTTGCTGACCAGTTCATTGTCGGGGTTAGTGGCGACGAAGCCTGGGTTGCTGCGCGTCACCCGCCAGCTCATCTCGACCGTGGCACCGGGGGCCAGCGCGGTGTCGAATTGGTACAGGTAGAAGCCCTGTGTCTCGTCTGACTCCAACAGAATAGCATTCTCCACCGCGATCTCCTGCACCTGCAGGATGGGATTGATCGACACCACGAATTCGCTGATGGGCATGCGTTTGTGATTGCCGAGTGTCGTGCTGCCACGCGATTCCAGACGCCTCTCCTCCGGAAAAATATCCACCTCCATGCGGATACTGTCGAAGGACGGCGTCGGCAGGTTCTCGTAACGCCCATAGACGGTCTCGTAGTCCACCTGCCGCTGCAGGCGTTCATCCGGCGTCAGATACTCGTTGAGAATGTTGGTGTTATAGAAAATCCAGGCCCCACTGCTCACAAACGCCAGTCCGGCCAGCACGCTACCGAGGACCACACCGGCACTGTTGCGTATGCGCGCCTCTGCCAGCCGCTCGCGTACAGAGAAGGTTTGCCCACGCGGGTAAAACAGGAGACCGAGGATGACGAGCAACACACAAAAGGCAGCCCAATAACCAATCAATGCCAGCACGGGAGCAGTGTAATGGCCGAAACCGTTCATGTCGGAGTACACCGCATTGGGAATACTGAACGCGTAGAGGACATGGTCGTAGCCGAGCGCCTGCAGACTCTGCAACACGATGAAGACACTCAAGGTCAGCAACATGCCGAGCCACTTGTGCGGCGAGAGCACCTGAATCACCACTGCCAGAATGCAGAGCATCCAGTAGTAGAAACCGTTGTAGAGAAACACCGACTGCAGATAGATCCCCAACTCGAAATGGGTGTATCCGGCAGCAGCCTGCAGCACGATCGACGTCAGCATCACCACCAGCATCAACCCGGAAACCACCAGACACAGCGCCACCGTCTTGGCGAGTATCATGACCCAATTCTGGAACGGTGCAGCATGAATGATGCCGTCGGTGCCGGACTCGCGCTCACGATGAATCAGCTCGGCCGCATAGAAGATGGCAATCAGCATGATGAACTGCAGCATGCCGTAGCGCATGAAGCCGAGCATCAGACTGGTCAACGGGTACAGTGGCATATTGAGCAGCGGGCCGACGTTGCCATTGTGCTCACCGACGACGGCGGCGATCCCGAGCAACACGATCACGTAGAGCAGCGGACTCTTGCACACACAGCCGAGATCCATGCGAAGCTGCGACAGAAACTGTGCGAAGGAATCACGCGCCGTGAAGCTCGGCTTCGCTGTTACGGAGTTCGAGACGATTGATGAACTAACAGACCCGCGAATAGAAACATCGTGGCGCTCCGCGTGCTGGCGGTGGCCACGCCGCCCGGCCTGCTCCGCCAGGTCCAGGCGAAAGCGCCACAACGTCCACATCAATGCCAGCAAGGCGAGACCTACCCACAACAATCGATTGGTTGGCAATTGCCCCACTGGCAAGCTGGTGTTGAGTTCAACCACTGACCAGTAGCGGGTCTCCGCCGCGACAGCCAGACCACCGAAAGGATCTGCCAGCAGCAACCAGCTGTCTGCATCCAGCCTGGCATAGAGCCGCAGCAGTACATCGGCGACGAAGAGCACGAGTGCCAGTGCGAAGGTCAACGCGACAGAGCGCGTGAGCGCCGCCACCGCAAAGAACAGAGCTGCCACGATGAGCATGTTGGGCAGGATGATGACGCCGAGAGCGTACGCATAAGGCGCCAGCGCAAAAGAGGCGACCCGCCCCTGATCGAGCCAAGGCATGAAGGTGCCGATCAGAGTGCCAAACAGCCCCGCCAGCGCGATCATCCACGTCGGCAACAACACCCCGGCAAAACGCCCAAGCAGAAATAGCTGTGGCCGAATCGGCGTCACATACACGAGCGCCGCTGTGCCATGCTCGAAGTCCCTGGTGACCGCCGTCGTCACAAATGCCACCACCGGCAGCATGCCGAAGATCGCGAGGATCAGCTCGGTCTGGAGTATCGCGTGCGGGCTGTTGATGGCGGCCAGTGCACTTATGTCGAGATGAATGCCGGTGCCGGTGATCGTGAAAAAATGAATCAGCGCGAAGATCAGCAGTGCGCCCAG
>JAUSMU010000311.1 GCA_030645995.1 Gammaproteobacteria bacterium | reverse complement strand
GAAGGTGATTCCGACAGTGGTGCCGACGCCGACATCGCTCTCGATGCTGATCCGCCAGCCCAGGCGGTCGCAGATGCGTTTGACGAGGTTCAGGCCCAGGCCCGTGCCACCCGATTTGCTGCTGAAGGTTCTCTCGAATATGGTCGCCAGCTGCTCGGCGCCGATCCCTTCGCCTGTGTCGGTGATGGTGATGTGCTGGTCGTCGATGTGGATGGCAATCCGCCCGACGGAGGTGTGTTCGATGGCATTGCGCAGCAGATTGCCCACGGCGATCTGTACCAGACTCTGTGGATGCGCGAGGGTGGGCGCCGCCGTGTAGTTCTTCTCCACCGCAAGGTGCTTGTACTGCAGCGCCGCACTGCTGTCTTCCAGCAGGCTCTCGACGATCTTGACCAGATCGGCGGGCGCCCCCTGATCGATCTGATTGCCCTCCTCCCGGGAGAGAAACAGCGTCGCCTCGATGAATGCCAGCATGTCGCGACAGGCACGGCGAATGCGCTCCAGCGCCCGCAGCGAGGCGGCCGATTGCGGATTGGCGGCCAGCACGTCCACCGCCCCCATCATCACCGACAGCGGCGTCCGCAACTCATGACTGGCCGACGCGGTGAAGGAGCGCTCCCGCTCCACGAAGCGGTCCAACCGTTCCAGATATTTGTCGAAGGCCGCCGCGATCTGCCCGATCTCGGTGCCCTGATAGTCCTCGCCGATGCGAACCTCATCCTGCCCCGGCTGAATCTCCGTCAACCGCCTGCTCAGTTGCTGCACCGGCGCAAGAATCGCCCGCGACGCACTCAGGCCCATGACGACTGCGGCGACCAACACGATCAGCAGGCCATACAACAACATCAGCAACACCGCGTGCTCCTGATTCTCCCATTCCGTGACATCGTAGGTGAGATAGGCAGGCCGCCCGCGCCACTCGCCGACCTCGACCTGATAGATACCCTCCCCGGCTCTGATACTGTGGTGAGAGCCAACGGGCAGGCGCGTGATAGCCGCCGGAAGCACGACGACCTCGTCTTCGAAGTAAAACTTCCAGCCCGGAAAGAGGTGTTCCGGGTGATAGTCATTGCGTTCCAGCAGTCCGAGCAGATCCTCGAACTGGGCCGAGACCATGTCACCGAAGATGACCGCCTCCAGCCGCGCCTTGATGAACAGCACACCCCCGGCGAACAGCGCACTGGTGACGGTGACGATCACTACCAGAGCAATTATGATGCGGGTTTTCAGACTAGCCTTGAGCATAGGGTTCATATCTTCGCGAGTCGGTAACCCGCGCCGTGGATGGTGTGAATGAGTTTATCGGCAAACGGTTTGTCGACCACAGAGCGCAGATTGTAGATGTGCGTGCGCAGCACATCGTTGTCCGGCAAGGTGTCGCCCCACAGATGGTCTTCCAGCTCCTCGCGGGAGACCACGCGGTGCGAGTTGGCCATCAGCATCGCCAGCAGCTTGCGCTGGGTCGGATTCAGTTCCAGAGGCTGCTCGGCACGCACGGCGCTGAGAGTCTCCGGGTCATAAGTAAGATCGCCCACCTTGAGCAGACGCTCCTGGGCATGCTGCCCGCCGCGCTTGAGCAGGGCCTGCAGACGCACTTCCAGTTCCTGCACCGAGAAGGGCTTGACCAGATAGTCGTCGGTGCCCGCCTCGAAGCCTTCCAGCTTGTCGCTCAACTGATCGCGGGCGGTGAGCATGAGCACTGGCGTAAACACCCGCTCCACACGTCGCAGTCGCCGACACAGCTCCATGCCGTTGAGGCCGGGCAACATGATGTCCAGCACGATGACATCGTAGCGTTCACTGGTGGCCAGCTGCAGACCGGAGGGTCCAGTCGCCGCGAAATCCAGGATATGCCCCTTGGGTTCGAGGTAATCCGCGATGTTGGCGGCGATGTCCCGGTTATCTTCGATGACAAGTATCTTCACACTGGCTGGCTCACTCTGTTAGCACTCTCTCTACTGGCTCTCTTTATCCGCTCTCTCTCTTTATCAGCCCTCTCTATCGGCACTGTCGCAGTTAGCCATGAGCCATGTCAAAAAAAAGTAAAACTTCGGCTTTGACATAATTTTCACAGTCGCAGTCCTAGAATCCATTTCAACATCGGTCTCATGGGTTATCCAAAGGTGAACGACATCCATCGCTATTCGACACGTCTCATGCTCCTGCTCGGCCTGCTCCTCCCCGGCGCGGCAGTGCAGGCTCAGCATCCCGATCACATCCCCGTCACCAGAAGTGCCTCGGTGAACTTCGCCAGCATTCTGGAGCAGACGCTGCAGCAATCGCCGGAATATCTGGAAATTGCCGCACGCGACACCGAGGCGCAGACCCAAGCGGACATCGGCCGCAGCTGGATCGCCGGGCGCCCCAGCCTGCAGGTCGACATGCTCGACGACAGCCTGCACAGCAACCTCGGCCAGAGCGAGCTGACCTATGGCATCGAGCTCCCGCTATGGCGACCAGGCGAACGGCGCGACCGTCAGGCCCTCGGCCAGCAATATGAAGAACAGGCACAGGCCTGGCAGGAGTACTTCCAATTGGCCGTCGTCGGACGCCTGCGCGACAGCCTCGTCACCATTCACGAGGCCGAGGTGTTCCTCGAAGTCGAACAACAGGCCAGCGCCGACGCACGGGAACTGGTGAGCATCGTCGAGCGGCTCTACGGCGCAGGCGAGGTAGCGGAGCGCGAATTGCTACAGGCAAGAACATTGCTGCTGACCCAGCAACGCAGTGAATTGGACGCCGAGGCAATGCTGGTGGACGCACAACGCGCCTACTCCGTGCTCACAGGCCTGACCGTGATGCCCGAGACACACTGGGCCGAGCCGCAGGCACCGGATGCCGAGATTGATGCCACCCATCCCCAGCTGCGCTTCATGCAGAGCGAGATTGACCTGGCTCAGGCTAACGTCGACAAGGCGCAGGCAGAAGCGCGCGGCAATCCGACAGTCACCCTCGGCTCACGCCGCGAGAAACCCGGCACCATCTCGGCCCGCCAGGACTCCCTCGCCCTCTCTATCAATATCCCTTTCGGCGGGAAGTCCTTCGTGGCAGCCGCAGGCAGTGCCGCCCGCCGCGACAAGGTCGACGCCGAGGTGCAATACCTGACGACACTGCGGGAACTCAATCTGCAGCTGCACGAGATCGAGCACGAGCTGTTCATCATCGGCGAATCCATGCCCCTCAGTGAGCAGCATACCGACATGAGCACCCGGCAATGGGAGATGGCCAGAACCGCCTTCGAGCTGGGTGAGACCGACATGAGTCAAGTTGTCATCGCCATGCAGCAGTCCCGTGCAAGCGCCCGCGAACTGCAATCCCTGTCGCTGCGCCAGCAGCGCCTCACCATTGAATTCAACCAGATCCTCGGAGTTCTGCCATGACCACATCCTTACGTCTGCCTGCCATCCTGTTGAGTCTGAGAGTGCTGGGGGTATTGGGAGTGCTGAGCTCCCCGTTACACGCCCAGTTGCAAGCCCAGGAGATCATCCCTCTCGACGCTGAGAACATCGGCCGCATGGGCATCATCTTCGCCCCGGCACGAGCCGTGGACAGCAGCGCCGGGGCGCGCTTTCCGGCCACCGTGATCCACTCACCCGCCGCCGTGGCGACGGGCGTGGCGCTCTACCCCGGCATCGTCAACGAGTGGCGGCACAATGTCGGTGACAGCGTCGAGAGCGGCGCCGTGCTGGCCAGCATCCGCAGCCCGGAAATCCTGCCGGTGCAGAATGAGTGGATAGCTGCCGTCACGACGCTGGAAAATGCCCGCTTCGAACAGGGCAAGGACGACACGCTGTTCGCCCAGGGCGTCATCTCAAAGCAACGTCTGGACCAGACCAACCGAGCATTGCAGCAGGCCACCTTCGCCGAACAGGCGGCACGCGCCAGCCTGCAGCAGGCCGGTTTCAATGCCGCGCGCCTGGACGCCCTGCGCCAGAACGCCACTGGACTGGGCCTCTTCTACATTACTGCGCCCACCGCCGGCATCCTCGCCCAACGCGGTGTGCAGACCGGTGCCGTAGTGGAGGCCGACAGCCCCATCGCCACCGTCAACGGCAGCGATAAGCGCTGGATCAGTGCCCATGTCCCTGCGCGTGCCGCACTCGGTCTGGTGACCGGACAGCTCCTGGGTGTCGTCGGCAGCGCCGAACAGCTGACCTTGCGGCAGATCGACAGCGTCGTCGACAGCCGCGACCAGACTATCGAGTTGCTGGCCGAATTCACCGACAACACCAGCAGCAGTGTTGGCCAGATCATCTCCGTCATCCTGCCGCCCAATGGTGACGGCGTGCTGATTCCCGACCGCGCCGTCGTGCACAGCGGCAATGAAACCACCGTCTACGTGCATGCCGCTGGCGGCGTCGAGGCGCGGGTGCTCCCCTTGACCTCCATCGGCGCGGATTACCTGGCCCGCACTGGCATAACAGCCGGTGAGCAGGTGGTGATTCAAGGCACGGCCGTCATCAAGGGCATCCAACTGGGCCTCGGCGGAGACGAATGATGCTGACCTCCATCGTGCAATCCGCGCTCAGTCAACGCCTGATGGTGTGCCTGCTGTCCCTGCTGCTGATGGGGTTCGGCGTTCGCGCCCTGCTTGACCTGCCCATCGACGCCTTTCCCGACATCTCGCCGACCCAGGTGAAGATCATCATCAAGTCTCCCGGCATGACGCCCGAGGAGGTCGAGTCATTGATCACGCAGCCGGTGGAAGTAGAACTGCTCGGCATCCCCTTCCAGTCCATGCTGCGTTCGATCTCCAAGTACGCCCTCAGCTCGATCACTATCGACTTCGACGACGGCACAGACATCTATTGGGCGCGTCAGCAGGTCACCGAGCGCCTGAACAGTGTGTGGGGCAATCTGCCACTGGGCATCAGCGGCGGCCTCGCCCCCATGAGCACACCGCTCGGCGACATGTTCATGTTCACCGTCGACAACGACACACTGACGCTGGAAGAGAAGCGCTTCCTGCTCGACTGGACCATCCGCCCGGCCCTGCGCACGGTGCCCGGCGTGGCCGATGTCAACGCGCTCGGCGGGTTCGTCCGCACCTATGAAGTCGCGCCACAGCGTGAGGCGATGGCGGCACTGGGCGTGCGCACGCAGGACATCATCGCGGCACTGGAAGCCAACAACCGCAACGACGGTGCGGGCCGCATTGATCAGGGCGAAGAGGCCATCCTGGTGCGCGTCGCCGGGGCCATCGGCGGACTGGAAGATATTGGTAACACCCTCGTGCCCAGCGCCAGCGGGACACAGATTCGTCTGGCCGACGTCGCGACCATCAGCACGGGCTCGATGGAGCGCTATGGTTCGGTGACCGCCGACGGCGCTGCGGAGGTAGTGCAGGGGCTGGTGATCGGCCTGCGTGGCGCCAACTCACGGGATGTCGTCAGTGGCGTGCGGGCAAAACTGCAGGAGCTGGAGAGTGCTCTGCCGGAAGGCACAGAGATCAACGTCTTCTATGACCGCACCGTGTTGATCGAAACCGCCGTCGGCACCGTGTCCAACGCGCTGATCGAGGCCGTGGTGCTGGTGGTGATTCTGCTCGGCCTGTTCCTCGGTAACGTGCGGGCGGCGCTGACCGTGGCGGTGATCCTGCCACTCTCCGCGCTGTTCACCTTCCTGATGATGAGCATCATGGACATGTCCGCCAACCTCATGAGCCTTGGCGGGCTGGTGATCGCCATCGGCATGCTGGTGGATTCGTCGATCGTGATCGTCGAGAACATCGTCTCCTCGCTCGCCGAGCAGAAGCCGGGTTCGCGCAAGCTGCCGAAGCTGCACATCATCTACCGCGCCGTGCGTGACGTGGCGGTGCCGGTCACCTCGGGCATCGCCATCATCATCATCGTGTTCCTGCCGCTGCTCACCCTGGAAGGGCTCGAGGGCAAGCTGTTCGGCCCGGTCACACTCACCATCGTGTTCGCGCTGCTGGGGTCGCTGGTGTTGTCGCTGACGCTGATTCCCGTCGTCGCCTCGTATTTCGTCAAGGCCGATGCGCATGAAGACCCCTGGCTGAGCCGCAACCTGACCCGACTCTATCAACCGCTGCTGCACAAGGCGCTGGCGAAACCGGCGCTGGTGCTGGGTTTGGCCGGTGCGTTGCTGGCCACCAGCGTGGTGGTGTTTCCACTGGTGGGCAAGACCTTCATGCCGACCATGGACGAGGGCGACATCCTGATTCAGATCGAGACCATTCCCTCCATCAATCTGGAGACCAGCACCCGCATCGTGCAATCGGTGGAGCAGGCGCTGATCGAGCAGGTGCCAGAGATTCGGCGCATCGTCTCGCGCAGCGGTTCCGATGAACTGGGGATGGACCCGATGGGCCTTAACGAGACCGACATGTTCCTGCAGCTCAAACCGCAGGAAGAGTGGCGCGTCGCCACCAAGGCCGAGCTGGAGGAGCATCTGCGTGCGGTCATGGACCAGTTCGTGGGCCTCAACTACGGCTTCACGCAACCGATCGACATGCGCGTCTCCGAGATGCTCACCGGTTCGCGCGGCGACGTGGCTATCAAACTGTTCGGTCAGGATCTGGAGGTGCAGAATGATTTCGCGCAGCAGATTACTGCACTGATCGAAAGCATCGATGGCAGCATCGACACCATCGCCACCCTCAACGAGGGTGCGCAATATCTGCAGATCACAGTGGATCGCGCCATGGCCGGCAGGCTGGGCCTGAATGCCGAGGAGCTGCAGACGCGTCTACGCGCCGAGATCGAGGGACTCAATGTCGGCAGCGTCATCGAGGGCAGTGCCCGCGTGCCGCTGATGCTGCGCTACGAAAAGATCAGTGGCGATGGCCTCACGCAACTGGCCAACAGCTTCGTGGATCTGCCCAATGGCGAGGTGATTCCGCTGACCGAGGTCGCCAGCATCGAGCGCGTCGAAGGGCCTATCATCATCTCCCGCGAGCGCGGCCAGCGCTTCACGGTAATCCGCACCGATGTGGAAGGGCGCGATCTGGTGGGCTTCGTGGAAGAGGCGCAGGCGCTGATCGCCAGCACGCTGACGCTGCCAGACGGTTACGCGCTGCAATGGGGCGGTGAATTCGAGAATCAGCAGCGTGCGGCCGCACGGCTCATGCTGGTTGTACCTCTGGCGCTCGCGCTGATCGCACTGCTGCTGTTCCTGACTTTCCATTCCGTAAAGCAGACACTGATCATCCTCTCGAACATTCCGTTCGCGTTGACCGGTGGGCTGATCGCGCTGTGGGTGACGGGGGAATTTCTGTCGGTGCCGGCCTCGGTCGGCTTCATCGCGCTGCTGGGTATCGCGGTGCTCAACGGGGTGGTGATGATGTCCTACTTCAATCAATTGCGGGCACGAGGACTGGCAATTGCCACTGTCGTGACGCAGGGCGCTGCGCGCCGTCTGCGCCCGGTGATGATGACCGCCAGCATCTGCGCGTTCGGTCTGGTCCCGCTGCTGCTGGCCACCGGCCCGGGTTCGGAGATTCAGCGGCCGCTGGCCATCGTGGTGATCGGCGGGCTGATCAGCTCGACGCTGCTCACGCTGTTCCTGCTGCCCATCATTTACAAGGCCTTCCACAAACCGCTGAGCGAGACGGGTGATCTATGACAACCAACAATGTCACGAATGGCAGCTTTCCTGATGTCACATTCAAGAGTGGCACCTTCAAGAACAGCACGTTGCTGGTGCTTAACATATCGCCGGAGCTGGAAGAGGATCTGGTGGATTATCTGCTGGGGCTGGAGGGCGTGGAGGGTTTCACGTCCTATCAGGTCTACGGCCACGGGGAGCACGGCAGGCTCTCGCTGCGCGAACAGGTGACCGGGCGCCGCCGCCGCATGCAGTATGAAATCATGCTGCCGGAGGAAGGTGTGGCGGCGCTATTGCAGGGTCTGGCGGAGGACGTGGGCACGGACGTTGTCTACTGGCAACATCCGCTGACCAATTTCGGCAGACTAAACTGATGTCGCTGTGATTTTTACCCTGTGGGAGCGGCCCTGCCCGCGATGAAATTTGGGGTCAGAGTAAAAATACAGTCTGTATTTTTACTCTGACCCCAAATTTCCTCTGACCCCAAATTTCACCAAATTTCAACAGTCAGATCAGTGTTTGATGTCGAGCAGGGTCTCGGCCGGGGTGATCCGATCACCTTTCTTGACGAACACGCCCACCACGACGCCGCTGACGGCCGCCTTGATCTCGGTCTCCATCTTCATCGCCTCAATCACCAGCACGGGGTCGCCTGCATTCACACGCTGTCCTTCCGTGACCAGTACCTCGACCACATTGCCCGGCATGGCTGCCGTGACGTGGCCTGGTCCCGTGGCGCGCATGCGGCGTCCCGGGCGGGCTTCGGCGGGAGCTGAACCACCGGCCATCTCCAGCGTAATCTCTTCAGGCTCGCCGTCCACTGTCATGTAGAAACGGCGTTCACTCTCACCGGTAGGGCTGGCGCCCGTCACGTGAATGTCGAAAGTCTCGCCGTGGATGGTGACTTTGAATTCGTGGGCCATGCTGCCGACGACTGCGCCGGTAGAAGGCGGAATCAAGGCCTCGGGCTTGAGCGTGCCCTTGTTGCGATGCTGCAGAAACTGCATGCCGACGTCCGGGAACATGGCATAAGTCAGCACGTCTTCTTCACTGCGGGCATCGGCGCCAATCTTCTCGCGCAACGCGTCCAGCTCGGGAGCAAGCAGGTCCGCAGGACGACACTCCACCACTTCCTCATTGCCAATGGCTCGCATGCGCAGCTCGGCATCCACCGGCGCCGGTGCGGCACCGTAGAGCCCCTGCAGGTAGCGTTTCACTTCGTTGGTGATGGTCTCGTAACGGGAGCCTCCGAGCACGTTCAGCACGGCCTGAGTGCCCACGATCTGCGAGCTTGGCGTCACCAGTGGCGGGTAGCCCAGATCTTTGCGCACGCGCGGAATCTCGGCGAACACTTCCTGAATGCGGTCCAATGCGCCCTGCTCTTTGAGCTGGTTGGCCAGGTTCGACATCATGCCACCTGGCACCTGGCTGAGCAGCACCTGGGTGTCGACACCGTTGTATTCGCTCTCGAACTGATGGTACTTGCGGCGCACTTCGCGGAAATGCGACGCGATGCGCTCCAGCAGCACGGCGTCCAGCCCGGTCTCGTAACCGGCGGCTTCCAGCACGGCCTTCATTGTCTCTGTGGGCGGATGGCTGGTGCCGCCCGCGAACGCCGAGATGGCGGTATCGATGTGATCGATGCCTGC
>JAUSMU010000298.1 GCA_030645995.1 Gammaproteobacteria bacterium | reverse complement strand
TCGCATTGCCGTTATCGGCCCCGCCGGTCAGCGTCGCTGCACCACTGAGTGCGCCAGTGCCACTGACCACCGAGGCCCAGGTGCCTTTGCCAGTGCTGGTGGTCAACAGAATTGACTCATTCGGCTCGACCAGCCCATGCCCCACATCGTGACCGCCAATGGTGATGTCCGTCGCCAGACACGAGATCCCGGCGCCACTGTGGCTGATGGAGTAATGATCCAGAGCGACGACCCCGGTATAGCCGCACTGATTGGTGGCGGTGCTGACTTCGACATTGTCGATATACATGTAGGTGCCAGGCGCCGCGTAGCCATTGCTGACGCGGAAACGAATCTGAGTAGTGGCCGTTGGCAAATTCGCATTGAACAGCAGTGTACTCAGATTGAGGTTTCTGGAGCCGGAACCAGTTCCGGTAAACCCAGTCAACGTACTGACAGTTGTCCAGATGGCCGAATCACTCTCGCGCGCCTCCACCACCATGGCGTCGGCCCCCGCCAATGCCTCGTAGCGGAAGTTGAAGGTCAGAATGATGTCCTCGGAATCCGGGATGGCATCGAAGTCTATCCCCCTTGCCAGCGCACTTCCCGCGACGGTAAAGCGCGCCTCTCCCCCAGTCACGCGCACGTTGCCTGTGGCGACGCCTAGACCACCTGCATCTGTCTCGGCCCAGGCGCTGGACCAGTACAGGCTGCCCTGGTTGTTATTGAACGCCGCATTGGTGAACTCATCGCGGTAGGTAATGGCCGTCAGCACAGCATCAAAACTCAGGGATGGATCGTGTGCAACGGCTTCAGCCGCTATGCGGTTGCTGACATTGACTCCCACGCCCACGGCCTCGGTATGCGTCAGCGTGAGCACCACGTCGCCAGCGTCACCAGGCACGAAGGTATACGTGGCCGCGCCGTCATTCAGGGTGCCATTGGAGAGCGAACCGGAACCACTGGATACGGCCCAGTTGCCCAACCCGGTACTGGTAGTCAGCTGGATACTGCCGAAATAGTCAGAGTCGAGGGTATGGGTCAGGCCCTCGTGTTTGCTGATTCTGATTTGCTTCGGCGTACAGGCATCCCCCACCACCACCTCGGTGATGGCAAAGTGCCCCATGTAACCATCTTCGATCACATGCAATGCGTCGATGGTGCGAGTGGCATCCGCCGGAGTGAAGATGCCGAGCTCGATGTCTCCCAGAAAGAGGTTCTCTGTCGTCTTCCCCGGAATATTGATCTGCGTGACGTCATCGCCAGTAAAATAGGTGCCTGTCACCGGGTCCCAGGTCGCGATCGCACCGAGCGTAATGGTGTCATCTCCGCCATCATTGACCGACATCACCAGCGTGTTGATATTGCCTGCGGGGTCGGTTGGGTCCACGCGCAGGTAGAAGCCATTGATGCTGACGTCCACCTCTTCATCGAAATAGGTGGTGCCATCGAAGAACAGACTCGCCACGCCCGTGTCGAGGTTGTATTGAATCAGGTCCGAACTGGTAAAGGCCACGCCCCCGAGTGTGCTGCCACCTGCCGCCGGAGTCGCGGCAATGATGATCGAGCAGTTGTAGGGCGTCGGATTGAGTTCACACTCGCCGACCACATAGGCAGCAGTGATGTTCACGTCGGCGGCGTTGCCTGCACCGGCGAAGATTGCAGAGCCGTCAAACAGCATGCGCGCCGTCTGCAGAATAGGGTCGTAGACCACCAGATCGCCTGGCTCGAAGGCAAGGCTATTGCTACCGACCGTACTGCCAGCATCAGCGGCTGAAATCACGATGTGGCCGTTTTTCATCAGGTGCACGGCGTCGGCATCATTGACGTTGTAGCCCAGTGCACTGTTGTCGAAGTACATCGTGGCCGTGTCAGAAACAGGGTCATAGATGATGTAGTCATCATCCTCGAAGTTGCTGAGCCCACCGAGCGTGGTCACTCCCCCCAGCGAACTGACCGACATCAGGAAGCGCTCCTGCGAGGCCACTGGTGCTGCGGTAATCTGGGTAATGTCGGTATCGGAGTCATTGCCCGCAACGGTATCGAAGTTGTAGGCGCCAACGGCGACGGTCGCGTTGTTGGTCACGGTGAAACCGCCCGATGCAGTGATAGTCACCGGCACGGTAATGTCTGTGCTGGCACCAATGCCGAGACTGCCGGCATAGGTACAGGTGAGGTTGCCCGGCGGGGCAGAGCAGCTCCACCCGGTGCCAGTCGCCTGCGTATCAAAATCCAGGCCAGCTGGATCGGTGTCCGTGACGGTAATAGTGGCCGTCGTTGCATCCGGGCCATTATTGGTTACACGCAGGGTATAGCTGCCGGGCTGCCCTTCTTCAAGGATGCCGTTCACAAACTTGTTGATGCCGAGGTTGGTTTGCACACCCTTGACGACGGTGGTGATGCTGTCGACGTTATTGTTGCTGACCTGCTTGTCGTCCAGGTCGTTGATGTCGATATTGCCGCCTTCAAGATCGTTGTAATTATCGAACTGGGGCGAACGGTCGCAAATCGAGGGGTCAGGAATAATGCCATCGGCGGCGGCCGGACAGTTGCCACCGGAGTGGAGGACGCGCACGCTGTTCTTGGCATTGTTGTTGAGCAACGGAAAGTAGCCGCTGCCGCCGATCTGCACGTTCGCGGTAATCAGTGGCAGACTCTCGTTCGCCGCCAGCTGATAGTTGATGGCCCCGCCGGTCCAGGTCGTCGCTATATCGTAAGTACAGGTGAATGCGCCGGGGCTGAGCGTCACGCTGCAGGTCCAGCCGGTGCCACTGACATCGCTGGCATTTGCGAAGGTCATGCCCGCAGGCAGAATGTCGGCGACCTTGATCTCACCATCGGCAAAACCACCGCTGATGGTGCCATTACCGTTGTTGGTGACCTCGATCTGATAAGTGCCGGTGCTGTTGACCTTGAAGGTACCCACTTCGGTCTTGAACACCTCGATGTCCGCCAGCGGGAAATTGGTAACGCTGATGACTTCCGATATCAGCATCACCAGGTCGCCCTCCGCGCTGTAGCGTGTGGTGATTCGCTCGGCCTCCGAGCCGGGCACTCCGAATGGATAGAGCACGTCACTCACTATTGAGCCCTGGATATAATGGGTGTCCACATCCAGCCCCCAGGAGTTCCCTTTGCGCGGTCCGACACCGCTCACATCAGGCCCCGGATAATCGATTTCATAACCGTCGCCATTGACCCCGCCCGTGCTGTTGAATTCGTAATACCCTGTGAGGGCGTCAAAGGCATATACGGGCCGGGTAATGGTGGAGTTGAACTCCTGGCCAAGGGGATTGAGCGAGGAGGTAATCGAAGTGAAGGTAGTAGAGTTCGGCGCGTCTTGAACACCCAGACCTTCGTTCTCATCGACAGCATTCAGCGTCTCATCCCCTTCGAGGGTAATGTGTGTCACCTGACCGTTTGGCAGGTTATTGGCCACATCATGGGCAGCCATGCGGAAGTTGCGTGGCACCAATGTGAACGAGGAATTCTGGAAGGGCTGGAAACCATGGAACAGGTTCAGCACCCTGAGGCGCTCGTCCGCATGCTCATAAACCACGATTATTGCCCAACCGCCCGCACAGGATTGAGTATCGCTCCATGGCGTTCCATTCTGTACCTGAAGATCCTTGAGGGTATAACTGCCGGAGCCTGTTACCAGGCTGGTGACATCACGGTAACCGGCAAAAAAATCTTTGTCGTTGTTGTTGCCCACGTCGTCAATGAGGAAAATATCGCTTGCAGTAATTGAGACTTCTGAGCCAGTTACTCCGAAAGTAACAGTGTCGTCCACATGACCAAGTGTGTTGTCACCGGAACCGGCCCAATAGAGATACGCAGCCTCGACAGTCGCGCCTACTGGCAACGTGAGAGTCGCGCTGCTGCCAGTGCCGACTGCCACGAAATTACACGCCAACGGAGTCGGCGCGTCTTCGTTGTAGGTGGTTCGCAGGGTATTGCCGACGGCTCTGTAGCTCATGCTGCCGGAGAAGGTCTGGAAGAGTGTCACTGGCTCATAGTTGGCAGCCAGCGGCGAGCCCGCAATCAATGGCTCGAAGGAGGCTACCACCTGCGAATACACCGGGCTGTTGACGCTGAGGGTCTCCGTCATGGTCTCGATACCGGCCGTCGGATGCCGACCTGCCGCACCCGCGAAACGAGACTGCGAACCGGTAGGGTTGGCGATGGGCGTGGGCGATTGCCCCCATTGTCTGACCATGAATGAAGTCGGGATTGGACTGCTGAATCCCCGCGCATTGTTGAAGGTTGTGCCATCCATGTTGGTGGCCATCACCACCAGTGAATTGTTGGCGGTCGTGGTAATCGTTGTCGTCGCGGTCGTGCTTGCTGTGCCGGTCACGCCGTTCAGCGGACCGCTGGCGGCCGGACTGGTGGCGACGGGAATCTCCTGCTTCACTTCATTCACCGCGATCAGACACATTGCCGATCCTGCGGCACCGCCAACATAGCTGCCCGTGTAGGAGCCCGCAGCCGTGGGTAGATCAGCCTCCAGAATTCCCCACATCTCCGTGACACTGCCTTCCCCCGACGCGGTTGTTTCGCGACGTATCAGTGTCATTGGCTGACTGTCGAAGCTGGCAGAACTGACGTCGGGACCGGCGCCACTGGCCGCCGCGATGGACATCAACACCATGCGCCCCCGCTGGCTCACTATTGCACTCTGTGCTGGGATCGTCAGGCTGGTGCTGGCGCCCACGACACAGGCAGCGGTGCCAACGACGTCTGGCAGGCAAGACGTGACAAAGAGCGTCGGATCAAAGGCACCATTCACCAGGATATCGCCATCGATGGCGTCAAAGCTGACCCCTTCTGCATGAGGGTCAGCAAAGTTGAACACAGCCACGCCATTGTCGGTGTCGGCAAATTCATAGGTGGCCACGCCGTTGTCATCACCCGCCGTATCGGACAGCGCGCCATTACCAGTATTGAGCAGCCAGTTGCCATGGTTGGTATTGGTGCCCAGCGTCATGGTGCCGGTATAGGCCACGGCCACTCCGCCGACGCTGTTGCGCACGGTGAAAGTGACGGCTTCGACTTCACATGCCGAGACACCCTCGCTGTGACTGATCTCGAAGGTACACACCGCAACGGTGATGTTCTGGTCATAGGCATTGGCGAAGTTGCGCGGGTCCAGCGTCGTCCCGTCGGAGACGTTGATGTTGACCGTTCCGGAGTCCGAAGCGTGGAGAAAATTGAGCGTTACAGTCCCCGCATCCGCCGTGACGAACTCATAGGTCGCGTTCCCATCCGCCGCAACACCATCGTTCAGTGTCCCATTCTGGCTGCCACTCTCACTCCAGGTGCCGTAACCGGTGGTGGTGCTCAGGTTCACGGTGCCCGTGTAATTGGTAATCGTGGTACCCAGGCTGTCCACGAGAGTGAACGTGACCGTAGTAATTGAGCAAACGTCTGTCGTGCCACTGTGGGTGACCCTGAAGGTGCAGGTCGTAATCACCAGATCCGGATCGTAAGGATTCGCGGGGGCGGTCACACCTGCCGCCACTACGTTGAAGTTCGCCGTACCTGCTGCCGCCTGATAGTCGAGGATAATGTCGCCAGCGTCGGCGGCAACGAAAGTATAGGTAGCCGCGCTGTCTCCTGCCGCGCCATTATCCAGGGTGCCGTTCGCATTGGCCGGTACACTGGTGGCTGTCCAGTTGCCACCGGTGACACCCGTGGCGGTAAGGCTGATGTTGCCGGTAAACGCCACCAGATTGCCGCTGCCATCCACCACACTGATCGTTATCTGCTCCACGGCGCACACGTTGCCAGCAGCGTCATGACTGACGCGGAACGCACAAGCAGCAACGACAAGATCCGGGTCGTTGGGGTTTGCAGGAGCAGTCACGCTGGTCGCAGTAACATCGAAATTGGCGGTACCGGCATTGCTCTGGAAATTGAGAATGACGGTGCCCGCGTCGGCAGGCACAAAGACATAGGTGGCAGTGCCGTCCCCTGCTGTACCGTTATCGAGGGTGCCGTTGGCATCACTCGGCACT
>JAUSMU010000294.1 GCA_030645995.1 Gammaproteobacteria bacterium | reverse complement strand
AATCTACGACTCACTTCTTTCAGAAGTGGCCGTTCTTGCATTTGAGTATGGTTACGCCACCACGACTCCAAATGCATTGGTAGTCTGGGAGGCTCAATTTGGAGATTTCGCCAACTCAGCTCAAGTCGTCATCGACCAGTTTATCACCAGTGGTGAGCACAAGTGGCAACGACTTTGCGGTCTGACGATGCTGCTTCCGCACGGTTATGAAGGGCAGGGGCCAGAGCATTCCTCAGCCAGGCTTGAGCGCTTCCTGCAGTTATGCGCCGAGCAAAACATTCAGGTTTGCTTGCCTACCACATCAGCGCAGGTCTTCCATATGCTGCGGCGTCAAGTGCTTAGTCCACTTAGGAAGCCTCTCATAGTGATGTCGCCTAAGAGCCTCTTGCGCCATAAGGAAACCACTTCAACACTTGAAGAGCTATCAGAAGGTACATTCCAGGTAGTAATTGGCGAAACCGATTCGCTACCCGCCACCAAGGTTAAGCGCATCGTTTTGTGCAGCGGGAAAGTTTACTACGACCTTCGGCAGGAACGCAGAGCACGTGGTATCGACAACATTGCAATTATCCGCCTGGAACAACTCTATCCGTTCCCCTCTGATGATTTACGTCAGGCAATGAGTTTGTACAGCAACTTTAACGAAGTTGTATGGTGTCAGGAAGAGCCAATGAATCAAGGAGCATGGTATTCAAGTCAGCACCACATGCGCAGGGTATCTCAAGAGCTCAATGCAAACGTCAAACTAACCTACGCTGGTAGAGAGGCCTCTGCTGCTGCGGCAGCCGGATATCCTGCACTGCACCTTGAACAACAACGACTTTTTATAGATCAGGCTTTGCAGCTTGTCGACTAAATACCGAAAACGTAGCTAAGGGAAATTATCATGACTATTGAAATTAAAGCACCGACTTTGCCCGAATCAGTTCCTGACGGAACCATCGCGACGTGGCACAAAAAAGCAGGTGATGCAGTAAAGCGAGATGAGTTGCTCGTAGATATCGAGACCGATAAGGTGGTGATAGAAGTCGTTTCCCCGGCCGATGGCGTGCTTCAGCAAATCCTCAAAAAAACTGGCGACACCATAGTCAGTAACGAGCTCATTGCTACCGTGCAAGCGGGAGCAACTGTGGTTGCGTCCTCTAAAACGACTTCAGAAAAGAAGCAGGAAAGCCAAGCTTCTGCTGAATCCAATGTCGCAGATGAGCCCATGCTAAGCCCGGCTGCTAAAAAGATTGCAGAGGAAAACGGGGTGAATATCGAAACTATCAAAGGCTCCGGCAAGAACGGTCGGGTCACAAAAGAGGATGTCCTGGAGTTTATTGCCAAACCTAAATCAGAGCCAGCAGCACCTGCCCCCGTAACGGCACAACCCTCGCTCGCGCTAGATATGTCTTCAGGTCGAGTTGAAGAACGAGTTCCGATGAGCAGACTGCGCGCTAAAGTGGCTGAGCGCCTACTTCAAGCAAGCCAGACTACGGCAATGCTGACAACGTTCAATGAAGTTGATATGGCTCCGGTGATGGCTCTGCGTAACAAGTACAAAGACATGTTTGAAAAGACACACGCCGGCGTTCGACTTGGATTCATGTCTTTCTTCGTGCGCGCCAGCGTCGAAGCACTGAAACGTTTCCCTGCGGTCAATGCGTCCATTGATGGGAATGACATTGTTTATCACGGCTACCAGGATATTGGCGTTGCAGTTTCTTCCCCTCGAGGGCTGGTCGTGCCGGTGCTGCGGAACGCCGATCACATGGGACTCGCCCAGATTGAGGGCCAGATTCGTGAATTCGGAATGAAGGCTCAGGACGGCAAGCTGTCCATTGAGGAGATGAGCGGTGGGACATTCACGATCTCCAATGGTGGCGTATTTGGATCTTTGCTCTCCACACCTATTCTGAATCCCCCGCAAACAGCGATCCTCGGAATGCACAAAATTCAAGAGCGACCAGTAGCGATCGATGGT
>JAUSMU010000288.1 GCA_030645995.1 Gammaproteobacteria bacterium | reverse complement strand
GCGGGCAGCGCGCTCATCTCGTTGCCAGGCGGCGTGTCTGCCCAGCAGGTCTTTCTCGCGCAGCAAGCCGCCCGTGCCTTGCTCGAAACCCGGGAAGAAGAAGGTCTTGTTCAGCGTGACAATGGCCGACGCACTGCTCTCCTGATGAACATCTTCGACGGGGACACTGTGCATGGATTGCAATCGGTGACATCCGGCCACCCACGGTTCGGCACTCAGATATTCCAGATTGATCCACACCGGGGGCCGAGCCTGACGAGCCATGGCGGTGATCACTGGCACTGGCAGCTCGCAGGCGAACGCCTCTATGACGACGGCTGCATTGGCAATTGCCGTGTTGGTATGTTCTGACTCCTGCCACGGGGAGCACCAGTGGCGCACACGGACGCCGAATTCCCCTTGTACTCCTCGTACATCCTCCGCCATCCAAACGTTTCTGCGCATAAACCTGGCAAACGCGTCCAGATCATCGATCCAGAGTGTCACGTCGAATCCATACTCATGCACCAGTTGCCGGGCGAGGCGCCAGCACACCCCCATGTCGCCGAAATTGTCGATGACCGAGCAGAATATGCTCCACGACTCGGCAACAGGTGGCGAGGGCTGGGTAGTATCGGCTGGGACAAGATGAGACACAGGTGACTCTTCGCGGGCAGGCAGTGCGGCAAGAATAGCGCAGCGGCAGACATAAGGAAATTGTGGTTGAAAACCCGACGCAGTCGCGGATTTTCGCGGCTGTTGAGCCTCTCTGCTACGCGCGCGGCTCTGGATTTCAAGAGGCATTTGTTTTATCCTGCCGCTCCACTTCTCCTCAGCAGACCTGGGACTATGAAACAAAGTACTAAAACCAGCAGCACCAGCAAAACCACGGCCAAGGCAGCAGCCCCCGCAAAATCCACCAAGAAATCTCAATACGTATACAACTTCGGTCGCCAGACCGATGGCAATGCCAGTATGCGCGAGCTGCTCGGTGGCAAGGGCGCCAATCTGGCGGAGATGGCCGCAATCGGCCTCCCAGTCCCCCCCGGTTTCACCATCAGCACTGAAGTCTGCACCTATTTCTACGCGCATGACCGCAGCTACCCGAAATCACTGGCTGCTGATGTCAAGACGGCCGTGGGCCTGATCGAAGCGCAGATGAAGAAACAATTCGGCGGCAAGGATAACCCCCTGCTGGTCTCCGTGCGTTCCGGCGCCCGCGACTCCATGCCCGGCATGATGGACACCATTCTGAACCTCGGCCTGAACGACGTTACCGTCGAAGGCCTGGCGGCGATCTCCGGCAATCCGCGCTTCGCGTGGGACTGCTACCGTCGTTTCATCCAGATGTACGGCGATGTGGTGATGGGCGTGCAGGCAGCGGATGAGGAGTCACACGATCCGTTCCACGAACTGCTGGATGCGTTGAAAAAGTCGCTGGGCAAGACTCAGGACAACGATCTCAATGCGGGCGATCTGCAGAAGCTGGTCACTCAATACAAAGAACTCATCCGCCAGCGCACAGGCACCGCCTTCCCGCAGGACGTCTACGAGCAGCTGTGGGGCGCCACCGGTGCCGTGTTCGGTTCCTGGAGAAACGATCGCGCCATCCTGTACCGTCAGCAGTACGGCATTCCTGCCGAATGGGGCACAGCGGTCAACATTCAGGCGATGGTGTTCGGCAATGCCGGTGATGACAGCGCCACTGGCGTGGCATTCACCCGCGACCCGGCCAATGGCGAGAAAGCCTTCTATGGCGAATACCTGATCAATGCCCAGGGTGAAGACGTGGTTGCCGGTGTCCGCACACCGAAAGCAATTGCCGCCATGGAAAAGGAAATGCCCGAGAGTTTCGCCGCACTGGAGAAAGTGCGCGCCAAACTGGAGAAGCACTTCAAGGACATGCAGGACTTCGAGTTCACCATCGAAAAGGGCCGTCTGTTCATGCTGCAGACCCGTAACGGCAAGCGTACCGGTCTGGCGGCCATCCGCATCGCTGTGGAAATGGTGAAAGAGAAGCTCATGGATCAGCGCACTGCGCTGCTGAAGATCCCGGCCGAGTCTGTCGACTCACTGCTGGTGCCGATCTTCGATACGAAATCACAGAAAGATGCCACGCTGATCGGCAAGGGTCTCCCTGCAGGTCCTGGAGGCGCCACCGGTCGCATCGCCTTCACGGCAGCCGCCGCCGAGATCGAAACCCGCAAGGGCAACAAGGTGGTGTTGTGCCGTACTGAAACCTCCCCGGACGACCTCAAGGGCATGCTCTATTCCCAGGGCATCCTGACAACCCGTGGCGGCGTGTCCTCACACGCGGCACTCGTGGCACGTCAGCTCGGCAAGGTGTGTGTCTGCGGTGCCGGTGAAGTCACCATCAATTACGAGAAGCGTACTCTGACCGCTGGCGGCCATGTGCTGCAGGAAGGCGACTACATCTCTATCAACGGCACCACCGGAGCCATCTACAAGGGCCTGATCGAGAGTGCCGACTCAGAAGTGAAACGCGTTCTGGAAGGCTCCATGAAGCCCGAGAAGAGCTACACCTATGAGTTGTTCCAGACCGTGATGGAGTGGTCGGACAAGTACCGCCGTCTGCGCATCCGCACTAACGCCGACACCCCGGCGATGGCCGAGCAGGCAGTGGCCTACGGTGCCGAAGGGATCGGTTTGTGCCGTACAGAGCACATGTTCTTCGAAGGCGACCGCATCGACTACATGCGTCAAATGATTCTGGCTGTCGATCAGGTACAACGCACCGAAGCCCTGAAGAAACTCCTGCCG
>JAUSMU010000285.1 GCA_030645995.1 Gammaproteobacteria bacterium | reverse complement strand
CTGGCCTATGGCATGGGCCGCATCCGCGACGTGCGCCAAGGCCCGGACGGCTACATCTACGTAGCCACCGAAGACCGCGCCGGCGCTGCCACCACTGCCGTTTACCGGCTGGAGCCAGTGGAGCGCTGAAACGCTGCACGGCAATACGAAGAAGGGGGCTGAGGCCCCCTTTTTTTATTTCTTTGTTTTCCTGACATATTGCCAGTCATGCCTAGAACCCTGCGATAGCAAGTCTTTTCCTATATTGGCTCAACTAAACTGTACATATCTAACAAATACCGAACTTGCCATGAGTTTGTGTTCAGGCTATTTTGTACAGTATGAGCGGACAAAATACAGGAAAGTTAAACCAACTGGGGCGGTCTTTACCCGAAGGCCTGCTGGTTGATGCCTCCTGGCTGGAGAAACGGGGATACTCTCGCTCACTGCGCAGTCACTATGTTTCAGCAGGATGGTTGGAGCAGCCGACACGAGGGGTATTCCGACGACCACGTGGTGAACTGGGTTGGGAACAGGTGGTTATCTCGCTGCAGACACTGCTTGAGTATCCCGTTTCCGTGGGAGGGCGTACCGCGCTGGAGATGGAGGGCTATGCCCACTACCTGTCCCAGGCACCCACGATCGTTCATTTATACAGTGACGTAAAACTTCCCTCATGGCTGTTCAAGCTGCAGTTGGAACAGACTTTCATTGTGCATAATCGTTTGCGCTTTCTTCCCCAAACACATATCAGTGTTGATATGAAGACATTCAAGGAAATGTCGGTAGACAAGGAAAGTGCCTTGCTTCTCCGCCCTTGGGGGCATTGGAACTGGCCGTTGGTACTGTCCACTCCTGAGCGCGCATATCTTGAATTACTTGAAGAACTGCCTGACCGAGAGACCTTTCATCTGGCAGACGTAATGATGGAAGGACTCGTGAATCTGAGTCCCCGGCGCATGCAGTCGCTACTGGAAAACACCAGCAGCATTAAAGTAAAGCGGTTGTTTTTCTTCTTTGCAGAGCGACATCATCACCGTTGGATGACAGGCATTAACAGCGGCAAGGTCGATTTTGGCGCAGGCAAACGCATGTTGGCCAAGGGCGGAAAGTACATTGATAAATACCAGATAACCGTACCCACAGAGCTGCTCAAGGACGATCAGAATGGCTTTTAGAAACGCTTATAAAGATCAGGTCGCGTTGTTGATTCGGACGCTGCCTCATGTTGCAGACGAGTCGTGTTTTGCTCTCAAAGGTGGCACGGCGATCAACCTGTTTATTCGGAATATGCCGCGACTTTCTGTTGATATTGATCTTACCTATCTTCCGATGAGAGACCGG
>JAUSMU010000282.1 GCA_030645995.1 Gammaproteobacteria bacterium | reverse complement strand
TATCTATTTGATTATATTATGTTTTTCTATTTGGTTAAAAAATAACCAAGTTGTATCAAGCGACGTGTTTTTCAGCGTTTCAGCGCGTTATTTTCAACTTATCAACTGAGTTATCCACAGAATCTGTGGAAAACATTTATTGATTCTCTCATCACAATAATTACCGGTCGTCAATCAAAAGCAGGAGTTGTTTTTCCGGTCTGAGACTGACTGCAAAATTGTGCGTTGAATGGTCTTGCGGATATGAAAAGTCAACTGCTTTTTGATGCGCTTTTGGTGTCGGCTGTCGCGGACGAAAAAGATTATGGCTTTATCTTGATTCGCCTTTGATGCTATTGTTAAGCCGTATTCACAGCGTATCAGTATCAGGCAATGGTTGAGTTGACAGGCAATATTCCGTTTTTGTGGAAACTCAGTCCAGAGTCCAGCGAAGGGCTCTGCGCCGTCTCCATGGTCGTCCCATATGAGTCTGAAGAAGATGATCGCCGGGATTTGACCATCGAAACCAGTGTTGTCAGTTTCGCATCGGACAGCTCGCGCGCCGAGACCGAAGAGATGCTGGAGTGGAACCAGGACGACATCAATCTGTTCCTCAAGCTGGTGACTCACGAGCAGGCAGAGAATCGCCTCGTGGTGACAGACACTGTCCGCATCGATCTCACCGACCCCGCCATCATCGACATCATTCACGTCGTTGCCGCCGCAGGGTTTGGCATGGCCTTCAGTTCCGATGGCATTCTGCGCTCTTCCACTGGCTTGTACCCCGCCTTCAGCTGCGACATCGGCAGCTTCGCCTCTCTCAACACGCTCGTGGGCTTCAAGCGCTGTGTGGTGGTGGATGTCGACGGCGAGGATGTCGTGGTAGTGCTGCTGGAAGATGTCGACGTGGAATCAATCGGCGAATACGACAGTCTGGACCGTCACGATCTTCTGCTGGTGAAGCGTTCCGACCTTCTGCATCCCGATTTCGCTGTTACGACTGATCGTCCCGTCTCCGCCACTGTTCACTGACCCAATCCCCTGTGGGAGCGTGCCCGCACGCGATTGAATTGCGAAAAGCCCAATCGCGTGCGGGCACGCTCCCACACCTTGTTGTGCTGGGCACAATGCAGAGCCGCGAGTATAATCCGCGACCTTTCGCGCACATCCAGTAATTCCCAAGGACCAACAGCCATGAGCCAGGGCGCACTCGCCGACGAAATCCTCCGCAGACGCACCTTCGCGATTATCTCTCACCCGGATGCGGGCAAGACGACAATCACGGAGAAGCTCCTGCTGCTCGGGCGTCTGATTCAGAAGGCTGGCACAGTGAAGGGCAAGAAGTCTGATCGTCACGCCACCTCGGACTGGATGGCCATGGAGCAGCAACGCGGCATCTCCGTCACTTCATCGGTCATGCAATTCCCCTACAACGACCGCATCGTCAATCTGCTGGACACACCAGGGCACGAAGATTTCTCGGAAGACACCTACCGCGTGCTCACTGCGGTGGATTCCGCGCTGATGGTGGTGGACGGTGCCAAGGGTGTCGAGGAGCGCACCATCAAGCTGATGGACGTGTGCCGTCTGCGCGATACGCCGATCTTCACCTTCGTCAACAAACTTGATCGCGAGACCCTGGCACCCGTCGATGTACTTGATGAGATCGAGACCGTTCTTAAAATCCGCTGTGCACCCATCAACTGGCCGCTCGGCATGGGCAAGGAGTTCAAGGGTGTCTACAACCTGTACACCGATACCGTGCATGTTTATCAGCAGGGGCAAGGGGACCGCCTTCCGGACGACATCCGCATTCAAGGTCTGAACAGTCCCGAGGCCCGCAAGCTGCTTGGTCATTACGCCGACGACGTGCAGGCAGAAATCGAGCTGGTAAAGGGCGCCAGCAACCTGTTTGACGTCGATGAATATCTGGCTGGCCGCATGACTCCCGTATACTTCGGTACCGCTCTGGGCAACTTCGGCGTGCGCGAGATGCTGGATCAGTTCGTGGAATGGGCGCCGTCACCTCTGCCGCGTGCCACGCAAACGCGCGTAGTGGCTCCTGACGAGGAAAAATTCAGTGCATTCGTCTTCAAGATTCAGGCAAATATGGACCCGAATCACCGGGACCGTGTGGCCTTCCTGCGAGTCTGCTCGGGCGCGTATCTGCGAGGCATGAAGGTTTTGCACACCCGACTCGGCAAGGAGGTGCGCGTCAGCGACGCGGTGACCTTCATGGCGGGCGAGCGCGAGCAGGCTGAGGAAGCCGTCTCCGGCGATATTCTGGGCTTCCACAATCATGGCACTATCCAGATAGGCGACACCTTCACCGAGGGCGAGTTACTTCAGTACACCGGTATCCCGCACTTTGCTCCGGAGCTGTTCCGTCGTATCCGTCTCAAGGATCCGCTGAAGATGAAACAGTTGCAGAAGGGGCTGAAGCAGCTGGCCGAGGAAGGCTCCGTGCAGGTCTTCATGCCTTCCAAGAACAACGATTTGATCGTTGGCGCGGTCGGTGTGTTGCAGTTCGAGGTGGTGGCGTTCCGGTTGCAGGATGAGTACAAGGTGGATTGCGAGTACGAGCCGGTGAGTGTTTACAGCGCGCGCTGGGTTTACAGCAAGGATCGGGCGAAGCTGGATGAGTTCCGGAAGAAGGCGTACGAGAATATCGCGGTGGATGGGGGTGATCATCTGACCTATCTGGCGCCGTCCCGGGTAAATCTGGCACTGATGGTCGAGCGCTGGCCCGACATCGAGTTCCATGCGACTCGTGAGCATTGATTTAGTGCTTCGGTTTTCGAGCGGGAGTGGAGGTGTGTTGCTGGCGGACACGCCGTGAACCCATCCATGGGGGCTCGGCTGCCGCCATCCCTGGCGGCAGACGGTCCGCCAGCAACACACC
>JAUSMU010000279.1 GCA_030645995.1 Gammaproteobacteria bacterium | reverse complement strand
GAGCAATTTCAAACATCTGAAAAGCGGGATGATTGCGGCTGCACTGGTAGGGTTGGGTGTAGCGTCTCCCCTCCATGCGCAACTTCCTGATCACTTGCGTTCATACCAATTATCCGCACCCAGGGCATCAGGCGATGTTGTTGGCCCCATGTTCAATGGCTGGATCAAGAACAAGGATGGCTCAGTCACGATGATCTTTGGTTTTGTAAACCGAAATCAGGAAGAGATTGTTGATGTCCCACTCGGTCCGGACAATCACATCGAGCCAGCACAGTTTGATGGCGTGCAGCCCACCCATTTCCCTGTGTATAGCCGTGGTGGCTTCGTCGGTCTGCAGGAGCGCGGAATATTCGCCGTAACGGTACCTGCGGAAATGGCCGAAACCGAAGTCGTGTGGACTCTGAGCCATGCAGGACACAGCTACTCAGTCCCTGGGCGCGCTACCTCGGCAGCGTACGAAATGAGTAGCGATCCAGCCGCGATGGGGTCGTTGAATCCGGCGATCCGCTTCGACAGGAACGGTGAAGAATCCACGGACAGAGAAGGCATTTACGCGCCACTGGTCAACGCCAAGGCAGGCACCCCAGTCACCTTGACCGCCTCCGCTCAGGATCGTGGTGATCGTCGAGGCTATGATGTGGAAACTCCATTCTTCCCGTTAGGCACAGAATGGATTATGCATCAGGGACCTGTTGGCGCGACTGCCGTATTCGATAACCCAAAAGTCACGGGCGAGGATCGCGGTGAAGCTGATCAACAAAGCGCGACTGGCAGCGGGGACTGGACCGAGACCACGACGAACGTCACGTTCTCAGAACCGGGCGACTATGTCATTCGGCTGCGCGTCGACAACTTCACAGCACCAGACAGTCAGTTCGACAATCAGTGCTGCTGGTCCAACGCGTACGTGCCTGTGAAAGTCAGTAACTAGAACCTTCACGATGCACAGACAAAAGCCCTGGGTCAGCAGCATGACTCGGGGCTTTTGTCATTTTTGTACTTGATAGTGCGCACCAGGGGGAAAAGGCAAATGACAAACTACCAGCAAGGCTGGATCAAGCCAGGGAAAAACCTACTCACCACAATTGCATGCACTGCAATTGTCAGCCTCGTCTCACACGCAGCCTTTGCACAGACGGGTGACAAGATTCGAATGGAATATCCCCAGCTCGCCGATCTGTTCAATGCCTTTGATATTACTCAGGCAAATACCTTTGAAGCCATCACCGCAATCAATGCCCAGCCAGCGTCTGCGGCTGCTCGTGAGGGGCTGCGCGAACACCTGGAAATGATAAAGACAATGACCAAGAGTGAAATGATGGCCAGTGGGGCCATGAATCACGGCGGCATGGCCATAGATTCAGATTTGGAAGTGGAGGCACGTATCAATTTGTTGGCTGTGATGCGCGCCACGCATACGGATGAAGAAGCGAGCAAAGCGTATGCCGACAACACTGCTATCAATCGTCATACTTCCGAGATATTGAGTCGTGGTCGAGATTTTGAAAACACATTGTTTGAAATTTTTTTGGACGAAAGCATCAGTGACAAGCCTGCGGCTGTGAACGCTGCAATCACTGATTACCTCAGCGATGATCGCCACTCAGTTTCAACCTTCCCGAAGGAAAGTGAATTTCTGGTTGAGCATGACCAGGCAGCAGGATTCAAGACCGCCTTCCCGCGCCTGAGCGGTTTGATGTGGACCCAACAATGGTTACAGTTGGCGTCTCTCGAAGCCATCATCCTGGAAACTCTCGACAAACAATTTACCAACAGTGTGGATACCGCACTGGAACGCTTCTGGAGCAAGATTGGCACTGACGGTGGGATGAGCGTGTTCCCTCCTCCCAGCGAATTACCAATGGCACCAGCCATCGCCCCTGACCTGTATACCCAGTCGCCGGAAGCGGCCATCATTCTGGACAACCTGAACATTCTGGAAACCGTAGTGGCAGATATCCTGTCCTATCCGAACGAGGAGGATCGTGAAGCCAAGATTGATGCCGCTGTTGCCCTGTTCACCAACAAGGAAGCAGATAGCTCACAGCCAGCGGAATATCTACTCTTCGCCCTGCGAGGTGGCATTTATGACCAGGGTGGCCCTGCCATCGGCGAACTCACGCGATCGGAGCGTAATCGCTCACGCGTCGCCATGAACATGCGGCACGCAGCGACCAAGAATACTGGTCAATAATCGTTTGCTGAGATTCGGTGCGAAAGAACGAAAAAGGGGCCCCCACCGGGAGCCCCTTTTTTATTACTGCCACCGTCAGCGTCAAGTTACGCGCTGATCAGGCGGCATGACTATCCGCTGACTTAGAAGTCGTAAGTCAAACGTGCATAGAGCGAACGGCCCATCGGGTCCTGCAACTCGCCAATGACACCAGCGAAGTCAGGAGTACGCTGAGCTTGTCGGTCGAAGATGTTGCGCGAACCAACGCTGACGCCCATCTCGCCACCGTACAGGCTGATGCCACGGTAGGTGTAGGCCAGGTCGAAGTCTGTCCAGGCCTTGATCTGACCACCGATAATGCTCGGGTTCGGGTTGGTACCCGCAAACTGCCGGATGGACGGAATGTAGTTCGTACCATCCCAATCCAGTGCACTTATGTAGTGTACCGTGCCAGTGACTGCGTGGTTTGCCATGGTCCAGCCCAGACGCAGGTTGGCCTTGATGTCTGGCACTGCTGGCGCTGTGGCCGTCAGCAGGTTGGTTTTACCCAAGCCTTCCTGTACTGCGGCGGTCGCACTGTCCTGGTACTCGAACGAGTCCATCATCGTGGCCTGCAGGTTGATGCGGAAAGCACCCATATCGCCCATATCGAAGCGGTAGTTGCTCTGAATGTCATAGGCCGTGACCTTGACGCTCGTGGCGTTCACACTGCCCGGAGTCGTAATCTGCAGAAGGCTGCCGAGGTCATCCGGGTCACGCAGGATGTCCGGGTTGCTCTTTCCGCTGGCCAGCCAGGCCGCCAATTGTGCCCTGGTGGGCTGGTTGGCTGCACCGACACCGCTGCCAGCGAAGCCGGACCACGCTTTGAAGGCCGCGAATTCATTGTTCATGACCGATTGACCGGAGATGCCGACGATACGGTTGTCGAAGTCGGTTTCGTTCCACGTTATCGAGAAGTCGAAATCACCGAACGCCAGATCCATACCCAACTGCTTCGATGTGGAGAACTCGTTTTCCAGCGCCGGGTTACCGCCGGAACAGGCAGTGGTGAACGCAGAGAACGGAGTGAAGCGGTCAGACACCGTGGACAGACCACAGCTGACAGGGTTCAGCAGCTGAGTCAGTGACGGTGCAATGAACGCGTCGCCAGTGGTGGCCCGCAGAGTCAGCCACTCGGTTGTCGTCCAGGTGATACCGAATTTCGGGTCCGTGGACTTCTGATCAGTGCTGAAGCTTTCATGACGCACGGCAGCTTCGATTTCCACAGTCTCCAGGACGGGAATCGCCAGCTCGACGAAGTAGGCATCTACGTCACGGGTGCCCGTCGTTATTTCTTCCGGGAACGGGCTGCCGATCCAGGTATCGCCACGCAATTCACTGGAGGAAGGCGTATTGGTGTACTTGTCGTTGCGCCACTGGTAACCCACGGCTGCGCCGATCACGCCGCCTGGCAGTTCGAAGCCGCCCAGCGGAATCTCACCATTCAGCACGATGTCCACGGTATCCAGCCAGCTCTCTGACATTTTACGGTCACGCGCTGCAATGGCGTTCATCATGTCCTTGGTGTTGTTGGTAGTCTGGTCCACCACGAAGAACGGGTTGTAGCAGGCGTCGCGGTCACGCCGCACGTCGCACTTGAGGCCCTGCTTCATGGCTTCGATGTCGTAGGCCTGGTTGTTCATGTAGCGCAGTGTCTGCTCACTCTTGGCGTAGGCCGCCATACCCTCCCAACCTTCCAGGAAGGGCACTTTGAAATCGGCCTGGAACATCATGCGGCTGTTGTGGTCGGTGCTGCCGGACAGGTTGTCGCCGTCCGAGGTATGACCATCCGACATCGTGTGCGTCTTGTTGATCGGACGCAGCGAACGGGCGCGGACGTCTTCACGCAGCAGCACGCCATTGGCTGTGGTGCCGGAGACGAGGTAGTCCATCAGGCCGTCTTTGTTGATGTCCTGAGTGCCACGGTCTGGCAGGCCGTCGCCGTTGAGGTCGACGCCGTACAACTGCAGGCCGGCAGAGTTTTTCGCCAGGAACGGGTTGCCGGGCTGCTCACCACGAACCGTGGGCAGTTCGCCGATGCGCGAGTTGCCGGGGTTGGATGTGGAGGTGTAGGACACCTGGTACAGACGTGACGTGAAGTACTGCGCACGCAGGGTCAGGTCTTCGTTCATTTCCCAGGTGGCATTCGCGAAAATCGAGCCGGTATCCGTGGGCTCACGGTAGCTGCGGGTGTCGCCGTAGTCGACCCAGCAGTTATTGCCAACCTTCATGCCGAAGGGGTTGTTGCTTTCGCCCGCCTTCCAGAACTGGCGCTGTGATGCCGGGGCACAGTTCGGCTCGGCCTGTGGGCCGGTTTTTCCGGTGTACTGCCCAGCCGCGTCGCGTAATGGGACAGTGTAGTTGCCCGGAGCAAGGGAAGAGTAGTTCATGCCGGCCTGGGCCAGGTAGGGACGCTCGTCCCAGGCAAGACGGCTGTTGGTTTTGTACTGACCCGCCAGCACCACGTCGAGGCCGCCGATATCGCCGCCCCACATCATCTGCGCAGACTCTTCGTCGTAGTCGCCCTCGCCGTCGCGCTCGCCATAGACTTCTATCTTCGTGCCGTCATAGGACGTGTAAGGAACGAAGTTGACCACGCCGGCCACCGCCTCGTTTCCGTACAGTGCCGCTGCGCCGTCAGCCACGATGTCGATGCGCTGAATGGCGATGGTGGGCACCATCATCTGCACGTTTTCGTCAGCGACGCGCTTGCCGTCCATCAGGGTCAGCGTGGAGCGGGCGCCCAGACCACGCAGGTCGATGCTCTGACTGCGGGAAGAAGTCCCTTGAATAGTGTTGGTGACCGATGAAGAAGGACCACCCACGAACGACATGTTCTGGATGACTTCACCCAGGTTCATGGTGCCTTGGTCAGCCAGATCGTCAGCATTCAGCTGAGTCACCTGGGATGCCGCTTGGAAACCTTCGGAACGGCGGATATAGGAACCTGTAACAACGACCTCTTCCACCTCCGGTGCGGCCTGGGCCGGGGCCTGGGCAAAGCTTGGGTTGGCCAGGGGAAGCAGTGAGAGGGAAACAGCTGTGCACAACAGGCGACGCTTGTGGGGAATATTGAATCGCATATATCACTCCTAAAAGTTATTTTTGTTTTCTAAGGCTTGCCGAGATAGTACGGGCGGTGAGATTGGGCAAGAGAAACGGATGTCTCATTACCAAACGTCAACGCCGGATCCAACTGCATATATGGAACGGTTGGATACTGTCTCACCATGAAGGAAATTGCAATGGTTTGTAACAATTGTGCAGGACTGCAGACCAACCCGGCTTGTCGATAACGGGAATTTGAAAAATCACTATATTGATTTTAAAAGAAAATTCCCCGCCACAAGCCATTGTGACGGGCCAATCAGGGCTGATAGACGTGGCATTATTGGTTAAGTTCGTTGAGACGCCCTCTCAACATTTTCAATATCTCACCGAGCTCCTGAAAGTACTGATTCTTGCTCGAAATTTCGTTCATTATTGCGGTGAGTTGCTCGAATTCGGGTTGAAGCTCCTTGACTAATCCGTCGTTATTGATTAGTTCGTCGGTTCCCAATCTGTAATCATTGGCATTGGCGCCGCGTCGCTTGGATAAAAAATTTGGCTCACAGCCAATCTGGGGAATATTCGATCCTGTCGGGGTGAATTTCTGACAAACGACATCAAACTCATCATTTTCATTGAGTGTATTGAACACCCGGTAGAACTCGGTTTGGATTTTATCAATTTCCGCGCGAAGTTGAGGCACGGTCAAATCCTCTATCACTACTTGCTCCTGCTCAGCGCCATTCACTATCGGAAGAGCTGAAAGCGCGGTAAATCCCAGCGCAACACACGCGCCAACAACCAGTCTTTGTATGTTCATGTGTCCCGCCCTCATTGTTGGCCTGGTTCATATCGAGTTTACCAAGAGCATCGCCGAAGCAGCCATTGGGGTGTCGCGTTTCCATTATGAAGCTGGACTAAGTGTCGATTCAAATATATCTTCTGGCCATTCAGAAGTGGCTCGATCCAAGTTCAACCGACACAAGGTACATTCTTTTGAAAATCACTCCCCAACCGCTTTTCCCCAGCCTCGTCTGGTCAACCCTGTTTGACGACCGCGCGATTTTGAACACCAGGTTGCTGGACCTCGCCAATCGCATGCGCAGCAACGACCCCAG
>JAUSMU010000273.1 GCA_030645995.1 Gammaproteobacteria bacterium | reverse complement strand
CTAATGGATCAGCACAATAAAATCATATTGTTCAAGGACAAGAGCATTCGCAGTCACTGGGACGCCGAGCTGGAGGAATGGTTTTTTTCTGTGGTGGATGTGGTGGCGGCCCTCACCGACAGTGAAAACCCCACCGACTATCTGAAGAAGCTGCGCAAGCGGGATGAACAATTGGGCAGCTACGTAGGGACAAATTGTCCCCAGGTAGCCATGCAGACGGCGACAGGTAAAATGAGAAAAACCCTGGCGGCTAGCACACAACAGCTGTTGCGCATTGTGCAGTCCATCCCCTCCAGGAAGGCAGAGCCTTTCAAGCTGTGGTTGGCCGAAGTAGCCAACCAGCGGCTGGATCAGTTGCAAGACCCGGAACTCTCCATCGAGCAGGCCATGCTGGATTACAAGCGCCTGGGCTATTCAGACAACTGGATCAACCAACGCCTGAAGAGTATAGAGATTCGCAAGGAGTTGACGGATGAATGGAAAAAGCACGGCTTGCAGGAGGGAGGTGAATTCGCCTTTCTGACCGATGTGATCTACAAGACCTGGGCAGGCAAGACGGCCAAGGAATACAAGCAGTACAAAGGGCTCAAGAAGGAAAACCTGCGCGATAACATGACCAACAAGGAGTTGGTGATGAACATGTTGGCGGAGCTGTCCACCAAGGAAATTTCAGAAGTCGTCAGTCCATCGTCGATGGGCGAGCATGAAGATGTGGCAAAGCGTGGCGGAGGTGTTGCCAAGGGAGCCCGATTGAAGCTTGAAGCAGAGACCGGGAAGAAGGTCGTCAGCAGGGAAAACGCCAAAAAATTATTGCCCTCAACCAAAGGCAAAGAAAAATGATCGTCGACTACAAACCCATCGCTGAATCCAACAACTTCATCGTGCTGGACAAATACACAAAGCTGCCCCAGGTGAGCGGGGGGGGGGCTGAGAAGGCTTCCATCCGTCAGACAGCCCTGGAGTGCCTTGGCCGTCAACCGCACCATGGAGTCAGAATGAAAAAATCACTGCAGGTGATTATCTCCGCATTGACCTTTTCCGGACTGGCGCTGCTGACACTCTCGCAGGCTAGTGCGCAACCCGGTCGCTTCGACACCATGACGATGGAACAGAAAGTGGCGGCTGGGGAGAGCTACCACGGTCGGCAGGCAGTGCCCGTCGAGCCCTTCCGCGTCGTCGGCAACATCTACTTCGTCGGCTCCACCAACATCGGCATCTATCTGATCGCGACCCCCGAGGGGCATATCCTGGTGGATTCGGGCGTCAACGAGATGAGCGGCGCGATTCGTGACAGCGTCGAGAAGCTCGGCTTTCGCATGAGCGACATCAAGATCATGTTGTCCAGTCACGCGCACTTCGATCATGTGCAGGCCCACGCCGTGCTGCAGCGCATGACCGGTGCACAGGTGATGGCGCTGGAGGCCGATGCAGATGCCTTGGAAGCAGGCAGAGATCTGTCGCCGCTGGGTTTCGAAGGCTGGGAGCCGGTGAAAGTGGACAGGCGCCTGCAGGACGGCGAGAGCATCAGTCTCGGTGGCACCACCATGACGCCGACCTGGGTGCCGGGCCACACGCCGGGCTGCACCACCTGGAGCACAGACACACAAGACGATCCTCAGAACCCAGGCGAGACAGTAAACGTGGTGATCTTCGGCTGCAACGGCCCGAACGATGGCGTGCAGATCGTCAACAATCCGCGCTTCCCCACGTTGGCGGAAGACTCCTTGTTCGGCTTCGATAATCTCGACAAACTGAACCCGGACATCTACCTGACCGGCCACCCCGAGGCGTCGTTCGAGGGCATCATGGAGCAGCTGCGCGTGCAGGTGCGCCCACATCCTCTGCTGCAGCAACAGCCGTGGCACGAGCTGGTGGCTGAGCGCCGGGCGTCGATAGAGGAAAGGATTGCGGCGGAGCGGGGGCATTAGTGCTAGCCCCTCTATTGCAGAAAACGGGGACATTACATGCAGTATGAACAGGCTGCAGCCAGCTGACATTTTTCATACAGGGACTCAGGCGCAATGTCCGCCCCATTGGGCCAGGCAATCGTGCCTCCTTCGATACGCGCCTTGCGGAAAAAATCCAGATCACGCAAGGGCGCAAAGACCGGTCCGCGATTCAGATATTCCGAGAAATCCACCACTCCCGACACGCCGTCATCAAAAGAGATCAGGAAGGTGTGTCCTGACCGGTACTCAATACTGGTGACTTCGTTAAGGTTCCACATTTCCGCCTCACTCTAAGGGACCGCTCTTCTTGATCTGCCTCAATGCCCCGCGATGGGGAAATTGCATACTAAAGGCGAGGGGATTTCTTCAATTTTGCCATTGAGGTGTGATATGTCTTCGCTGAAAAGCAACTTTATCAAACTTGGGTTCGTGCTCATGGGCGTCCTATTCCTGCTCATCGCATTGAGCATGACGCTCGCAGCCTCGGCATGAACGGAGGCCGTCGATAGCGCCTGCGCAAGCAGGCGAACTCTGCTCACTAGTAAAGTTCACCTGCTTGCCGATCCGGCTCTGCATCACAGGCTCGCCGACACCGGAATACCCGCTCATTCTTCCTACCTTTCAGCCTCCTTTTTCTACCAATGACGTCAAAATTTCTCCCGCAACGCTTCTGTGCAGCGCCGCTCTCGCTTCTATCCAACTGATTTAACGTTCTTTTCCAGAAGTAGAAATTCGGAACAAAACTGGTAGGACTTTCAGCATTTCCCTTCGGGATAATCGGGTTGTCCTGAGCTCAGTTCGCAGGCTCGACACGCCAACCTACCGTACGAGGAATCGCAATATGAAAACTCTGTTCAAGACTGTTTGCCTGACGACTGCCATGGCAGCGACGCTTTTTGCTGCCACAGCAAGCGCTCAGGAGATTGTTCGCACCGGTGAAAGTCGCGTGCTGTTCAACAACATTTACATTCCCGCAGGTGCCGAGACTCTCTATTTGAGTGGCTCTGGTGCTTCACCGGCTGCTGATGGCACCTGGGGCAACATGGAGCAGCAGACTGTCAACATCTTCGAGAAGTTCAAGGCGACGCTGGAAGAGCAGGGCTGGTCCATGTCCGACATCGTGCAGGTCCGCATTTTCGGCGTTGCCGGCGCGGACGGTGAGTTTGACTTCGAAGGCCTCAACAAGGGCTACCTGCAGTTCTTCGGCACGGAAGCAAATCCGAACAAGCCAGTACGCACGGCTGTTGTCGTGGCCGATCTGGTGAACGACAACTGGCTTGTCGAGATCGAGATCCGCGCTTCACGCATGCCCAAGTAAGGCACACAACACCAGAATATTCATCGCATTCTTCGTGACCTCCCATTTACTCAGGAGTCTATTTCCTTGAACGAGATCCAATTAGCCCGACGTGCATTCCTACGCCAAACCGGCATTGCGGCGCGTAACTCTCTGATCGTGCTTTCTCTGTCGGCCATCATGAGCAGCAGCGCCGCAGCAAGCGAAGCAACGCTGGAGAACAGCGCATTCAAGATCCTCGGCAGCGATGAGGCAAGAGAATTTGCCGCCATCGCCGCGCGCATAATTCCCACCGACGAGACACCCGGAGCAACAGAGGCCGGCGTGATCTACTTCATCGACAATGTTCTCGGCACCTCACGCACCGAAGCACTTGAGCCAATGCGAGAGGGACTGGCCTCATTGCAGGCTTCAGCGCAATCCACCTATGGCAGCGCGAGTTTCAGCGCACTCACGCCCGAACAACAGGACGCCTTGCTGGTCAGCATTGAGGAGACGGCATTCTTCGGCACCATGCGCTACATGACGATCTCCGGAATGTTTTCACTTCCTGAATATGGTGGCAATCGCGACTACGCAGGCTGGAAGCTCATTGGTTTCGAACACAAACATGTCTGGAGTCCGCCTTACGGCTTCTATGACGCTGACTATATGGCGAGGGGAGAATAATCATGGCACAGGCAAGTTTCCCAACGCGCGAAGAAGTGGATTTCGTGATCGTAGGTTCCGGCGCGGCAGGCGGCATCATGGCGAGAGAACTGTCGACAGCAGGCTTCTCCGTTGTCGTGCTTGAACAAGGACCCTATCTGCAACCGGGCGATTTCCGTCACGACGAATGGTCTAACACACAGAACGAGGGACTTGTCTGGGGTAGCCGCAAGGGCCATCCACAGACATTCAGACGCTACGAGCATGAAAAGGCTGAGCTGGTAGACGGCGCTCCGCTGGGCTACGCCCACAACGTCGGTGGCAGCAGTGTGCACTTCTCTGGCAATTTCTGGCGTCTGCACCCGATCGATTTCAACGAAGCTAGTGTGCGCGGCACCATTGCAGGCACTAATTTCGCGGACTGGCCAATCACCTACGAAGAACTGGAGCCCTATTACACGAAGGTGGACTGGGAGATTGGTGTATCCGGTCTGGCCGGCCCCTGGGACCCGCCCCGTTCGCGCGACTATCCATGCCCTCCCATGCCAGTGAAATCGGCGGGTGTTCTGTTGGAGCGAGCAGGCAAAGCGATGGGTTACACGCCCTTCCCGGCACCAGTTGCCATTCTTTCCAAACCTTTTAATGGCCGTCCGGCCTGCGTCCATTGCGGATTCTGCAACGGCTTCGGCTGCGAAGTGGCTGCCAAGTCATCCACTGCAGTCACCATGATTCCCCAGGCACTGGCTACGGGCAATTGCGAGTTGCGAACGGGATGTACCGTCGCGCGCGTCAATACCAATGAGAATGGTCGTGCCAGTGAAGTGGTGTACTGGGAAGAAGACGGCACTGAACAGGCACAGAAGGCCAAGGCAGTTGTATTGTGCGCGAATGGCGCGGAGACCCCTCGACTTCTGTTCCTGTCGGCGTCGGCACAATTCCCCGATGGCCTGGCAAACTCCAGCGGCATGGTTGGCAAGAACCTGATGTTCAATGGCTCTTCCAACGCTGCCGGTTTGTTCCCGGAGGAGATCAACGGCCACAAGAGTATTGCGACCACGCGGGTGATCCACGACTTCTACAGCATCGATCCCAAGCACGGCTTCTACGGCGGCGGAGGCATCGACTCGCGATCTCTGACGCGCGGGTTGCCGATGGCCTCAGCCATGCGCGGCGGCACGTTCTCCGGCGTCAGCTGGGGCAGCGAGTTCAAACGCGGACTGGCGGAGGAGTTCACGCACACGGCCTCTTTCAATGGCCACTGCACCACGTTGCCGCTGTCCACCAACAACATCACGCTGGACCCTGAGGTCAAAGACAAATGGGGCCGTCCGGCACTGCGTACCACCTTCATGAATCACCCTGACGACATCGCCACCATGAAGTTCTTCCACGACATCTCGATGGATATGCTGGATGCCGTGGGGGCGATAAAAAAGGTTGGCTCGTATGCTCGCAATGGCCAGACCGGGGGCGTACATCTGCTGGGAACCTGCCGTATGGGTAATGACCCCGCGACCTCGGTGGTGGACCGCTACAACCGCTCGCATGATGTGCCGAATCTTTTCATGGTGGACGGTGGCAGCATGGTGACCTCTGGACGTGGACAGCCGACGATGACCATCATGGCGCTGGCCTTCCGGGCGGCGGACCATATCATCCAGGCGGCGGGCAGAAATGAGATATGACAGCGCTATGATCTGATGTGGATTTGTCGATCTCCCGCCATATTCATTGTCTTTTCAGCCATCAACTGAAACAATCCGGGCATGGAGAAAAACAACCGGAAAGGTTCATCGGATGAAAAAGAAAGCGGCGCTCTGCTCAACCCTGCTCTTCTCAACACTGGTCGCGGGGCTATTGCCGATTTCCGCGCTACACGCCCAGGACTTATGGATTCCCTCCGGGTCCCCTGACGGAACACTCAGCTTCGACTCCAGCACTGGATTGTTGCGCCTGCCCACTGTGACAGTGCGCGCCAACCGCGCTGATCCCGGCAGGTTGCTGTTCGATGTGGTGTTGACCCATGTCGGTGGTGAGACTTTTCGCGTCGTCAGCAGCCGGGGTCTGATCCCGGATCAGGAATGTACCCGCGCCGAGGTAGCGTCCGCCATCCCCCAATTGCGCCTCGGTATGACGGTGGCAGAAGCGGAAGCGTTGATTGGTTGCAAGGCTGCGACCAGCACGCGCGAAACCGACCTGAAACTGGGCCGCCTCGTGGAAGCCAGTTGGGTGGGCCAGGATGGCGTGCCCAATTCCGGGTCCACCGGCTATGTGACTGGCAGTGTCATCGCCATCGGTGTGTCGAGCAACTGGGTACCCGTCTCGGGAAGCACCCCCTCACCGTTCAGCGTTCCCATGCTGCTTTCTTCCAGCGGCGGGCCGGCGATCTCGCTTGCTCTGCGTGAAGGCGTGTTCGAGTCCTACTCCTTTGCCAGCGAGACCTCTTCGCGCCTCTGCGCGGACAACGCGCTGGTAGCAGGGTTCGCGTCGCTGCAGAAAGGAGACAGTCTGACGAAGATCGATGATTTTCTTGGTTGCGACGGCAGCCTTGTAAGTACCACAGTCAGCGCAAGTGCAACGCAGGAACACTACACTTGGCGCTCAAGGTCGACTCCTCTCTTTACCTCAATCCCCGGAGAGCTGCAAAGCAGCAGCATCGAAGTCACGCTCTTGAACGGAGCAATGACAGCGGCAACGAGAATGACCTCCACTTTGCAGTACCCGTCTTCGCCGTGCAGTGTCGATGAGATCGAGGCCATTGCGAAGGCCGTCGCGGTAGGCATGTCGGAGGAGGCGCTGCGAGCACTGTCCATCTGCCCGGCACGATCAGTCACCAGTGTCGACATGCTCGCTTCAAGAACTTCCCAATATTCATGGAGTTCTCAAAACACTTCGGATTCTATTTACCTGTCTGTGAACAGATCACTGTCGGTATCGCTGCAGGAAGGAGTTGTCAGATCGGTGAGTCTGCGGCGGCAGTAAGTAGCTCGAATCTTTACTGAATATCTGACTCCCTACCCAATTTGCTCGCGCATTTTTTTCTCATCGAGCTGCCCGCGCCATTTCGCCACGACGATGGTTGCCACGCCATTGCCGACCAGGTTGGTAAGCGCACGCGCCTCCGACATGAATCTGTCGATGCCAAGTATTAACGCCAATGCCGCCACAGGCACTGTGCCCGTCGCCGACAAGGTCGCGGCCAACACGATGAATCCGCTGCCCGTCACCCCGGCGGCACCCTTCGAGGTAAGCACCAATACCGCGAGCAATCCCAGCTGATCCATCAGCGATAGCGGAATGTTGGTCGCCTGTGCGAGAAAGATCGCAGCCATCGTGAGATAGATCGACGTGCCATCGAGATTGAAGGAATAGCCAGTCGGAATCACCAGACCGACAACCGATTTGCGGCATCCGACCATTTCCATCTTGTGAATCATGCGTGGCAGCACCGATTCGGAGGACGACGTGCCGAGCACAATCGCCAGCTCTTCGCGAATGTAGACCACGAACTTCCAAATGCTGAAGCCGTGTAGCCGCGCGATCAGGCCAAGCACGACAAACACAAATAACAGGCAGGTTGCATAGAAACACAACATGAGCGCACCAAGAGAAATCAGCGACTCCACGCCGTATCGACCGATGGTGAACGCCATGGCTCCGAACGCCCCGATGGGCGCGACTTTCATGATGTAACCGATGATACGAAACAGGACGTGGGACAGAGCATCGACAAAATTGAACACGGGCTTGCCACTCTCGCCCAGGGCATGCAGCGCGAATCCGAAGAGCAGTGAGAACAGCAGGACCTGCAGAATTTCGCCTCGTGCAAAGGCATCGACGACAGTCGTCGGAATGACATTCAGAAGAAACTCAACAGTGGACTGACTCTCGCCCGCTGTCGCATAGGTGGCCACAGCGCCCGCATCGAGTGTCCCCGGGTCGATATTCATACCTGCACCCGGCTTGACCAAATTGATGACCACGACGCCGATCACCAGTGCAAGGGTGCTCACAATTTCGAAGTACAGCAAAGCATAGCCGCCGGTCTTGCCGACCGACTTCATGTCTTCCATACCGGCAATACCCATGACGACGGTGCAGAAAATCACCGGCGCGATGATCATCTTGATGAGCTTGATGAAACCATCACCCAGCGGTTTCATTGCCGCGCCAAGTTCGGGGGCCATCACACCCAGGGTAATGCCGATGGCTATTGCCACCAGAACCTGAAAGTATAGCGATTTGTAATGAAACATATGCAAAGCCCATTGTTGTTTGGCGCGCATCAGACTAACGATCAGGCTTACCGGAAACAATCCCCACAGTGGAATAAAGACTCTCAGGGCTGTAAACCAATTCCCTGAACTCACGACTAAGCTACTGAACTTCAGATTGCAATCCTGATTGGTCAAAATCACCAAACCGATGGTCTGTTAAGCCATGTCCATGACAATCGCGAGCAGTGGCGAACGGATAACGTATTGAAAACACGGACTTTGGTGCGTTGGCGCAGGGATTGCATTCTCTCGTCAATTGCCAATGCATCTCCCAGGAGAGACGACAGTGATCAGACTCATCAATCTTTGCCAGACCTATCGCACGACCCATATGGAAACCACGGCGCTGGACAACATTAACTTGCATGTCTGCAAGGGTGAATTTGTGGCGGTGATGGGACCCTCGGGCTGCGGCAAGTCCACGTTACTGAACATCATCGGCATGATCGACTCTGCGGTCAGCGGTGAATACTGGTTCAACGGTGAGGAAATTGGCAAGCGCTCCGAGAATGATCTGGTGGATCTGCGCAAGCGCAATATCGGCTTCATATTCCAGAATTTCAATCTCATTGACGACCTCAGCGTCGAAGAGAATGTGGCGCTGCCCCTGTTGTATCTCGGTGTCTCGAAAAGCGAGCGCAAGGCCAAGGTGGCTGAAGCGTTGGCAGTGGTAGGGCTCGAGAACCGCGCCAAACACAAACCCCAGGAACTCTCCGGTGGTCAGCAACAACGAGTGGCCGTGGCGCGCTCTGTAGTAGGAGATCCGAAGTTGATTGTAGCCGACGAACCCACTGGTAATCTGGACACGAAAAACGGCGAAGACGTCATGCAGATGCTGGAAACGTTACGCCGCCGAGGCGCCACTATTCTGATGGTGACTCACTCGCCGGAACATGGCGCGTGCGCTGATCGCATCATCTCCATGCTCGATGGAAAAATCGTCAACAACAGTCCGATACATCTCGTTGCGACTGCAAATATCTAACTGATCGACTTCAGGCGGAACTCCCCATGCTTGCACACTTCACCCGGATGGCTGTAAACGCGCTATTGCGATTCAAGATGCATTCTCTCATCGGCCTGATCAGTCTGGTGTTCGGATTTTTCTGCTTCATAGCCGCCACATTGCTGGCCAATTATGTGGACAGCTTCGAGGAAAAATTTCCCAACTCCGAAAATATCTACAACATCGTCCAGGTGGGCCTTACCGATGATGCGCCGTTCGAGCGCTGGCCAATTGTCAACGAGCCGGCCGCACGTTATCTGCGCGCAACGTTCCCGGAAATTGAACACATCGCTCGCACGACCATGTCCAGTAATAGCGACATTACCTACGAAGGTCTGACTGAGTCATTCGCCGTGCGTTATGTGGAAGCGGAGTTCTTCGAGATATTTCCCGTAACACTCTCAACCACCAATAGCATGACTGATCGATCGAGTCTGCCGCCCAATTCCGCGTTGATTACTGAAACTGCTGCCATGACCCGGTTTGGCACCATCGACGTGGTCGGCAGGGTGTTGACCATCGCTAATCAATTGGATGTGAATATTGCAGGAGTAATTTCGAGTATCGATTTTCCCACGCATCTCAACTCACCCATTCCCATGTTCAAGGCCGAGCTGTTTATATCAATCGAGGCGTTCGACACTCTCGATGGCAATGCTGAAGCCGCCCAGAAATTGGACCCCGCGACGGACCATTGGGGAAATCAGTCCTATTTTGTGTTTCTGCAATTTCCTGAAGGGGAAATCGTGGACGTGGAAAACTTCAACCAACGTCTGGGGAAATTTGTCACGACCTATATTCCGCCGGACTGGTCCGAGTACATGACCTATGAAATGGAACCCGTGAACAAACTGACGACCTCAATGTTCTCTATTCTCACGCAAGGATTCAATCTGGTGAACGTGCTGCAGGTGGCAGGAGCGTTGGTGCTGCTGATCGGCTGCCTCAACTATTCCAACCTGGTGATTGCCCAGTTGTCCTTGCGCAGTCAGGAAATTGCGGTGCAGAAAATTCTTGGGGCCAAACGAAGCCTGCTGATTCTTCAGTACTGCTATGAGAGTTTCTTCTTTGTAGCCATTTCTCTCGCGATCACGCTGCTGGTGTTCGCGTTGTTACTGACGCAGCTTGGCGAAGCTGTACCCGGAGTCGGGCCGGGAATGCTGCTGAGTCCCTCGCTGTGGAGTGTATTGCTCGCAGTGGTCGCACTGATTGTGATGATCGCCGGGTTCTATCCCGCAGTGCGAACCGCCACGGTAAGACTGGTAACCATGATGCGGCCAAAGGGCTCGGGTGGCTACTCGGGTCGCATGCGTTCGATCATGGTGGGCACCCAGTTCTTCATCTCTGGCACGCTGATGATTCTGGCGATTGTCATGTTCCGTCAGAACGTCACCATGACCCAGCAGCTCGACGGCGAGATCGCCGACCCCAAGATTGTGGTGACTGTGCCACTGGATACTATTGACGTGGAAACAGAACTGCTGATGAACCAGCTCAAGAGTCATCCCGCTGTGCTGTCGATCACTCAGGTTGATCGTCAGCCATGGGAGATGGGGATGAACACGATCAGCATTTCCCTGGAGCCTGATGTGAATGCAACCACGGTGGAGGTGGGCAATCACAATGTGGGTTATGACTTTGCAGAAACGCTGGATATCCCGCTGCTAGCTGGGCGCATGTTCTCACGCGATCGTGCCAACGATGTGCTGCCACCGCCGGAAGAGCTGGTCTCTCGCGGTGGACCCTATGGGCTGATAGTGGACGACATCTCCGCCCGAGGACTTGGTTTTGCCGACGCGGATGCTGCCATCGGGCAAACCGTCTACCGCCACCTGGACCCTCCCGACGTGCCCAATGAAATCGTTGTCGCACACACCATTGTCGGTGCAGTAGGCAAACAGAAATTCCAGTTCATTGACTTCAACACCTTCGGTATCAGCGGTGATGTCTATACGCTGCGCCCCGAGAACGCCAATATCATGATCATCCGTGTGTCGCGGACCAACCTTAACGAGACACTTTTGCACATAGATAATACGTGGCGTGACCTGATGCCTGATACCCCGATCAAGAGGGTGTTCGCTGATGAATTGTTTTACGACACCTATTCTCTGTTCCTGGCAATTGCCAGTGCCATCGGCGGGCTGTCCATGTTTGGATTCTTTATCGCCAGCATAGGCTTGTTAGGTAATGCCACGTTCATCACGAATGTTCGCCAGAAGGAAGTGGGGATTCGCAAGGTGATGGGCGCCAGCAGCAATCGCCTTCTGGGCATGCTGCTGTTGGATTTTGCCAAGCCGGTGATTATCGCCAATGCCTTGGCGTGGCCACTGGGTTACGTGATTGCCAGCGGCTATATCAGTCTGTTTGCAGTGCGAACTGACATCGGTCTGATGCCGTTTCTGGTGAGCTTCTCCCTTTCGGTGCTCATTGCCGTTGGGGCGGTGGTCTCCCAGTCGTGGAAGAGTGCTCGGGTCAGGCCGGCGCTGACTTTGCGGTATGAATAGATCGGATCCCGCGCGCGACGCCTGCGACCATGGGAGCGAATGAAGGGTTATTGGCGCCTCCAGGATAGCCCGTCAGAACCGGTTTCTGTAAACGAACCTCACCGCGCCCGCGACGCAATCCTCCGATACTCCCGATACTCGGGCGTCCAGAAGTTACGCTCAATCGCCTCGCGCAACTCCTCGTCTGTCTTCAATGGCGCATGGCCCTGATTCATTGCGGACTTGGCGATGGCAAAGGCAATCTGGCGGCTGATCTGTGGCAGGGCGGTCAGTGGCGGGAGAATCGACGCAGTCCTCTCGTCTGATACCGGCGCGCACTCGGACAGCGTGATGCTCGCCACCATCAGCATCTCGTCGGTGACGCGGTTGGCTTTGGCGGCGATCACGCCCAGGCCGATGCCGGGGAAGATGTAGCTGTTGTTGCACTGGGCGATGTTGTAGGTCTTGCCGCCGGAATCCACGCTGCCGAACGGGCTGCCGGTGGCGACGATGGCCTCGCCGCTGGTCCACTCCAGAACCTGCGCCGGGTGCGCCTCGACAAGGCGCGACGGATTGCTAAGCGGCAGGATGATCGGGCGGGGGCAGGTGGCATGCAGCTGCCGGATGACGGACTCGGTAAACAGGCCGGGCTTGCCGGAGACACCAACCAGCACCGTCGGCTGAGCATTGCTCACCACGTCGAAGAGGCTGGCGTATTCGTTGCCTGCTTCAATCTTCCAGTTGGCGATAGCTGCTTTGCGCTGCAACAGTCGCGTCTGGAAATCCATCATGCCTTCGATGGCGTCTTCCATCCCCTCGGTCAGCAGACCGAAGCGATCAACCATGAAGATTTGGGCGCGGGCCTGCGCCTCGTCCAGCCCCTGCGCGATCATCGCGCTGATGATCAGTTCCGCGATGCCGCAACCTGCCGACCCGGCACCGACGAACACGATCTTCTGGTCCCGCAGTCTTTCGCCTTTCTTGAGGCTCGCCGCCAGCAAGGTGCCCAGTGTCACCGCTGCCGTGCCCTGAATATCGTCATTGAAGCAGCACACGCGGTGGCGGTGGCGCTGCAGAATCGGCATTGCGTTGGGCTGTGCGAAGTCCTCGAACTGAATCAGCACTCCCGGCCAGCGTTCCTGCGCGGCGTTGATGAAATGATCCACGAAGGCATCGTATTCCTCGCGGGCAATGCGTGGATGGCGATGGCCCATGTACATCGGGTCGTCCAGCAGCGTCTTGTTGTTGGTGCCGACGTCCAGCGCCACCGGCAGTGTGTAAGCCGGGCTGACGCCGCCGCCAGCCGTGTAGATGGACAGCTTGCCGATGGTGATGCCCATGCCGCCGATGCCTTGGTCGCCAAGCCCCAGCACGCGCTCGCCATCTGTCACCACGATCACCTTGACCAGATCCTTGGTGACGCTCTGCAGGATGTCGCTCATGAACTCCCGCTCCTCCCAGGAGATGAAAAGGCCCCGGGCACGGCGATAAATGTCGGAGAAGTGTTCGCAGGCATCGCCCACCGTCGGTGTGTAGATGACCGGCAGCATCTCCACCAGATGCTCGCTGACGAGGCGGTAGAACAGCGTCTCGTTGGTGTCCTGCATGGCGCGCAGGTAGATGTGCTGATTGATCGGCAGCTCGAAACTGCGGAATTGTCGATAGGCGCGCTCGACCTGCTCTTCGATGGTTTCGTAGCGCGGCGGCAGCAGGCCCAGCAGATTGAAGGCGCGCCGCTCGTCCACGGTGAATGCTGAGCCCTTGTTTAGAAGTGGCGTTTCCAGCAGCGTGGGGCCGGCATAGGAGATATAGAGCGGTTTGCGAGGAGGCATGCACTGATTCCGGAAGTTGAGAGGGTTGAAACTGAGAGGCCTGAAACTGACAGGCCTGAGCGGAGATTACACCAGCGTTAGCGTGTGCTGTAGTGGTAGCGTAATTGCGCGATCAACAAAGCGTTTTCCTGGACCTTGTAAACGAAGCGGTGTTCATCGGTAATGCGCCGCGACCAATAGCCTGCCAGTGCGTGCCGGAGTGCTTCCGGCTTACCAGTCCCGGTAAAGGGTTGGCGGGCAACTTCCTTGATCAGATTGTTGATGCGTGCAAGAATTTTTGTATCGGTTTTCTGCCAGTACAAATAGTCCTCCCATGCCTGCTCGGAGAAGATCAACTTCATTCAATGAGACCCTGCTCCTTCCCCTGACCCGCTTCGAGCTGTGCAACAGAGGCGAGAAGTCGCTGGGCGTTGGCCGGGCTGCGCAAGAGATAAGCGGTTTCCTCCAGCGCTTTGTAGTCTTCCAGGGACATCATCACCACGGATTGTTCACTGTTGCGGGTGATGATCAAGGGCTCATGGTCTTCGCAGACTCGGTTCATAGTAGAAGCGAGGTTGGCGCGAGCAGTGGTGTAGGTAACGGTGTCCATAGGGCTCTCCAGTACATGTACAGGATATTGTACTTATTCGAGGTGATTTGTACAGCTTGTAATCCTTGTGCTCGTTGCCATGTCTGCGACGTGGCGCCAGTAATCCAGTCCCGCTCCAATGGACTTACGCCACGATAGCTTTTATGCTCCCCCCAAGCCGAGAAAGCTCAGCTAACGGTCCGTTAGAACAAACATCAATAACAACACATAACAAGGAGCCGCCATGACACCGTCACGAAAACTGCTTTTTACTGCCA
>JAUSMU010000268.1 GCA_030645995.1 Gammaproteobacteria bacterium | reverse complement strand
GACCGGCAGCGGCAAGACCACTACGCTCTACGCCACGCTGGAGAAGATCAACAGCGAGCAGCAGAAGATCATCACCGTGGAAGACCCGGTGGAGTACCAGCTGGAGGGCATCACCCAGATTCAGGCCAATGCCAGCATCGGCTTGACCTTTGCCGCCGGTCTGCGTTCGATCGTGCGGCAGGACCCCGACGTGCTGATGGTGGGCGAGATCCGCGACCACGAGACGGCGGAAATCGCCATCGAGTCCGCTCTCACCGGCCATCTGGTGTTTTCAACGCTACACACCAACGACGCGGCGGGTGCCGTGACCCGTCTGCAGGACATGGGCGTCGAAGGCTACCTGATCAGCTCCAGCCTGCTGGCCATTCAGGCTCAGCGTCTGGTGCGCCGTGTCTGCACCGACTGCAAGGTCGAGCAGCCGATCAGCCTCGACGAGGCCAACGTGCTGGAGATCGACGCGAAGGATTATCCCGTCCTGCAGCGCGGCACCGGCTGTGAGCGCTGCGGCGGAACCGGCTATCGCGGCCGTATAGGACTGTATGAGTTGCTGGTGATGTCGGACGCCATTCGCCATCACATCGCCAGCGGCGCCGACGCCAATGTCATCCGCGAGCAGGCGATCCGCGAGGGCATGAAGACCCTGCGTCAGGACGCGCTGGAAAAACTGGCGGCCGGATTGACCACGCCCGAAGAAGTCGTGAGGGTGACGCGCGCCATATGAGTGCTGCCTACTACAAGTATCAGGCCTATGACGCCGAGGGCAAGGTGCAGACCGGACAGGTCAACGCCGAGTCCGAACGGGAGGCGTTGAAGATCCTGCAGGGCAAGAAGCTGATTCCGGTGAAGATCACGCGCGCCACTCAAGATGACGCGCGCGGCAAAGGCCGCAAAAAGGTCAAGGGCGCCGATCTGCTGGATTTCACCACCGGGCTGTGCACGCTGGTAGAGGCGCGGGTGCCGCTGGACAAGGCGCTGCGTCTGCTGGAAGGCATCACCGAATCGCCGACCATGCGTCAGCTGGTGATCACCATGCGCCGCGACGTCAAGGAGGGCAAGAGCCTGGCCGAGGCCATGGAATCTCGGCCCGACGTGTTCTCGAAGATGTATATCAACATCGTGCGCGCGGGTGAGGAAGGCGGCATTCTGCATCAGCTGCTGCCGGATCTGGCCGACTTTCTGGAGACCAGTGCGAAGAATCGCCAGGCCATAGTTGCGGCGATGATCTACCCAATTGTTTTGCTGATCACGGGCGTGATTTCGGTATTCCTGCTGCTGGTGTACGTGGTACCGCAGTTCGCTGTGATGTTCGAGGACGCCGGCACCGAGATACCCGCCTCTGCCGCCTTCCTGCTGGCGATGAGCGAGGGGATTCAGAGTTACGGTTACCTGTTCTTTGTGCTGGTGGCCGCCATCGTGTTCTGGTGGAAGTGGCTCGACAAAGACCCGCAGCGCAGGCTGCAAAGGGACAGAGGGCTGCTGGCGCTGCCATTGCTCGGCGCGCTGCTGCTCTACAAGGATTGCGCTGTCTTCGCTCGCACGCTGGGCGCGCTGCTGGAGGCTGGCATTCCGCTGATCAGAGCGCTTCGTGTAGCACGCGAAGTCGTCGCCAATACCGAGCTGACGCGGCACCTGCAGCAGGTGGAAGACGACGTGCGTGGCGGCGCCGGGTTGGGCATCTCGCTGGAGAAGACCAATCGCTTCCCGACCCTGCTGCACCAACTGATTACGGTAGGCGAAGAGTCCGGCCGCACAGGCAGTATCCTGCTGAAGACGGCGCAGACCTTCGACACCTATGTGAAGAACCAGATGTCGAGTCTGGTCTCTGCGCTGCAACCAGCATTGATTCTGTTTCTGGGAATCGCAGTGGGCGGTATCACGATAACCATGCTTTCGGCCGTGTTCAGCATGAACACGGTAGATTTCTGACATTTGATCTGGAGCTTATTTGTGAACGGGAAAAAACACCTCGCACTTCTCGGTCTGGCGCTAAGCCTGTCTTCCTGCGCCGTGTTCGAGCACGGCAGCGGCGCGCAGTCGGGTAACGGTTCTGCCAGCACCGCGCCCGGCAGTGACACGCGCACGGGGGCTGCAGCCGTGGCGGGGAACCAGACGGTGGCCACGCTGCCGGTAGGTGACAGCGACAACGAGCAGCAGCGCCTGATCGACGAGATCAATCGGGTTGGTGAGGACGTCAACCTTCCCGGCTACACCGAGACGCCTCCACAGGCCGTCACGCCAGAGTCCGAAGACATCGTGGAGCTGAACTACGAACAGGCAGACCTGCGCGTCATCCTGGAAGAACTGGCAGAGGCCGTGGACGCCACCATCATCATCGACCCGACCATCGCCGACAAAGTCAGCCTGCGTACCTCCGCCAACCGCCCACTCACCCAGGCTGACATCTGGCCACTGGTGCGGCTGCTGACACGGCAGGCTGGAGTCACGCTGGAGCAGATCGGCAACGTCTATTACGCCCGCAAGATGCAGGGCAACATCCCCGAGGAAGTTGCCGTTGCCGGGGATGTCAGCTCTACCGCCAGCGTCATCATGCAGATCACGCCGCTCACCTATGTGTCCATCGAGTCGGCGCTGGAGTTGCTGGCGCCACTGGTGGAGCCAGAGGGGCGCGTCGTGCGCATCTCCAACAACAACACACTGGCGATCTCCGCCACCGCCTCGCAGCTGAGCAGAATCAACGAGCTGCTGACGGTGATCGATGCCGACCCCTTCCAGAATCAGGGCCTGCACCTGTATCAGCTCGGCAATGCCAACGCCGCCGATGTGGCCACCGAGCTGGCGGAGCTGCTCGTCCTCATCGAGGGCGACAATCCGGCCTATCAGGTCAAAGGGCTGGAGCGGATCAACTCCATCCTGGTCACGGCGCCGGCCAATCGCGGTTTCGAGGAGATCACCCGCTGGGTCCGCATCCTCGATGCGGATCGTCAAGAGCAGGCCGAGCAGCTCTTCCATTACCGGGTGAAGAACCTCACGGCCACCGAACTGGCGACCACCTTGACCAGTGTCTTCGAAGTCGAGGATGAGGAAGAAGTGCCGGTGCGCCCAGAAGCTAATGAGCCGGAACAGCAGACGATCAACTTCCTCACCCCCGATGGCAGCACCGTCTCCCGCACGATCAACGCACAGTCCTCCCCAGCGACGGCTGGTAGCGGCGGCGCCACGCAGATCGCCGTGTCCGCCGACCTGCGTGTGACCATCGTCGCCGACGAAGCCACCAACAGCCTGTTGATCCGTGCCAACCCGCGCGACTACCGGCAGCTGCTGGCGACTATCAATCAACTGGATGCGGTACCGCTGCAGGTGATGATCAACGCCGTGATCGCCCAAGTAACACTGACCGACGAGACCCGCTTCGGTGTGGACTGGAGCCGTGTCGCCGACAACGCCGCCACCAATGCCATCTCGACCACCACCAATACGACCTTCTTGCCCGCGGGCGGGCTGGATGGACTGCTGTTCACCAAGTCATTCCTCGATGGTGCGGCGCGAGTCGAGGCTACTCTGGAGGCCATCGCCAGCAATAACGATGTGCGCCTGCTGGCCAGGCCCTCGTTGACGGTCGTCAACAACATGGAAGGCGAGATTCAGATCGGCGCCGAGGTTCCTGTGCAATCCGGCACGCAGACGACCGGCACCGGCGACAACATCATCAGCAGCATTCAATACCGCCCGACCGGTATCGAGCTTTACATCACGCCGCGAATCAATGACGACGGTGTGGTGAACATGACCATCCGGCAGGTGCTCTCCTCCATTCAGGAAGACACCGGCGTGGCGGGCAACCCTGTCTTCCAGAATCAGGAGATCAGTACCACCGTCGTGGTTCGTGATGGCGAGAACGTCGTGCTCGGCGGTCTGATTCAGTCCACTAACGGCGACGTGAATACCGGGGTTCCGGGCCTCAATCAGATACCGGTGCTGGGGCGACTGTTCTCGTACCAGCAGGACACCTCCGAGCGCAAAGAGTTATTCATCGTGCTGCGTCCGGAGATCGTCAATCTCAACGACAGCAACAACGCCCAATACGCCGACATTCTGCAGCGCTTCGATCTGGCCGCAGAAATGTTCGAAGATGCCGGGCTCTAATGTCCGGTACAACACATAGTCGCCTCATTATCGAAAGCAGGAAGGAGCAGCAATGAAACACACACATGATCAATACCATAGGCACTATCGCCAACTCTCAAACAGCCGGTCGCGTGGTTTCACCATCATCGAACTGCTGATCGTCATGGCGATCCTCGGCATGCTCGCCGTGATGGTCGCCCCCAACCTCTTCAACAAGGCCGATGGCGCCCGCCGCGATGCCGCGCTCTCGCAGATCTCCGCGATTGGCTCGGCGCTGGCGACACACCGCCTTGATGTCGGCGAATACCCGGATGAGCTGGAAGGGCTGATGATCAACACCACTGGTCGCTCCACCTGGGATGGGCCTTATCTGAACAATGACGTGCCGAAGGACCCTTGGGGCGGCGACTACCAGTACAGCTCCGACGGTTCCGAATACACCCTGATGTCCTTCGGTGGCGACGGCCGTGCCGGCGGTGAGGACAATGACGCTGATATCAGCAACTGACAGGCGTCTCTCCGGCGGCTTCACGCTGCTGGAGCTGATGATCGTGCTCGCGATTCTGGCCATGGGCAGCATGCTGGTGATACCCGGGCTGACGGGGATGGATACGCGCACCTTCAATGCCCAGGTCCGCGAGGCAAGCTCGTTGCTGAACTACGCTCGCCGCACCGCCGTGGTGACCGGCAGGCCCGCCGTGGCTTCCTTTCAGTCGCAGCCCGACGAGGCAGAGGCTGAAGAAGACGCTGACATCAGAACCAGTGAAGCGGCAAGATCCACGCTCGGTCCGGATGCCCCCTGGAGCAGTCGCGGTGTCGAGATTGCCTACCGCGACAGCACCCAGCAGCTCGTTGAGGTGGAAGACGTCATCGACATCACCTTCTTCCCTGAGGGTGGGAGCACCGGTGGTGAGCTGATCTTGACGCTGGATGATCGTGAGGCGGTCATCGTGATTGACCCCTTCTCCGGCAGAGTCCGCACGGAGCTGCCCGATGACTAACTTCCCGATGACGAATTTGCCGATGACGAATTTGCCGAGAGTTTCAGTGCCCGCAACCCGACAACAACGTGGCTTTACCCTGCTGGAAGTAGTGGTGGCGCTGACGATCACCGGCATGGTGCTGGGCAGCCTGTTTGCCCTGGCAGGAGGCAGCAAGCAGCTGGCGTTTCGCTCCGCGCAGAGTCTGGACATCGCCATCGAGGCGCGGGCCGCCATCAACTTCGCGCTGCTGCAGGATGAGTATCGCGAGGTCGAGGAAATCATGGAGGGCGACGAGCGCTTCAGCATCCGCGCCAATGAATACCTCGAGCCAGTGCCACGCAAGACCAGACCCACCAATTTCAAACTGCAGTCCTACGAAGTCATAAACGAAGACACCGATGAATCGATTTCAGGAACCCGCTGGGTCAAGCTCGAAGTGGCGGAATAGCGCTGCTTGCGGGCGACAACGCCGCACTCAGCAGGGCTTCACGCTGATCGAGGTCATTCTGTCGCTGGCACTGACGGCGATGCTGCTGGGCCTGCTCAGCACGGGCATGTACACCGTGATGAATGACTGGGAGAACGATACCTCGGCGCTCGACGCCAGTCTGGATGAAACCGTCGCCATTCTGCAGCTGGAGCGAGCGTTGCAGGGTGCTTTTGCGCACAGTTACCGCAACGACGAGACCCTTGCCCGTTATGTCTACTTCAACGGCGAAGATGAGACGTTGAGTTGGGTATCGACAGTTTCACCGCAACGCAGTGGCGGGCTGACGGCCTGGCAACTGGAGTCGGTGGACGACGAGGGCGTGTATCTGCGCCTGGCACCGGCCATGAGTGACAACCCGCAAACCCGGTTGGAGGAAACCGAGCCCGTCCTGCTGCTGGAAAACTACACCGCCCGCTTCAGTTTTCTCTACGAGGAACTGGATTTCAGCAAGCGCTGGCGCGAGGACTGGCCCGGCGATGAGCTGCATATGCTGCCGCTGGCCGTGCATGTGTTGCTGACGCCGCTGGACTCCGCCCGGCGGAATGAGCCCCTCAACATCATCGCCCGTATTCGCGCCAACCAGCATCGCTCGTTGCAACCTGCTTTCACGCCAGAGGGCGCCGTTGCACCCCAGGCAGTGGAGTCGGCGCCCGAGCCTGATCAGGAGCCTGGCGGCCGCCGTACCCGACGACTGCAGTCGGGCCCTCGGTCTGATCAGCAATCTGATCAGCGGCAGGGACAATTTCCGGGGCGGCAGCCCGGTCAACAGCCCGGCCAGCAGTCTGGTCAACAGCCCCGCCAACAAATAGACCGGCGCTTCGATCCCCAGTCCGGCCCTCGCTTCGCCCTCCCGCCAGGAGCCCAATAAGATGCAACGGCAACGTGGCTCGGTCATCATCATCGTCCTGTGGACCTCCATCCTGCTGACCGTGCTCGTCACGGTGATGGCGGGCAAAGTGCAGCTTTCGGCTCGCACAGCCTTCCACAACCGCACGGCGGTAGGCGACATGGCGGACGTCGCCAGCGCCATGAATCAGGCGGAGATGGAGTTGATGCTGGAGTCCATGGAGGCGCCGATCGACCAGGAACTAAAGCTTGATGATGAGGGCAATGTTCGCTCCCCTGACTATCGGTTTAATGGCCAGCCGCTGACTCTGTACTACCCAGTTGGCGAAGACATGGTGGTGCGGATCTACAACCACGCGGGCAAGATCAATCTCAACGGCATGAGCGTGGCGAACCTGCAGTTGATCATCGAGAAACGGCTGGGGCCGGAACCCGATCCGCAGCGGGTGCAGGAGCTTATCGGAGCCTGGACCGACTGGCACGACCTCAACGATCAGGCCGGCATCAATGGCGCCGAGAGTGACTATTACGAGTCACTGGACCCGCCCTACAGGGCCCGCAATGCCCGGGAGCTGGACTCGGTGGAAGAGCTGCGCCTGATCCGTGGTTTCGATGAGCTGTTCAAGGATGTGAATCTGGATGCCGCGTTCACCGTCTATGGTCAAGGAGAGATAGTGAACCTGAATCTGGCCACGCGTGAAGCGATGCAGTTGCTGCCGGGGCTGACGGATGAATTGATCGAGCAGATTCTGCTCTACCGGGAGTTGCGCGACTTCCGCAATCGCGCTGACGTTGGCGAGATCATTCCGATCGAGAATTTCGTCGAGCTGTCGAACTGGGTAGGCACCAACACCTCGGCGGTCTATTCCGTCTATGCCTATCCACGGGCAGAGGTTGAGAAAGGAGACGCGGAGGAAGAACCTTCGGATGCGGCGGGCGACCCTGCGCAGCAGGTTGACCCTGTCACCCAGGCCTACATGGAGATCTGGGATGTCCGCTCCGGCTCCGATCGTGCAAGAGTCTACAAGGTTGACCCCTACGCACGGCTGCCGGATACCTCGCCACCTAAAGTGGAAGACTGAGAGACCTGTGGGAGCGGGGCCTTGCCCGCGATCAGCTTTGCGCAAGACTTGATCGCGGGCAAGGCCCGCTACCACAGAGCACACAAAAAAGAACAGTGTGTTCTCAGCCGCGCTGGATATCCCAATCCACTTTCATGATCAGCGAGCCGACGCCCTTGTTGGGCCTGATCTTGATGAGCTTGCTTAGCTTTACCTCGTACCAGAGCAGCCCGCTGGCATCCGCCACGCCGCCCAGCACGTAGAATTCCCCGACCCGCATGGAGATGGCGTTGACCCGCGTGCGCACGGTCAGCACCTCACCCTTCTGGAAGGGCCCTTTGGGGATATCGGTGAGATCGGTCGTCAGGTACGCTGCCATGATCTCGTCCAGCGTGCGCATCATGGCGAAGCCGAAGTTGCAGATGACATTGTCGGCAAGAATCTCGATCTGCGTTTCCAGAATGATGTCGGAGAGCGGCTCGACCTCCTCGATCTCCTGGCCATCCAGCGCTCTCACGGTGGTGCTGATTACCCGGCAATCCTTCTGCAGGCGGTCTTCTACCTTGTTGATGTCCAACGGCTCGTTGTGTTCGCGCTGCTTACTGTTGCAGAAGCTCTCGTAATGCCCGACCACCTGATGGCTCTCGCCGATCTCGCGGATGCGACCCTTCTCCAGCCAGATCGCCGTGTCGCACAGTTCCTGCACGTGGTACATGGAGTGGCTGCAGAAGATCATGGTTTTCTGTTGTTTGCGGAACTCGTTCATGCGCTCGACGCATTTCTTCTGGAAGGCGATGTCGCCCACCGAGAGCGCCTCGTCGATCACCAGCACGTCCGGGCGCACCATGGTGGCGATGGAGAAGGCCAGGCGCACGTACATGCCGGAGGAATAGGTCTTCACCGGGCGGTCGATGAAGTCACCCAGCTCGGAGAACTCGATGATCTCCCGCTCCATGGCGGCGATGTTGTCGTCCGGCACCCCGAGCAGTGCAGCGTTCAAGTAGATGTTGCGACGGCCGGTGAACTCCGGGTGGAAGCCAGCGCCCAGCTCCAGCAGCGCGGCGACCTGCCCCTTGATGGAGATGGTGCCACGGGTGGGCTGCAGCGTGCCGACCAGCAGTTTCATCAGGGTCGACTTGCCAGCGCCGTTGTCGCCGATGATGCCCAGGCTCCTGCCCTCCAGCACAGAGAAGGAGATGTCCTGCAGCACGTGGAAGACCTTGTGACGGGGGCGGCGCTGCAGCAGCTCCAGCAACCTGTCCTGAGGCCGCTCGTAGATGCGGAAGTCCTTGTGAATATTTTCCACTGAAATGCTGTGCATGATGTTCTCTTGTCACTCTCGCAGTTAAAGCACATCCCCGAAGGCATGTTTGATCCGCATGAATATCCAGCCGCCGAAACAATACGTCAACAGCGCCGCTGGCACGATGATCTGAAAACTCGCCATCGAGAAGCTGTCCAGCAGGATCAGCTCGCGGTACATCTGCACAAAGTTGTGCATCGGGTTGAGCAGCAACAGGGGTCGCCAGTCCTCTGGAATCAAGGAGATCGGATAGATGATCGGCGTCAGGAAGAACCAGCTCGTCAGCATCAGCGTGACCAGCTGCTGAATGTCCCGCAAGAATACACACAGGGCAGAGAGTATTGCCACCAACCCCATGGTGAACAGGAACTGCAGGAAGAATATGACCGGCAGCCACAACCACATCAGTGTGAAATGGCCCGTGACGGCCAGATACAGCAGGAACAGCCCCAGCGCGATGCCGTGCACCAGATAGGGGACAACGGTGCCAACGGCCGGAATGATCTGCACGGGAAACTTGACCTTGGTGATGAGCGGCGCCTTTTCGAGCAGCAGCGTGCTGGCGCGCCCGACCGCGTCTGCGAAGGCAAACCAAGGCAGGTACCCCATCATCAGGAAGACCACGAAGGGCGTGTCGCCATACTCTTCGGGCATCGGCGAGCGAAACACCACGTTGAACACGAAGGAGTAGATCAGGATGTTGACGATGGGCGTGATGAACAGCCAGATGACCCCGCCCAGCGAGCCCGCAAACTGCCCGGTGAAATCCTGCCGGGCGAAGTTGTGAAACAGACGGTAATTGACGATGGGGGCGAGTACCCATTGTTGGAGCAATCTAAAGAACATTCCCGATCCAGCGTGCTGATTTGATGTGAAGGAGGCCGAGGGGTGGTGTCATGGCTGCGGTGCGATCAACCAGCTGCCGACGTCGATCAGGTCGTCCCCGCTCAGCGTGCCTGCCTCGCGCTTCAACAGCAGCGAGAATTTTATGTGCTCGTAGCGGGTTCTTTGCAGGTCACGTTCCGCCTGAAAGCGGTCGCGCATGGCATTGAGCACATCGACACTGGTCACGGCGCCAAGCTCAAAGCCGCGCTGCATGGAGGACAGCGACAATTCCGTGGACTCCAGCAGTTTCTCTGCCGCCTGGGTGCGCTGTTCGCTGGCCTTGACCTGCAGATAGGCCATGCGCGTGCTTTCGACGATCTCCAGCTGGGTCTGTCGCAGTTCATTCTCGGCGATGCCTCGCAACGCCGCAGCTTCGCTGACGGACGCACGGTTGCTGCCGCCTGCAAACAAAGGAATCTGCACGTCCACGCCGACATAGGTCGTGTCCGTTCTGTTCATGTGCGTGTTGTCAAAGCCGATGTCGGACAACTGCTGTTGGGCGATCAACGACACCCTCGGCATGTAGGTGCCGCGCTGCTGGGAGACACGCTTGTCTGCCGCCCGCATGGCGTATTCGCGGGCCTGGATTTGTTGGTTGCTGTTGCGTGCCCGCTCCAGCCACACGTCGATGGTTTCGCTCTGGGTGGGAATGGCGATGCCTTGATCCAGACGGTACAGCGGCCCGACGTTCAGCCCGGTCGCGGCCCGCAAGGCCTCTCTGGCCAGCGCCAGCTCACTTTCCATGTTCAGTTGCTGGGACTGTACGGCTGCTTGTCGAGCCTGTGCCGAGTACAGGTCGGTGATCTTGGCAGACTGAAGGTCGTACAGCCTCTGGATCTGATTCAGCTGATTGGTGACGGCTTCCAACTCTGTGCGGATGGACGTGACAGCGTCTTCGGTCTGCAGCACATTGAAGTATTTTTCCGCCACGTCGGTCAGCAGCCAGCCCAGTTCTGCGAAATACTCTGCTTCGGCCTGATCTTCGGCAAGCGCTGCAGCACTGCGCGCCGCAAAGGCCTGCCAGTTGAAGAGCACCTGGCTCAATTGCACGGAGTAACGTTCACCACGGTATTTGTTGGCAATATTTAACGGATCTTGAGATTGCGTGTTGTCAGAGATGCTGCCATTGGCATTGATCTGGGGCAGCAGCTGCCCGGTGGCGGACTTCTTGCGCGCGGTGCCGACGTTCCAGCGCTCTTCGGAAATTCGCAAGCGAGGGCTGTAATCCATGGCGGCCGTAAAGAAATCTTCGAGCGTCGAGCCTTCGATCAGGATCGTGCTGACACCGCCCCGCTCCGGTTCGGCGGTGAAAGCCGGTGGAATCCAGAGGCTGGTGAGGCTGAGGCAGAGCACTGGGAGCAGAGTCAGTTTCATTTGCGTCAGTCTTCAATCAGGCTGCGGGCCAGCGCATTGGAAAAGGGTTTCATCACGTATTGCAGGAAGGTGCGTGACCCGGAGGCAATGAATACTTCTGCCGGCATGCCTGGCACCAGCGCCAAGTCGCCAAGTTCCGTCATGCCTTCCTCAGTCACCTGCACTCTGGCGACGTAGAACTGCATGCCTGAATGCGGGTCTACGATGGCATCGGCGGACACACTCAAGACGGTGCCGGCAATGGTGGGGACAGCGCTGCTGAAGGCGGAGAAGCGGATGGTAGCATCCTGACCGACGCCGACCCTGTCGATGTCGCCTGGCGATACATGCGCCTCAACCACCAGCTCGTCGCTCTGAGGCACAATATCGGCGATCGGATTGCCCGGGGCAATCACCGCACCGATGGTGTGATACTGCATGCCATTGACCAGGCCGGACACCGGGGCGCGCACCACGGTGCGGTTCACGATATCGTTCAAGGCGATCACGCGCTCGCGGGAATCTTTCAGATTGGTCTGAACTTCGCTGAGCTGGTTGACGACATCGGCCTGGAATTCGTTGGTCTGCTGGAGGATCTGCAGCTGAGTTTCGCCCATCTGCATCTCGGTGGACGAAATCGTGGCCACCAGTTCCGCAGCCTCCCCTTTCAACATGGCGTGACTGCGCTCCAGTTCCCGCAGGCGCAACTTGTCAGCAAAGCCTTCTTCAAGCAGGAGCCGGACGTCCTTCAGCTCCTCGGCAAAGGATGCTGCCAGTTCTTCCTTGCTGGATTTCATGGCCTCCAGCCCGGTGACACGGGATTTCAATTGTTCGATGCGCTGCTCCAGAACCGCTATGGCGCCTTCGCGTGATGCCTTACGGGCTTCGAAAATCTGGGTTTGCACCGCCATTTCCTCGCGGGCATTCGCGTCGGCGGCGGAAAGTGAGGCTGGGAAGACAATGCTCTCCAGTCCGTCACGCTCGGCGATCAGCCTCGCCTCCATGGCGGTCAGTGTGGCGAACTGGCCACTCACGATCTCCAGCTGGGCCAGTGATTGCGTGCTGTCCAGCACCAGCAATGGTGCCCCCGCTTCGACGTAGTCGCCATTCTGGGCGCGTATTTCACTGACCATGCCGCCTTCCAGGTGTTGCACCACCTGTTTATAGGAGCGCACAGTCACCACGCCAATTGCATGTGCTGCACCGTTGAGTGGTGCCACCGTTGCCCAGAGGCCGAAAACGCCAAACACCAGCACAGCGATGAAGATGCCTGCACGACGGGCGCCGTCAATCTCCGTCTCGATGACGGCATTGGGGCTCTCACGCCGCGTGGGAGGCTCGGCTGCCAACACGGCGGGGAGTTTGTTCTGAATGCCTCGATTTGCTGTCACTGTTTCATTCCCAATCAATTCGTAAGGAGTATTCGGTCCGTCTGTTCAGGACGCTGCACTCTCAGCGGTCGGCGCCTTGCGGGCGTCGTTCTGCGCCACGAGGCCGGCCAGCACCTGATCGCGTGGACCGAAGCTGACGGCGGAGCCCTCTTTCATCACCAGGATCTTGTCCATACCCAGCAACACCATGGTGCGATGGGTGATCACAATCACTGTGGAGCCCTGCGCCTTCACTCGCTGCAATGCGGTGACCAGTTCTCGTTCGCCCTGATCATCCAGATTGGAGTTGGGTTCATCGAGAACCAGCAGACGTGGATTACCGTAGACGGCTCTTGCCAGGCCAATGCGCTGGCGCTGGCCTCCCGAGAGTGCGCCGCCGTTGCCACCAATCACGGTGTCGTAGCCCTGTGGCAGATGCAGGATCAGCTCGTGTACACCGGCCAGTCTGGCTGCCGTGACGATCTGCTCGGCGTCGACCTCACCAAAACGGCAGATATTTTCGGAAATGGTACCGTCAAAGAGCTCAATGTCTTGCGGCAAATAACCAAGATACGGACCCAGCTCCAGGCGATCCCAGGCGGCAATGTCGGCGCCGTCGAGGCGCACTTTACCGGACGCAGCAGGCCAGATACCAAGCAGCGCGCGCGCCAAGCTGGACTTGCCTGATGCGCTTGGCCCGACGATGCCCAGTGCCTCGCCAGCTTTGAGCTCGAAGCTCACGCCGCGGACGACCGGTATACGCGAGCCTGGCGGGACGACGAGCACCTGTTCTACTGACAGATTACCCGTTGGTGCGGGCAGCGGCATGTTCTCGCCATCAGCCGGGATTTTCTCAAGCAGTTGGCCCAGACGTTCGTATTGCGCACGGGCCACGGAGAAACCCTTCCAGCTGCCTACCAGCAGATCGATCGGCGCCAGCGCCCGTCCCAGCAGCAGCGAGCCGGCGATCATCATGCCGGGAGATATCTCCTGCTTGAGCGCCAGCAGTGCACCGAGCCCCAGAATCAGGGACTGAGTAATGACACGGAAACTCTTGGAGAGGGTGCTGAGCAGGCCGGCCCACTTGCTGGCCCCGGTCTGCAGAATAAGCACGCGGTCAGCACGCTTCTGCTGGCGTCGTCGGATATTCTCGATCATGCCCATAGCGGCGATGACCTCGGCATTGCGGACACTGCCATTGATCTGATTGTTGACCCAATTGGCTTCGCTGTTGGCGTCCTTGAGTTTGTTCGTGGTGACCTTTTCGGTGACGTAGGCCAGTATCACCATGACGATGCCGGCGAAGATAGCCACCACGCCGAACCAGAAATGGAACATGAACATGACTGCTACGTAGATCGGAAACCAGGGCGCGTCGAAGAACGCGAACAGGCCATTGCCGGTGAGGAACTGCCGCAGGCTGGAAAGGTCGCTGTTGGGCTGTGAGCCGTTGCTCAATCCGCCGGAAAGCAGCGCGCTCTTGAAGGTGGCATCGAACACCCGTTGCCGCAGATTCTGTTCAAGCTTGTTGCTGGCGCCAATAAGGATCATGGAACGGACCCACTCGAAACCGCCCATGGCGCTCATGAGGAACACCATGATCACCGTCAGTGCGGCGAGGGTGGGGAGGCTGCCGCTGGAGACGACCCGGTCGTACACCTGCATCATGTACAGAATAGGCACCAGCATCAGAATGTTGATGGCGGCGCTGAATACCCCGGCATAGATGAAGTAGTGACGTACGGCTTTGAACGCCTCAAATAGTTCCTTGTAGCGAGGGCTGTTTTTAGTGTCTTTCATTGAGGCTGCTTATTATCAAGTCCGCTGGTTAGCCGGGCAGAGTTGGAGTCGAATTTCGGGGTCGACCATGTAATGAGACAGACAAGGTTGGGGGCATCTGAAATAATTCAAGTCTGGTCAACGATCCGGGCAGGATTGTACACCTAACCGTCGGGCGGTGTCTTTCGGCTACCCTCTATCTAGAGTTCCTGCTTCCCTTCCGCCAATTCCCGCAAGGTCTGCACGTCGGAGATCAATAGACACGCGGCTCCGTCGCGCTTGACGATTTGCCGCGTCTGCAGGTTCTGGAAGACGCGGGTGACCGTTTCCCGGCTGAGGTTCAACATGATGGCGATCTCCATGTGGGTCGGAGGATTGTTGATGAGTGACTCGGCGCGTCCGCTCTTGTCTTCTTCCGGCACCAGCATCCACAGCTGGCAACACACGCGCTGGCTGATGTTGGGCAGGCCCAGCAAGGAGCGCTGCTTGGTCATTTGTCGCAGACGGGCGGCCAGGCGTTCACCCAGGACGCGGACGATGCCGGGCTGCTTCATCATGACTTCGCGCAGCGCGTCCATGGGAATGAAAACTGTCACGGCGGCGGTCAAGGCAATGACGTACTCTGGCTGCGGGCCGTGGTCGAAGAGTCCCAGTTCGCCACAGAAGTCCCCGGGCTCCACAAAATAAAGACCGACTTCCCGGCCATCGATGGTAAAATCCACGCCCTGCAGTCGTCCCTCAAATAAAAAGCACAATGACTCCTCCCTGACCCCGGCGTTCAGAACGATGCCTCGACGCGCAAACTTGCGCATGGCTGACAGCGGAGCCAGTTGGCTCAGAACATCTTGAGGCAGGGGTTTGAGGATGGGAAAAGTACTTAACAGCTCTGGGGTTACCACGATAAATGTTTAATCCCGGCGTCTGCGCACTGGTGCGGGTTGCGGCGTTGCCCGGGCATTATAAGTGCTTGAAAGCGAATAGCAAACGAGAGTATTTTGACCTTGTGTGACTGTAATCACCCGCTTTGCAGAGTGCCGCAGGTAAGCTTGCAACCATAAAAGTGGGCTCGTTCCATTTCTGTTTGGTTGTTAATGTTTGATCGTTGTTAATGTGTGATCGTCAATCTCCCGATGTGGAGGACAGGACTATGAAATCTGGATTACGTCTGAAAAAGTCTGCGTTGAGTCTAAGTGTGGCGGCATTGCTGCTGGCTCAGGTCGCGGTAGTCGATAGCGCATTAGCCGATACAGCAGCTGCTGGCGTCGGCGAGGTCAGCCTGGTGCTGGGCAAAGCCTATCTCGAAGCGGCAGATAATTCCCGAGAGCTGATCCGTGCGGGCACCAGAATCAGTGTCAGCGATCGCGTTGTGACAGAGGCGAACGGGCACGTGCATATTCGCTTTGACGATGACGCGCTGGTCAGTGTTCGCCCTGACAGCCTGCTGGAGATTGAACGTTACGATTACAATGCCGCCAGCCCTGAGCAGTCGTCCATCAAGCTCAATCTGGTGGAAGGCGTCACCCGTGCCATCTCCGGCAAGGGTGCTCATGCCGCTCGCGAGCGCTTCCGTTTGAATACTCCGATCGCTGCCATTGGTGTCCGTGGCACTGACTTCGTGGTCAGCGCAACGGATGTGAGTGTGCGCGCGCTGGTGAGCGAGGGTGCCATTGTGGTGGCTCCTTTCTCTAGTGACTGCCTGGCGTCCAACTTCGGACCTTGCGTGGTGAATGCGGTCGAGCTGACCCAGGAATCTTTGCAGGTAGTCCAGATGGACGGCCGCACGCCCCTGCCCCGTTTGGTGCCAGCCGCCGATGAGCGTGGCCCGTTGAGCCGGGAAGAAGTGGAAGTGGAAGTCGCTGATGCGCCCGGCAAAGCCGAAGACAAGGCAGTTGGAACCGACGTGTACCTCGAGTCTGTGACTTCCAGAAAAGTTGCCCTGGTGGCGAGCAATGCAGTATTGCCTCCTGTAACGCCGCCCGCTCCTCTGCCGCCCGCCATTCTGCCCCCTGTGACTACGGCCTCCGATTTTACTCCTGGTACTGCGCTGGTCGCCGCCGATGTGGCATCGGACCAGCTGGTCTGGGGTCGTTACACCGATCTTGATGGGCAAGGCGTTGGAGAGCGCCTCAGCACGACCTATGAGCTGGCCAGTGTCGGTCGTGAGATTGCCGTGGGAGACAATGTCTACGGGTTGTTCCGCACCGAGAACGGCACCAAGCGCATCGCTCCCGATCTGGGTGTTGTCAGTTTTGGTCTGAGCAGTGCGCAAGCCTTTTACCATTCCGGCAGCGGCGTGGTGGCCATGCAGGTCAATAGCGGCAATCTCAAAATCGATTTCAATGAGAGCAGCTTTGCGACGAACCTGGGGCTCAGCCACAGCAGCACCGGCAAAGTGGATTTCTCGGCGGCTGGCCGGATTGATGATGGCAGCTACGGTGGCTACTTCTACAGCAATACGGACACTCAGAAGATGCATGGTGCCGTCAGTCTGGATGGCGCGGAAGCGGGATACTTCTTCGAGAAGCAACTGCTGGATGGCAGCGTGCAGGGTCTGACGCTCTGGAATAAGCAGTAATGTCCATGAACCTCACCAGCCTCGGTCGGCTCCCCAATCCTCTCGCGTTCCTGTTGCGCCTGGCGCCAGTGCGCGCGCGGCTTTTGATGCTGGGGCTGGCGGCGCTGCTGAGTCTGCTGCTGATCGTTTTGTTCAATAGCCCGCTGCAGAACATCGAAGAGCGCCTCGGCGCGCTGGGCTGGACGCTGAATGCCGAGACCGCAACCGAGCAACGCATTACCGTGGTGGCGATTGACGAGAAGAGTGTGGCGCAGGTCGGTCCCTGGCCGTGGTCTCGCGACACCATGGCGCAGCTGGTGACCGCCCTCGACAAAGCAGGTGTGCAATTGCAGCTGCATGACATCGTTTACCCTGAGGTGCGCCCCGGCGATGACAATCTGCTTAAGGCCCTGCAGGCAGTGTCGGGCGGTGTCGTATTGGCGCAGCTGCCGGTGTTGCAGTCCGAGCAGCTGGTGCGGACTGGCGAGATGACCCATGCGTTGTCAGGGGTTGGCTGTAGCGATGCTCAGAATGCCGGTCTCCCGTCGACTCAGAGCTTCCTTGGCAACAACACCGGTTTCGCCAGCATTGCCAAGGGCCACATTACTACCATCGTCGCTGCAGACGGTGCGGTGCGAGAGGTTCCCGCGATCATCTGTGTGGATGGCCAGGCATATCCTGCTCTGGCGATCAGCGCCTTTTTGCAGGCGGTCAGCAGTCAGTCCTGGGATGTCAGTGTCAGTCAGGAGCCGTCGCTGTTTGGACCGAGTCAGGTGCTGCAGCTGAATGCCTACCCCGGTTTGCGCATCCCGCTGGATGCCGCAGGCAACATGCGTATTTCCTACCGCAATGCTCCGGAGGCTTATCGTGCTGTGTCGGCGGCCGACGTGCTCAATGGCACTGTTGATGTGAGCATGCTGGACAACACCTGGGTGCTGGTGGGTGCCACGGCCTTCGGTATCGGTGACATCGTGCCGACACCCTATAATGGCGCCACTCCCGGTGTAGAGCTGCACGCCCGTCTGCTCGGCAGTCTGCTTGACGCCGCCGTTCCTTATACCCCGCGCTCCGCGCTGCCTCTGTTGATTCTGCTGAGTAGCGCATTTGCGCTGGTCCTGCTGGTATTGACCAATGCTCGTGAGCGGGTTTCCAACTACGCACTGCCGATGGCTGGGCTGGTATTGCCGCTGGTAGCCCTAATCATTCACATGCAACTGCTGAGCAGCGGAAATATCTGGTTGGGCTGGGTGCTGCCGGCAATCTACAGTTTGTGTGCCGCCAGCGGTCTGATGCTGTTGGAGCAGGCCCGTGTGCGTCACGAGCGTAGCCGTGTCTTTGGCAACCTGAACAGTTATCTGCCCAGCGATGTAGCCAAGGAGATTGCCTACAGCCTGCCCAGCTCCAGCATCAATGCCCGGCGCTGCGAAGTGACCCTGCTGAGTGCTGATCTGCGCAACTTCTCCGCGTTTGGCGAAGCGCGTCCTCCTGAGGAATCTGCCGCGCTGCTGCACTTCTTCTTCGTGCGGGCTGCTGAGATCGTCGAGCAGCACGGCGGCAGGATTCACGAATTCAAGGGCGACAGCCTGCTGGCCGTCTGGGATGGTCACGATACACAGGCAGCGTCTCAAGCGTTGAAGGCAGCTCAGGACATGCAGATTGCGATTGATCGCGACATGCTTCCACAGCATCCGCCCGAAGGTCTGGAGCCACTGGCGCTGGGTATCGGCATTGAGCAAGGCCCGGTGTTGATCGGCTCCATCGGGCCGGCGCATCGTCGTACCCACACATTGCTGGGCGACACCGTCACGATCACGTTGCGAATTCAGGAAATGACCGCAGAGCTGGCGCAGCCGATCTTGATCGGCGAATGCGCTGCCCGTCAGCTCAGCGATCAAAGGCTCGAATCACAGGGAAGTTATCTGCTGAGCGGTTTGCGAATTCCGCATGTGCTTTTCTCTCCTTCGCCGTCTGATTCAGTTTCGCGGCGCAATCGCCCGGAGCAGGTGTCACTGACTCTTATTTCCGGCGGACGCCGATAGTCTTCCATTGTTCTTCCTTGTGGGAGCGGACCTGTCCGCGAATGGTCTGATACAAGACTTTATTGCGGGCAGGTCCGCTCCCACAAAAATCGTGGCTCGTTTTGGGTTGCACCTTCGCGGTTGAATCACGATAATTGCGCGCAAGTTCAATAATCGACATATGCTCAGATATGTCCATGGCTAGTCTGGATACCCAGGGTATATGAGTCGGTCGTTTCTCTCTCTCTTCTTCCTATTGCCTTTATCGGTGCAGGCCTGTCCGGATCTGCAACCCTTCTACACTCTCGGGCAGGATTCCCCGGCCCGGGCAGAACAGCTGGAGGCGAGCCTTGCGCCGATGATGGCGGAATGTCTGGAGAGCTCCGAGTACTTCGCGCTTTATGGCGCGGCCCAGCTGGACAGCGGCAAGCTCGCAGAAGCGCTGGAAACACTGGAGCGTGCCCTCCTGCTGGATGCCAACAATGGCGCTGCCCAGATCGATTACGCACAGGCTCTCTATCTGCGTGGACAGCTGTTCTCCGCCTTGGACCTGAATGACCAACTGCTGCAGCGTCAGGATCTCACGCCCGAATTGCAGAGCTTGCTGGAAGACAGAAAGCAATCCTGGCGCCGACAGACCAGACAGCATGGGTTTCAGGCTGATGTGCTGACGGGCTATGACAATAACCTCAATGGCGCGCCCGACCCGGGGCAGATTACGCTGACGTTGTCGGGCGAGCCGGTGCTGCTGACGCTCAATCCTGAATATCGCCCCGTCAGTGGCCCCTTCATCAATATGCGCATGGCTGGCCGCTACCGCCAACTGGCCTCCGATCATCAACACAATGTGCTAGTGGAGATGCGCGGCCGCGTCAGTGAAGACACCGACTCCGATCTGCTGCAGCTGGAGAGTCGTTATGCCTTCGTGCGCCCCGACCGCGACCATACATGGCAGCTCAATGCAGGCGTCAGTCATCTATTATTCGGTGGTAGTCCACTTTATACAGCGACAGAGGGCAGTGCCCACTATATCGGTGCCAACGTTCGGAGCTGCCAACCCAACTACGCGCTGGCAGTTCAGCATCAGCTCTATCACGATCAGAGCAATCTGAACTCGGTGGAGAGCAAGGCTGGCGCGGGCATTAATTGCCCGTTGTGGCTCGGTTCCCGGCAAGGCACCTTGGGCGTCGAAGCGAGCCTCCTGCAGAATCACGCGCTCCAAAACGGTCGGCCGGGTGGCGATCGTGGTGGTTGGCAATTGCAGATGGACTGGCAGTTTCCTCTCCTCAAGGGACTCTTCAGCGCGCAGCTCAACCACACCGAACTGACCGACCGCAACGGCTACAGCCCCGTGCTGGCCAACGGGGCCGATCGCTGGCTGCGCCGCAGTTACCTCCTCCTTCAATACCGACAGCCGCTGTACACAGACGTGGCGCTGCTCGTGAACTTCTATCACCAGCGACAGAACAGCAATATAGAGTTGTTCGAAAGCCTGGATACCACGCTTGAAGTCGGCGTCAGCGTCGCTTTTTGAATAAGCATATAATTCTTTAAAAATAGATGGTTACAGCCAAGACTTAACGCCACAAACAGGTTGTGTTCGATGCCCGCTACGGGTAACATCGCCGAGCGTGTCCGCTTGTGGTCGAGATTTAATGAGTAACCCAAGTGGGAGTTATCACGGAAACGTGGGAAATTTTCTTCAGTGTGACTACAGTCACAAGGGATGAGAGTTGACTTGCGTATCCTTGGCACAACCGAGTGGGGTCATCTGCTGCTTATTGGCATGTCACAATCGGATAAAACAAATTGTAATAAACTTAAGGAGTTACAAATGGCTATAACAGCTGAAGCTCGTACCGAGATTATCCAACTGGTGGTCGGCATGTTTGGTGCCGCACCAGGCGCAAGTGTTCTGTCAGACCTCGTAGCAGCAAAAGAAGCAGGACAGACCGTCAAGCAGATCGCTGCAAACGTTGCTAACACCAACGAATACAAGAGCATTTACCCAACATTCCTGACTAACCAGGAATTTGCTGAAAGATTCGTCAATAACCTGGTAGGTTCAGAAGTGGCTGCTGCTGATAAAGCTGCTGCCGTAACTATCCTGGTTGGCCAACTGAATGCCGGCGCAACACGCTCCAACGTGGTTGTTGATGCCATCAATGCTGTGAAGGCAGTTCCGTCTACCAACACTGCATGGGCAAATGCTGCAGCGGCACTGGCTAATAAAGTGACTGTTGCAACTTACTACTCTGTTGAAAAGCAACTGAGCGGCACTACTCTGGCCGGTCTGCAGAATGTTATCGCAACTGTTACCAGCACAGCGGCTTCTGTCACTGCAGCTAACACCGTGGTTGATGGCCAATCAAATGTTGGTCAAATCTTCACGTTGACCACTGGCGGAGACACGTTCAATGGCGGTGCAGGTACTGATACGTTCAACGCTGTTGAAACCACTGCCACTACACCAACCTTTACCGTTGGCGATGTACTGAATGGCGGCGCAGGTAGTGACACGCTGAACATTACTCAGAGTGCTGCTTTCGCTACTCCTCTTGCCACCTCCATAACTAACATTGAGACCGTCAAACTTGTCTCCAATAATGAGGTGGTTTTGGACAGCACTTCTTGGACGGGCCTGACATCTCTGAACGCTACTTTCAAGAGCATCACTGCCAAAGTGGGGAGCCTGACAGCTTCAGCCACTACTGACGTTTCAGCCACTGTGTCAGAATTGGATGACGATGATGGTACTTTGATTGTGAATGGCGGTAAAAACATCACTGTTGCTGCCTCCGGCAGTGTAACCGATGGCGATGGCGGGAACGAAATCGTAATCGGTGCTACCACTGCTGCAGCTGGCGCTGTTGTTGTGACAAACACTACCAGTGCGGCCGTTGACCAAGTAGACGTAGCAGTTACTGGCGGTACTACTGTGACTATCACTGAGTCTCTGACCAATGCCGTGAATACCACTGGTACTCAGGGTAACGTCACTGTCACTGGCGGCACTGCAACTACTGCAGTAACCGTTAACCAGGACAAGGCCGCCACTGCATCTGCTACCGTAGTGGGTAAAGTGAACGGCACTGTGACTATCGCTGACAAGAATGCTGCGTCCGCTTCTACTGCTGGCGTGATTTCTACTGTGTCTCTGAGCAGCTACGGCACGTCCACTATCGATTCCAGTGCTATCGCCACAGTTAACCTGGCTGGTACTGGCGGCGCGCTGACAATCAGCCGTGGCGCACTGACAGCGGTTCCTACAGCGAACACTCTGGCTCTGAACCTGAACGGCCTGAGCGGTGCAGCTGCATCAATCACT
>JAUSMU010000264.1 GCA_030645995.1 Gammaproteobacteria bacterium | reverse complement strand
CGATTGCGGCAATAATGGCCAGACTCTTGTTTGCCATGAAAAACCCCGTGATGAATCAGATTGTGGAAGTCGCACCGGGCACATCAAACAGGCGCTGCAGGTTGGTACGACGAGCGGACGCCATTCTTGCACAGGCCCCTGAAGGCGACAAGCCAAGGCCTGTTAAATCAGCATGTTGCCTGCTATTGCCACGATTGAAACAGAATCGTGCGACAGTGTCATGACGCAGACAGACCGGCTCCTGCACCAAGAAGCACCGCCACACCCAACACGGCAAAGATCGCTGCCGCAACCAGATGCACCGTGCGCACCGGAACCTTGTCGGCAATCCGGTCACCCAGAATGACGGCCGGGACGTTGGCTATCATCATCCCCAGTGTTGTTCCCATCACTACTGCCACCAGCGATTGGTAGTGGGCTGACAGTGCCACCGTGGCAACCTGCGTCTTGTCGCCCATTTCCGCCAGGAAGAACGCCACCAGGGTGGCACCGAATACTCCCATGCGCGCAAGCTTGGCATCGTCTTCATCAAACTTATCGGGAATCAGCGTCCAGCCCGCCATCGCCAGGAAAGACAGCCCCAGTATCCAGCGCATCGTGTCCGGCGCGATCAGGGCGGTCAACCAGGTACCGATGGCACCGGCAAAGCCGTGATTGAGAAGTGTCGCGACCAGAATGCCAAGGATGATTGGCACGGGGCGACGGAATTTCGCAGCGAGGATGAATGCCAGCAACTGAGTCTTGTCGCCAATCTCGGCCAGCGCCACTACTCCGGCGGAAATCAGAAACGCATCCACACAATTCTCCGATAAATGATGCCGCCAAAGCTGGCTTGATAGAGGGCGGCGATTATAGGCAACCGCACCGTGCCAGGTCTATCTGAAACCTGTCTACCAAAGGATTACGCTGCGCCGAAAGGCCCGATTGACAGTGCCATACAGCGTCGTCAACTCATCCAGGCGTTGTTGCGCAGGAATACCATCGGGGGCCTGCAAGGCTGGCTCGGTCGCCAGCAGAGCGTGCATCTCGTCCACACTGTCCTCAAGGGCCACCATTGCCGACTTGATGCGGTTACGATAGAAGTCGCGCTGCATCTCCATTTCGCGATAAAGCGGATTCTCACGCCGCACAGTGGCGCAGGAGCGGGAGACCTGGCCATTGGCCCCTACGACATCGGTACACACGTATTCGGAAATATAGCGCTCGACAGGGCGCTGCATTTGCATTGGCAGCGTGCGCAACGAGTACTCCGCCAGATTGTATTCCGTCAGAGCCTTGCCATAGAGCAAGACAAAGTGGGTTTGTTTGGACATGGCTGGTTCTGAGAGGTTCTGTGCCGGCAGGTTCTGCTCCGGCATCTCACTGCCCACAGGACTCACCAGCGCCATTCGATATATCTCACGCAGGCTCTCGACTTCCCGGATGTTGCCCAATGCGGAATTGCCCAGCAGATTGCCACGCAAGGCCAGCATCTTCCATTCGCCCAACGCCACTGCAGCATCCGCGTATGCCTGGGTTCCGGGCGCATACAGGCGGGTATTCAGGTAATAAGCCAGATGCTCGCGGTCATCTGCCAGCTGCCAGGCGCCAGCTGCCTTGTGTGCTTCGATCAGTTCCTCCAGCACCGGCAATTGCAGCGGGCTTAGCAGACCATCGCTGATACGTGTGATATTGAGTGCGCGCTCGAACACCTCTGCCGCAGACTGATGCTGCGATATCTGCGTGTAATAGCGC
>JAUSMU010000261.1 GCA_030645995.1 Gammaproteobacteria bacterium | reverse complement strand
GGAAAACAAAACGCCCGCATGAGAGCGGGCGTCTTGAAAAAAATACAGGTCCTGAGTTCGAGGATCCCGCCCATCCGGGCTGCCGCCGTTTCCAGCAACCTCTACCAATCTCACGCTTACCTGTGGCTCGATTATAGGCCTGCCAGTTGGAATCCGTCCACCCATCACTGGATCGTCAACGGCACCCCTGAGCTGCTGTAGATGAACGTGTCAGTGCCATCCACCGAGTAGGCGAAGAACACCACCAGCGACACCTGGGGAATGCCGACGTTGGCAAACGCCAGGTCCTTGAAGACCGTCAGTTGTTCTACGGACTTCAGCGGGCGCGAGGCGATGCTGCCCTGCAGCGTCGCCGGGTTGCCGTCCCATGGGACATAGCCGCCGCTGGCGTTCACCTGGAAGTAACCGACGCCCTGTGCGGCGATGACCATGTGGGTCTTGCCATTGCGGCCGACGTGCATCGGGTCGATGGAGAGGTCGCCGACCAGGCTCACTGCATCGGTGCCCGTGAACTGTGAGGCGAAGGTGGTGCTGGTGCCTTGTGGGCCGCCGGTGCGGATGACGCCGGCCTTCAATGTTGCGCCGGTGGCGGAGCCATTGGCGGCGACGAGGCTGACGGCCGGGCGCGGGCTGAAGTAGCGAGCGGCCTGGAAGCGCACGGTGTTCAGCGCCAAGACGGCGTCGGCGCCGGAGGTTGGATTGTCACGCGGCACGCCGCAAGCCTGCTCTTTGCAGTTGTTGCGGCGGGGGTTGGAGAACAGCGGCAGCTGCACGCCGTTGGGGAAGTGTTCGTCGTAGGCCATGATGGTGTGGAACGAGCCGGTGACGCCATGCCCCAGTGACCATGGGAAGGTGCCGATGGTCTCGCCTTTCTGGTTCTGCTCCACCCACGAATGCCCGAGGCCGAGCAGGTGCCCGATCTCGTGCGCCACCGTGATGTTGTCGCAGCCCTCACCACGGCCGGATTCCACGCCAGCGCGGTAATTCACGGCGAATACGGCGCGCGAGCTGGTGTAGCTGAAGTCGCCGAGCGCTGCTGTGCCGCCGGCATGCGCCAGACCACACACCTGATCCGAGCCCTCGTTGAAACCATCCACCAGCACTACCAGGTCTGCACCGCTGGCCATGCGCTGGTAGTTGATGTCCTCGAACACGCCTTTGCTCTCGGCCATGGCGTCGAGCATCGGCGTCAGTCCGGTGGTCTCGGTGTAATTCACCTGTCGGTACGCGGCGACGCGGAAGGTGATGCCGACGCCGGAGGTGGCGTACATGTCATTGGTTTCCTGAATCAGCTGATTCAGATCCTGGATGGGGTTGCCGGTGCTGGAGTCGGCGACAAAGCGCGGCGTGTACACCAGCAGGAGATCGATCTCGGCATTCGCGCCTTCCTGTGGGCCGGAGCTGGCGCTATTGAGGTTGGTGCCGAGGATGTTCTCGTTGAAATCACTGATGCCGTCGTTGTCGGTGTCCTTGAGCGTGTCGTTGACGACGGTGATGAAGGCGGTGTCGCCAGCCCCGTCCAGCTCCACGTTGCTGGTCACCGAGGGGGTGGAATTTTGCGTAGTGCGGACGCTGTAATTGACATTCAGCGTGGCACCGGCTGCCAGATTATTGACAGGGCAATGCAATTCCTTGAAGACACCATTACTGTACGTGACGTTCCTTAACGTGCAGCCAGCGCTGCTTTCGTCGAAGTCGGCACGGTCAAAAATATCCATGATCTTGAGCGTCTCGCCGGTGATCGTCGCGGTGGTGTTGTTCTTGATTTCAATCATGGCGTCCAGCGTGCCGCCGAGCAGCACGGGGGTGGCGCTGAAATTCTGGGTGATGGTGATATCCGCACTAGCCACGGCTTGCTGCAGCTGCAGGCCACCGCTGCTGGTTTCTGCCTCAGTGACTTCAGAGGCGGCGCCTTCATCCATTGGCAGCATCCAGATGCCGGAGGATTCATTGAACACGTAGCCGACGTAGCGGCTGCCTTCACCGTAGCTTTCACGTTGTGCCTGCAACACGTATTTGCCCTGCGGCGCGTAAACAGTGGCCATCACGGTGGAGGCGCCAATGGTCATCGAGACGATCTGGCTGCCGTCGCCGCCCACGAGCACGGCGCGAAGACCGCGGTCGCCGTTGTCGAAGCGCTGCTCTGCAGCAACTGCAAAAACGAGATCCTGCCCGGCCAGCGAGAGGGTCAGTTCGCTGCCGATCGTCAGGGCTTCGAGCATGGAGGCAGAGAGTGTGACAGCCTGGGCATTCACCGCGTTGGCGGGCAATTGCACACTCGCGGCGGCGGCGGAGTCTGCGTCAAACTGCCAGAGCGGAGCGGCATGCGCGGCGGTGGAGAACAGGAGACTAACAGAGATGACGGACCACAGTGAGCGCATGAACAACCTCTTCCCGGCTTCTGTTGAGGCCGTGAGTGCGGGAGATTCAGGGCCACTTCGGAAGGCAGCATAGTCAGTTGGGGATTTGAAGTACAGAGCCTGAGAGCCTTATATCTCGCGGGCAGAGACGTGGCATATGGACCTTCTGCGGGAGTGGCGCAGTTTTAAATACTGCGCCATAATAGCGCCACTTACTGCAGAAAACGGCGCCACCATGAGCAACCTCGATTCCGCTACCGACCTGCTGCCCACCATCCAGGCAGCACCCACCGGCCTGACGCTGGCCACACTGCTCGCCCAGCATCCACATCTGCCCCGGCGCACGGCGCAGCGCTGGATCAGTGGCCTGATCGCAGGACGCCAGATCGTCGCCAGCGGCGAGGGGCGCGCTCGCCGCTACTTCATGACACAAGGTGCGCCACAACCACAGGCGTACACATATGCCCTCGCCGAACCCCGCATCGATCCCCCATACAGCCTCAATGCGTTCCCGTCTTTCATCCCATTGTCTGCCGACAGCCGGGAGATTCTGGCCTATGTCGATCAACCCGTGCAGGCGCGCCATCCGGTGGGGTATCAGCGCGACTTCCTCGATGCGTATCAGCCCAACACCAGCTGGTACCTATCAGCTGCACTGCGTCGCCAACTGCATCGCATCGGGACCACCGCGCAGGTCAACGCCCCCGCAGGCACCTTCAGCCGCGCAATTCTCAACCGTTTGTTGATCGACCTGTCCTGGGCATCGAGCCAGCTGGAGGGCAACACCTATTCGCGGCTTGACACGCGCGAACTGATCGAGCATGGGCGGGCGGCCAAGGGCAAGGCGGCGGTGGAAACGCAGATGATTCTGAACCACAAGAACGCCATCGAAATGTTGGCCGAGAGCGGCGGCGCTCTGAAACCGGAAGCGACATTGGATCGCTTCACGATCATGAATCTGCACGCCGCGCTCGCTGAGAATCTGCTGCCCAACCCCGAGGACGAGGGCAACGTGCGCCAGCATGTGGTGGATATCGGCAAGAGCGTCTATCGCCCGCTGTCGGTGCCCGCGCAAATCGACGAGACGCTGACTGTTCTGCTGCACAAGGCCAGGCAGATTCGCGATCCGTTCGAGCAATCCTTCTTCCTGATGGTGCATCTGCCCTATCTGCAGCCCTTCGCGGACATCAATAAACGCACCTCGCGGCTGGCCGCCAACCTGCCGCTGTTCCGCGCCAACCTGTGCCCACTTACCTTCCTCGGCGTTCCAGAACAGGCGTACAGCCGCGCGATTCTCGGCGTGTATGAAATGGCCCGCGTGGAGTTGCTGCGCGATCTGTATGTGTGGGCGTATGAGCGTTCGACGCAGGAATATCTGACCATCCGGCAGGAGTTGGCGGAGCCGGACCCGCTACGGCTGACCTGGCGAGACTTGATCAAGCAAACGATTCGTGAGGTGGTGACGCAGCCGCAGCAGGATGCATTGACGCTGATCCGGCAGGCGGTGGAGGCGGCCGTGCCTGATGACGAGCTGCGTAAAGAAGTCCAAGCATTGATCGTCGAGGAATTACGCCGCATCCACGAGGGCGTCCTGGCGCGCTACGGTCTGCGGCCCTCAGAACTCAGCACCTGGAAGGAGGCGCAAAGCGCCAGGGTGAATCGATTCAATACAAGCCACCACTGACTGTGGTGGGCTGCTGTTCAGGTGATGGCCACCGCGCGCAGGCGGTGGTTCTCGCTGTCGGTTACATAGAGCACGCCGTCACGCACGCACACCCCATGCGGACGCGCCAGCGCACAGCCCAGCGGATCGCCGTCCGGACCATCACCCACCGCGCCAGTGCCCAACACTGTGCTGATGACTCCCGATGCCAGATCCATGCGACGAATAACGTGGTTCTCGGTGTCGACGATGTAAAGGCTGTGGTCCTCGGCCGAGTAGGCGATGCCCTTGGGGCCGTTGAAAGTGCAGTCGATTGCTGCGCCACCATCCCCCGTGTAGCCGCTCTCGCCGGTACCGGCGATGCGCTGCAGAGTCTGCGCACGCAGATCCAGCTTGAACACCGCGTTGCCTTCGCGCAGCACCAGATAGGCGTTGCCGTCATCGTCGGTGTCGAGCGAGCGCGGCCCGCGCAGGTGGGTGCCAGCCAGCGGCGCGGCGTCGGGCGTCTGCTCACGTTCACCGGTGCCCGACAGCGTGCTGATGGTGCCATCTGCCATATTCACGCGGCGCACCCGATGGTTGCCGATGTCACAGATCAGCAGATTGCCATCGGCATCAAAGGCGATGCTGTGGGGCTGACGCAGTTGGGCGCGATTGGCAGGCCCGGCGTCGCCCGAGAAACCCGCCTCGCCGGTGCCAGCCACAGTGGAGACAATGCCGGTGACGGCATCAACGCGACGCACCACATGCGCGTCGCGCTCGACGACAAACAGGTGGCCGTCTTTATCAAAACGGATCTCGTGCGGAGCGGAGAACGATGCTGCGAGCGCGGCGCCACCATCGCCCGCATAGGCCTTCTGACCATTCCCCGCAACGGTGGTGAGCAGGCCGTCGCCCAGGCTCAGCCGCCGGGTGAGGCCGGTATCCACTTCGCAGAAATACAGCGCACCGTCGGGGCCGAACACGATGCCATAAGGATTGATGATGGGCGCCGTAACGCCGCCACCGGCGATGGTGTGCACTTGATTACCTTGCTGTGCCCGCAGAGGAAGCGGCAAGCTGGCGACCGCGACACTGGTCGTCATGATTCTCAGCAGTGTTCTTCGTGAAAGCGGCATGGCGGTGCTCCTGTTGTAATTGTTATGGACGCCTGACTCAACAACAGGCCCCGCCTTGCAATGCACCGCCACTGTTCTCATCAAACGGCATGCTGCTGCCACAGCCTTCGAACAGCCCATAGTGACGCGAAAAATCGCCGATGAACTCGAAATGCGGGGCAAAGCGCGTGCCCTTGAGCATGTGCCAGGTGTTGCCGCAGACGGGGAACACACGGCCGGTCTCGATGTAGTGGTGCTTGTCTAGCTCGAAGCTGCTGGCATGCTCGGGGATCGTGCCCTTGTAGATAACCGCCTGGCCGTAGTCTTCACAGGCGCTCTCCAGCTCATCGAGTTTGAACAGACGATAAGTGGCAGAGAAGAATTGCAGGTTGCCAACGCGAGGTTGCAGCGCCGCATCGGTGATCTCCAGTGGACGATCCTCAGTCAGACGCGGGTCCGCAAAGCCTTGGCGGATGGCGATGCGCAGAAAGTCGTTCCAATACAGCGCACCACCGAGACACTCGCCGTAGAGTACCGGATCATTGCGCACCGCATCGGGCACGCGGCGGTCGGCATAGACGTCGGAGAAGTAGAACTCTCCGCCCGGTTTCAGCAGCCGCTGCACGCCACGCAGCACAGCATCCTTGTCTGGCGAAAGATTGACCACGCAGTTGGAGACGATGACATCGAAACTGCCCGGCTGCAGGTCCAGCTCGTCCAGCTTCTCGATGTAGCCCTTCAGGAAACGCACATTGTCGTAACCGAAGGCCTCGGCGTGCCAGGCCTGATGCTGCTGCGCCACGGCCAGCTGCTCGTCGGTCATATCCACGCCGACCACCAGGCCGGTTGGCCCTACGAGCTGTGCCAGTGCATAGACGTCACGCCCGGTACCACAACCAAGATCGAGCACCCGGCACCCTTCGAGCAACTGCGGGCACACCAGCCCACAGCCGTAGTAACGCGACAGCACCTCGGGGTGAATGCGGGCCAGCAAAGGTTTGAGCCACTGCGGCACCTGGCTGATGTCACAGCAGGCACTGGTTTTCAGATCCGCCGAATTCTGCAACTGGCGGCCGTAATAATCTTGAACGATGTCGTACATAAAGTGGGTCTCTTTCGCCAAAAAACAACAGACCGGCAGTTTACACGAAGTCACTCATGACTGATAAAAAGCAATACCCCCCAAACTGGTACTGGTATTCGTGCGTGACAGCTGGCTAGAATCGCCAGAAGGCTGACATGTAGGAAAAGTCCCACAGAAAAATGCTCTACCGCAACAGATTCCACTGGAGTGTATGCAAAAAACAACAGAAGAACTGCTCGGGCTGCGCGCATTGCTGGACAATGTAGGTGCTCACATTTTCACCAAGGATCTGCAGGGACGTTATACCTACGTCAATCGCCTCTGTGCAGAGATGTGGCAGCTGGCTCCGG
>JAUSMU010000258.1 GCA_030645995.1 Gammaproteobacteria bacterium | reverse complement strand
CAGTAAGCCACACCGCGGCCGGCGCCCTTGCGCGGCGCTTTGTCAAAGCGTTTGCCTTCATCTGGGCGCCACAACCACAGTACTTCTCCCGTGGTGGCGTTCAGTGCGACAACATTTCGCGTGATGCCAATGTCCGCGTAAAGAACACCGTCAATTTCGAGCGGCGTTGACGGGTTGGTGAAATCAGTGGGCGGTCCGAAATTCTTGGTAGAAAAACTCCAGGCCAGTTCCAGTGAGCCAACGTTTTCGGCGTTGATCTGATCTAGCGGTGAATAACGCTGAGACATTTCATTGCCGTGGTAAGCCGGCCAGTCTCCCTGGTTCACACTGGTGCCTGTCTGGCCCAGGGCCAGTGGCACACAGGCAATCGCACTAGCGGTGACAACGATTCGTGAAACTACCCGTCTTGCCATCTTCATCTCGGACTCTCCTGATCAAGCTTGATTATTGTTATTAGCCATACCTGTCCTGCATGTGGCACAAGACTAACGGTTTGATGCGGAAATTGAAATGGCTTAAGCGCAGAGCGAGGGCTAAGCTCCAGATCGACTATTGAATCATTCAAGCAGCGAAGGAGAGACTCATGGAAAAGACGGATTCCAACACGGCGGGCAAGTGCCCGGTAATGCACGGAGGTGCCACGTCATCTGATATGGCCAATATGGAATGGTGGCCGAAGGCGCTTAACCTCGACATTCTCCATCAACACGACAGCAAGACCAATCCTCTGGGCGCTGGATTCAATTATCGTGAAGAGCTCAAGACGCTCGATGTAGCGGCACTGAAGAAGGATCTGCACGCCCTGATGACCGACAGCCAGGAGTGGTGGCCTGCGGATTGGGGGCACTACGGCGGCCTCATGATACGCTTGGCGTGGCATGCGGCCGGCACCTATCGCACCACCGATGGCCGGGGTGGTGGTGGCACGGGCAATCAGCGCTTTGCACCGCTCAACTCCTGGCCCGACAACGTGAATCTGGACAAGGCGCGTCGCCTGCTCTGGCCAATCAAGAAGAAGTACGGCAACAAACTCAGCTGGGCGGACCTGATCATTCTCGCGGGTAATGCCGCCTATGAATCCATGGGGCTGAAGACCTTCGGCTTCGGCTTTGGCCGCGAGGACATCTGGCACCCCGAAAAAGACACCTACTGGGGTTCCGAAAAGGAGTGGCTGGCGTCCACGCGTTATGACGACAGCGACAACCGCGAGTCCCTCGAAAACCCCCTCGCCGCAGTGCAGATGGGGCTGATCTATGTGAACCCCGAAGGCGTGAACGGCAAGCCCGACCCGCTCAAGACGGCGCATGACGTGCGCCTGACCTTTGCCCGCATGGCCATGAACGACGAAGAAACCGTCGCCCTGACTGCAGGCGGACACACGGTGGGCAAGTGCCACGGCAACGGCGATGCCGCGCTTCTGGGGCCAGCCCCTGAAGCCGCTGACATCAACGAGCAAGGGCTGGGCTGGATCAACAACACCACGCGCGGCGTTGGCCGCAATGCTGTTGGCAGTGGCCTCGAAGGCGCCTGGACGACTCATCCTACCCAGTGGGACAACGGCTATTTCGACCTGCTTCTGAACTACGAGTGGGAGCTGAAGAAGAGCCCCGCCGGTGCATCGCAATGGGAGCCGATCAATATCAAGCCGGAAGACAAGCCTGCTGATGTGGAAGACCCCTCGCAGCACCACAACCCGATCATGACCGACGCCGACATGGCGCTGAAGATGGATCCGATTTACCGGCAGATCTTGGAGCGCTTCCACAAGGATCAGGACTACTTCTCCAAGACCTTCGCACGCGCCTGGTTCAAGCTGACGCACCGTGACATGGGCCCGAAAGCCCGTTACATCGGCCCCGAAATCCCGCAGGAAGATCTCATTTGGCAGGACCCTGTCCCTGCTGGACGCACCGACTACGACGTCGCCGCCGTCAAGGCCAGGATCGCTGCCAGCGGACTGAGCGTGGGAGAGATGGTCGCCACCGCCTGGGACAGCGCCCGCACCTTCCGGGGCTCCGACAAACGTGGCGGTGCCAATGGCGCGCGCATTCGTCTGGCGCCGCAGAAGGACTGGGAAGGCAACGAGCCACAGCGCCTGGCCAAGGTACTCGGCGTGTTTGAAAAGATCGCCGCCGACACCGGTGCCAGCGTGGCCGATGTCATCGTGCTGGCCGGCAACATGGGCGTCGAACAGGCGGCCAAGGCGGCGGGTTTCGCCATGGCTGTTCCATTTGCGCCCGGCCGTGGCGATGCCAGCCAGGCCATGACGGACATCGAGTCCTTTGAGGTACTGGAGCCGATCCACGACGGCTACCGCAACTGGCTCAAGAAGGACTACGTGGTGAGCGCCGAAGAGTTGCTGCTCGACCGCACACAGCTCATGCGTCTGACCGCGCACGAGATGACCGCACTGATCGGTGGCATGCGGGTTCTGGGCACCAACCACGGCGGCACCCGCCACGGCGTGTTCACGGATCGCGTCGGCGCACTGACCACAGACTTCTTCGTGGCTCTCACGGACATGCGCTACCAGTGGCGGCCTGCGGGCAACAACCTGTACGAAGTGCGTGAGCGCAAGACGGGAGCGGTGAAGTGGACGGCGACCAGGGTTGATCTCGTGTTTGGGTCCAACTCCATCCTTCGCGCCTACGCCGAGGTCTACGCGCAGGACGACAACAAGGAGAAGTTCGTACGGGACTTCATCGCCGCGTGGACAAAGGTCATGAACGCCGACCGCTTCGATCTGGCATAAGCGGGTCTATCCCCCTTCGTCGCACGGTGGTGCGGCGTGGGGAGGTTAAGCGCTGAAAGTGGTGATGGCGCGCTTGAGTCGATTTCTCAAGTGGAGCGGACTGCTGAATGGGAGTGGTAGCTATTACTGGGTTACGATAGATCTCGCTTCATCGCATCAATGTCTTCTGCCAAAAATTCACCTTTGGGCAGCACAGCTCGCAGACCACGAGCACGAGCAATTCGCTCCGCTGGGCTCAATTTCATCGGCAACAACACAGACTCAAGACAGGTAATTGCCTCATTGCTCACGCTCCGCCGGTGCTTCGCGGCAGATGCCTTCAGGCGTTCGTACAGAGCGTCCGGAATATTCTTCAACGTCAGAGTAGCTGGCATAGTGCTCACGCCTAGCGGGAATAGAGGTGACTGGATTGTTGCGCAATTCTCCATCCAGTTGCAAGGCGACGCTGTGGGATAATTACGGGGTAACCGAAGTCAATTTCATACCTTCCTTGAATCAGTAGTGTCCGGTTAAATTGATTTTGAACGTATCGCTTTTTATGATCTGCGGATCGAGAGCGCTCTGACCAGCATTCATGAAAATATAGGTGGATATTTGGCAGCAAAATCATCGAGATAGGGCTACAACATGGACATATAAACAGTGTTTTATGACCGCCCATTTGTGGCCTTTCCAAGGAGGAATCGTCTCATGTCACAGCCCTCTTCTCTCGCTCTCATCCCTGCAGACAACGCCGCGCTAAGCGACGAGATTACCCGTCTCGCCGGGCACATCAACGCCGCTCAACATCGCTTCCTGTCACTGCTCGCTGCGCTCATCGAGCGTGACGCATGGGAGGGCTACGGCATCAAATCGCCCGCCCAGTGGCTCAACTACCACTGCGGCAGTGATCTGGGCGCTGCGCGTGCAAAAGTGCGCGTGGCGCAGAGTTTGTCGACACTGCCCGCCATCGACGAGGCGTTCCGCTCCGGCACGATCAGCTATTCCAAAGTGCGCGCCATGACCCGTTCCGCGACGCCGGAAAATGAACAGATGCTGCTGCAGGTGGCGCTTCATGGCACCGCGCTGCACGTCGAGCAACTGGTGCGAAAATATCGCCGTACAGAAAGCCTGACGGATGACCGCCGTGACGAGAGCCAGTACGAAGCGCGCGAACTCACCTGCTACTTTGACGACGATGGGATGCTGGTGCTGCGAGGCCGAATGACACCGGAAGACGGCGCCGTCTTCATGAAAGCAGTGGAAGCGATGGTTGCTGCACAGAATCCCCCTGTCGTTACGGATGAAGAAACTGCAAATCTCCCGGAAAAAACGTTCCCGCAGAAACGTGTCGATGCACTGCTCGCATTGGCCGAGCAGGCGATGAGCACGATGGAGGAAGGATTGCAGTCGCTGTCGTCCGCCGACAAATATCAGGTCGTGGTTCACATCGAACGTGGCAGTGAACAGCACTGCTCAATTGAGAGCGGCGCTCATCACTTGCCGCTGTCACCAGCCACCGCCAAGCGCCTGTGCTGCGACGCTTCATTGCTCCCAGTGCTGGAAGATGCCAGCGGCAATGTGCTGAACATCGGCCGCAAGACCCGCGCTATTCCGCCTTCAATCCGACGTGCTCTCCATATCCGTGATCGTGGTTGCCGGTTTCCAGGCTGTTGTGAATCCCGCTACGTGGATGCACACCATGTGCAGCACTGGTGCGATGGCGGCGAGACGAGGCTCGATAATCTCGTGCTGCTGTGTCGACATCACCATCGCCTGCTGCATCAGGAGGGGTACGAGATT
>JAUSMU010000256.1 GCA_030645995.1 Gammaproteobacteria bacterium | reverse complement strand
GTGAGATGATCGGGGCCGAACAGTAATTCCTGGAGGCGCTGCACAATCTCCGGACCACTGCTGCGTGTGGTGACCTCACGGTCAAGGAAATCACCAATCTCCTGATTGAGTGCCAGCGTGTCGATCTCCGGAAACGCATCGGCCGTCTGCGGCAGAATCTGTGACTCCAGCGCGATGTCGCGGGAAAATCCCAGATCCAGAGGAATCATGACGCAGCCGGGGACAATGATGCTGAGCATCATCAGCATCAACCAGAGCAATGCCGCAGCAGTCCTCACCATGATTCTGTCACAACCGGGACGGCGTTGACCGCCCCGCCTTATCTACCTTCATGAATTCATAACGCCCGCGCGAAAAATCCAGCTCGCCGTTCAGTGCCGAGCGAAAAAGCGCGACCCAGGCAGCATGACGCGCAGCATTGGCGGTACTGCTGCCGAGCCCTTCGAAATCGGTGCGTCCTTTCAGCCGGAAGCCATCCGGCCCCCAGATGTCGACATGCTCAACCACCTGCGTTGCCGATTCATAACGGTAGACCACCGCCGCCTGGGTGCGCGCTATCCGCAAGCTGTCCGCCTGCAGAAAGCGCACTTCATACTCCGTCGCAAATTCTGTATACGCATCCCGTACAAAAAAGTTCACCTCGGTGTCGATGATTACACTCTTGCGGACATCGAGACGCTGCACATACTTGAATGGCTCGGTATCTATCCTGATCAATTCGACACCGGCGTCGGTGTCCTCAAGCGCCGACGAAATCCTTACCCGGCTCCTTTCATCGATATCGACAACGGCATCGGAACCGATAATCTCCGAGCGCGCGGCGAAATCGAAGCTCGCCTTCCACGTGCCCACGTCCTCGGCAGGAAGGCTGAAACGCTGGCCACCGGCATCCTGCAACCACAGGCGATCACTCTCGAAAATCAGCTGAACAAGCTCATTCTTAAAGACCGCATCCTCGCCGAATGCTATTCCGCCGGGCACAATTATTTCGGGAATGGTGGATGCCTCAAATTCATCTCCCAGCCCTTCTTTCAGGAACACTTCGGGCTCACGTGAAGCCAGTCTGCGCACCTCCCTGCTCTCCGGATTGAGCACGGAAGCACTGCCCCGCCGCAGCTGTTCTCCCAACAACTGAAACTCGGTGACCGCACCGGCATAATCGCGGGCAGCCTCGCTATCGACAACGAAACGCTGCCCTGCCGTGGCATACAACCTCCCGGCCTGCTCGACCTGCTGCGGTCGAATGCCGACAGCCCAGCCATTCAACAACGCGGCCTGCAACGACTCGATCAACTGAACATCGTCGATATGCCAGCTGATGAAGACTCGCTCCTGTGCCGAGGCGTCAAGCCAGACATCATAGAACTGCGAGAAATCAGGGGAACCCTCCAAAACCAGCGACTCAGCGCTGTCTGGCAGCCAGACGAGTGCGCCAATCTCCCCGCGAGCAAACGCAGCCTCCCATTCCAGCAATTCCGGAGTCAGGGGCATGCGCAACGCGGGCAAATCTGCCAGCGCACCCAGACGAGGACGACGCGGCTCGCTATTGGCCACTTTCGGAACGTTCAGGTTATAAGCGACATCGAGACCGGCATCATGCAAGGCCGTGCTCACGCTCTCCAGCAAGGGGTGAACAGGGCTGTCCGCATCGAGCACGTCAGCCCTGGAAAGCCCGGCTGTCAGCAGCAGGCCGAGCCATATCAGCAATCCCATATGGCGCATGTCAGTGCCTCCTGAGAATAACCACACGGTTGATGGACATCATGGTGTCGTCGACGCGCAAGGATCGAAAATCAGCCCCTGCTCGGCGCTATTCAGTTTGGTGCGCAGGTCGGTCACCCATGCAGGGACTCCCCAGAAATGCATCGGCCTGGCCAGCCTCGCGATATATCCGCGTGCCGCGTCGAAGCGGCCTGCCGCGATCGCGTAGTCTATCGCCTGTTCCATGACATAGGTGTCGGCAGCCAGCGTCGCGAAGGCCTTGCGCTGATAGGCTTCGCCTTCCTGCCAATTCTGTCCGGGCAACAGAAACAGCCGCGCATAAGACAGATTGACCTCGGCAGAGTCGGGCTGCCGACTCAGCACGGCAGTGAAGGAATTGCGCATGGCTACTTCCATCTCCCGCCGTTCGGCCTCCGTATAGACGCGCTCGCAGTTGCCAAGTTCGGTGTCCAGATACTGTCCATAGTCGAGCAGCAACTGCGGATCACTCTCCTGCGTCGTCAGCGCTCGCAGATACAGGGAGCGCAGGTCCGTTGCCACGATGTCGCGATTAGCTCCGGCGCTATCGAAAGCCTGCATGCGCACCGCATCGGCAAGTCCGGAATACGCCCTGCCAATGGACGTCTGCGCTTGCGTCAACGAGCCAAACAGCGATTGCGACTGTCCCAACCGACCCGCGTACAGCGCCAGCTCTCCGAAGGCCAGAGTCAGCGCCTCCGCATTGACTTCCCCTGCTTCGAGTTCGTCCCGAGAGTTGAACGTCACCACGGTACGCTCCGGGTCGCCTGCTTCCAGCACAGCCTGCAGATAGCGCAAATATTCGCTGGCGAGCCGATTGGGAGACGCATCGAAGGCCTGATCGAAAGCGAAGCGCTCCGTGCGCCCCTGTTGCAAGAGGGCCACATAATTGCGCAACTGCTCGCGACGATCGGTGAAGCCTTCCACCTCATGAGCATGCCGTAGAAAGTGCATGAACAGCCCCGCCTTGTAATTGGCGATCTGGATGACTCTGGGCGAGGAAAGCGCGGCGTCGTCGTAGAGCAGCGCCTCCAGCCCCAGCATGTCATTGAAGGTAATGGCGCGGTCCATATCTTCAGGAGACAGCACTCGCAATTCGGCCACATCAGACTGCATGTTCAGACGACTGAGATAGTGCGCCATGCCCTCTTCGTACCAGCGCGGCATACCAATCGGCTGGTTGTTGATCAGGTAATGGGCCATGTGATGCTGAGCAAGATCCATGGCGGCATCGGACTCGGTCATTGCCAGATAGGCGGCGCGCGGAGAGGAGGTGTAATAGGCATTCTCCGGTCCATCGGTGAAGACACGCAGCGCCTGCTCGGACTCGAACACATAGACGTGCGTGGTGAGCGAATCCTGCGCGGCAGTGGCCGACAGCCCCAGCAGTATAATGGCGGCCTCGCGCCACTGTTCCAGATCCCGGGCAATGCGCTCGGACTCCCCCCTGGATAGCTGGCTGATGACGTGGAAGTTGCCGGTGCTGACTTCGAACCAGCGTTCCTGCAAAAGTGCCTGCGCGGCAAGAGATT
>JAUSMU010000250.1 GCA_030645995.1 Gammaproteobacteria bacterium | reverse complement strand
ACCAATATCAGCGCGTTCGACGAGCTGAAATTCCACACCGGCTTGAGCACCGACGTCATTATCGTCGACGAGAACAAGCTCTCGCCCGCCATCGATCTGGTGATCGAGCAGATGGAAGGAAGCGATGCCTTGCTCGGCCTGCTGGACGATGTCGAGCTGGAAAGCCTCAATGTCGAGATGGCACATTCCGACGCCATGGCGAATGACTCGGTCGATGCTGCGGATGAGACGCCCATCGTGCGATTCGTCAACAAGGTGCTGCTCGATGCCATCCGCACAGGCGCCTCGGATATCCATGTGGAACCTTACGAGAAGAGTTACCGCATCCGCTTCCGTACCGATGGCATCCTCAAGGAGATCGCGCGGCCTCCACTGAACATCGCCAACCGCATTGCGTCGCGCCTGAAGATCATGTCGCAAATGGATATTTCTGAGCGGCGCCTGCCTCAAGACGGCCGCATCAAGATAAAACTATCCAGAACACGCGCCATCGACTTCAGGGTCAATACTCTGCCCACCCTGTGGGGAGAGAAAGTTGTGCTGCGAATTCTGGACCCGGGCAGCGCGAAATTGGGCATCGACGCACTGGGTTATGAAGACGGGCAGAAAAATCTCTTTATGAATGCACTGCAACAGAGTCAGGGCATGATTCTGGTGACGGGACCCACCGGCAGTGGCAAGACAGTTTCTCTTTACACAGGGCTGAACATCCTCAATACGCCCGAGACCAATATATCGACCGCAGAGGATCCGGTGGAAATCAACCTGGAGGGCGTGAACCAGGTACCGGTCAATGCCAGAATCGGCCTCACTTTCGCAACAGCTCTGCGAGCATTTCTGCGCCAGGACCCAGACGTCATCATGGTGGGCGAGATTCGCGATCTGGAGACCGCCGAAATTGCGATCAAGGCGGCACAAACGGGCCACCTGGTACTCTCGACCCTGCATACCAACAGCGCCCCGGAAACCCTCACGCGCCTGCGCAACATGGGCATCCCCGCTTTCAACCTCGCGACGTCGGTGACACTGATCATCGCCCAGCGCCTTTGCCGACGGCTCTGCAATCACTGCAAGACCCCCGTGAAGCTCCCCGACAACGTATTGCTGGAGGCGGGATTCACAGCGGAACAATTGCCGACATTGAAGCTCTTCCGCCCCGTTGGATGCGACGCCTGCAATGAAGGCTACAAGGGGCGATTGGGAATCTATGAAGTGGTTCCCATCACGGACGGCATTTCGCGTATTATCATGCAGGACGGCAATTCCATTGAAATTGCTGACCAGGCACGCAAGGAAGGATTCAACAGCCTGCGACAATCGTCTCTGTTGAAAGTGGCTAGCGGCGTAACCAGCCTGGAAGAAGCGAATCGGGTCACCTGAACCGACCGAACGAGATCGACTACGTATTTGTTTACGGGGTAAAGCATGGCAGCTCCAGCACAATCTCCCTCCACCCAGACCATATACTTGTGGATTGGCACGGACAAGAACGGCAAGAAGACCAAAGGCGAGATGCCTGGCGTCAGTCAGGCCTTGGTGAAGGCGCAATTGCGCAAGCAGGGAGTCATTGCCACCAAGATCAAACGCAAGCCCAAGGATCTGTTCGGGCCGAAGAAACAGAAGATTAATCCCGGTGATATCGCTGTTTTCAGCCGCCAGCTGGCAACGATGATGAAGGCCGGTATTCCGCTGGTGCAGTCCTTTGAGATTGTCGGCGACAGCCTTGAGAACCCCTCCATGGCGGAACTGGTGCGATCAGTGCGTGACGACGTGGCCGCTGGCAACAACTTTGCCGATTCCATCCGCAAACATCCGCGTTATTTTGACGAACTGTTCTGCAACCTGGTGGAATCTGGTGAGCAGTCTGGCGCGCTTGAGACCATGCTGGATCGTGTCGCCACCTACAAGGAAAAGACCGAAGCACTCAAGTCCAAGATCAAAAAAGCGATGAACTACCCGATCGCGGTCGTGGTGGTCGCACTCATCGTCACCGGCATTCTGCTTGTCAAAGTAGTGCCACAATTCGCGGAGACTTTCTCCAGCTTCGGTGCCGACCTTCCAGCCTTCACGTTGTTCGTACTCGGGCTTTCCGATCTGGCCATCGCCCACTGGTGGAAAGTCATCATCATATTGGTTATAGCGGCCTATGCTTTCAAGGAAGCGCGGTTGCGCTACAAAGGCTTTGCCAATGCGGTGGACAGGCTCGCACTGAAACTGCCCATCATCGGCCCCATCGTCGAGAAATCCTGTTACGCCCGCTTCACCCGCACACTGTCGACCACGTTCGCAGCCGGTGTACCACTGGTGGATGCACTCGATTCGGTAGCCGGTGCGACGGGGAATATCGTTTATTCGACCGCCACGAAGAAGATCAAGGATGACGTCAGTTCCGGGCAACAACTCAATTTCGCTATCCGCACCACCGGGCTGTTTCCCGTCATGATCACGCAGATGGTGGGCATCGGCGAAGAGTCTGGCGCGCTGGATGGAATGCTCGACAAATGTGCGACCTACTATGAGGCGGAAGTCGACAACGCCGTCGATGGCCTCACCAGCCTCATGGAACCGCTCATCATGTCCGTGCTGGGCACGCTCATTGGCGGCCTCATGATCGCTATGTACCTGCCCATCTTCCAGCTGGGTCAGGTCGTCTAATTTCCTGCAAGTGAGACACCCATGACAGTGCTTGACCTGATTGCGAACAACTCGACGGTATTGATCGTACTCTCCATCGTCCTCGGACTCCTGGTAGGCAGTTTCCTGAACGTGGTGATCTATAGAGTCCCTGTGATGCTGCAGCGCGATTGGCGACAACAGTGCTGCGAGTTTCTTGAACTGGACGAAAAGAAGTTCAGCAAGGATGACCCAACCGCCAAACACAAGGTCTTCAATCTGGTGAAGCCCGATTCACACTGCCCGCAATGCAATGCCCCAGTCCGTGCCTGGCAGAACATTCCAATCCTCAGTTATGTGCTGCTGCGTGGCAAATGCGCCGGCTGTCAGAAGCCCATCTCCATGCGCTACCCGATTATCGAAGTGGTGACCGGCGCGCTCTCAGGACTCGTGGCGTGGCAGTTCGGTGCCACGTGGCTCACGCTGGCCTTTCTGGTGCTGACCTGGAGCCTGATCTCGCTGACCATGATCGACTTCGATCATCAGTTGCTGCCCGACAATATCACGCTCCCCCTGCTATGGCTTGGGCTGCTGGTCAATACCCTGCTTCCGGAAACCACCGTCAGCTCCGCAGACGCCGTGCTGGGTGCGATCATCGGTTACCTGTCACTGTGGTCTCTGTACTGGGCATTCAAACTACTGACCGGCAAAGAAGGCATGGGCTACGGCGATTTCAAGTTACTCGGCGCACTCGGCGCCTGGATGGGATGGCAAAGTCTGCTGCTGATCGTCATTCTGTCGTCGCTGGTCGGAGCGGTGGTGGGCATTGCATTGCTGCTGTTCCGCGGACGGGATCGCAACATACCCATCCCCTTCGGACCGTATCTGGCTGGCGCCGGCTTCATCGCCATGCTGTGGGGTGATGCGCTGACCCGGCTCTATGTCTCCACCATGGCGAGCTGACAGTGAACAACACGGCCGCGCGACCACCATTCATCGTTGGCCTGACCGGCGGCATTGGCAGCGGCAAGAGTGCCGCCACTCAGGTATTTCAAGCTCTGGGTGTCGATGTCGTCGACGCCGATGTCATGGCACGCGTTGTGGTGGAACCTGGCAAACCGGCACTGCAAATCATCGCCGAACATTTTGGTCAGCAGGTTCTGCATCCCGACGGTAGTCTCGACCGTGCCGCTGTCCGGCAACGAGTCTTCGCGGATCCGACAGAACGGCAATGGCTGGAAATCCTGCTCCACCCGTTGATCCGTCAGGAGATAGCGCAACGCTTGCATTCGGCTGGTTCGGCCTACGCGATACTGTCGTCGCCCTTGTTGCTGGAGACCGGCCAGGATGCGTTGACGGATCGCGTACTGCTGATCGACGCACCCGAAGCGCAACAAGTGGAGCGAACCCGCCTGCGCGACGGCGCCTCGTCAGAGGACGTCGCCGCCATCATGGCGTCGCAGTGGAGTCGCGCGCAACGTCAGGCCAGAGCAGATGATGTGATTCTCAATGACGGCGACCTGAAGCAACTGGAGAACAAAGTGCGCACCATGCATCAGACCTATATTGCACTAAGCACAATACCAAGGCAGACAGAGTGAACGACATGACTGAAAGAGTATTGAAGGTAAATTGCCCGACCTGCAAAGAGATTGTGATCTGGTCCGAGGCCAGTCCTTATCGTCCCTTCTGCTCACGCCGCTGCAAGCTGATCGACTTTGGCGACTGGGCGAGTGAGAGGAACACAATCCCTGGCGAGAACATGCTCCCCGAGGAAGACGAGGACGAGTAGCATTGCGGGGGCGTCGTTTATGGCGGCGAGAGGCTCGGCATCGGCACCCAGTAAATCTTGCCCGTGGCCGCATTGAGGGCGGCCTCCATGAAGACCAGCAGCAATTTCCCATCCATGGACAGACGAATTTTCTTAACTACTTCCTCAGACGGGAAACCCAGCGGATAGCTCTTCAGCAGCAGATGCCTGGCGGCATCGAAGAAGTAGATTTTCTTGCCATCGGTGGCGATCAGCGTTGCTCCAGTACTATCGAAAGTCGCGCTTACCGGCGTTCCCTCCAGCAACCATTCACCGTCCGAGTCGTAGTATTCCCGGGGGTTCATGTCGACGATACTGGTATGAGGCGTCGCCTCGTTGCCCTGCGGGCAGGCATAGGCGAGACGCTCGCCGTCCGGCGAAATGCTGAAATCAGTGCAACCACTGCCCACTGGAATGTCAGTGCCCGGGACAAAGGTCAGACCCTGGGTCAAGGTGTCGAAATCGAAGGTCACCAGGTTGGACTCTGTAGTCAGAAACAGATGCTTCTTGAGCTGGTCGTATTCGATCCTTACCGGCGACAACAGAGGAATTGCGGCAATCTCGGGCTCCCCTTCGTTATTGAACAACCCCATCCACAATCCCTCTTCCGCAGGGCCATCATCCTCAAGTTCGAATACCGGATCGAACAGTAGCGTGAAGACCTTGCCGTCCTCGCCGAGCGCCATGTCTCTGGGAATGAAATCGCGGCCGCCCTCTCGCAGGCGATGAAAGGTATATGCCCCGGAAGGAATATCCAGTTGATACATGCGCTGGCTTGCGGGGTGAGTAGTGAGGTAAACCGTCCCGGACTGGGAGTCGAGCAGCATCTGGTCAGGAATGGTGTTGAATTTGTAGGTGGCGCCGGTCTCGCCCGAAATCACGTTACGCTCCACCAGCGCATTCTTCGCCGTGTCGCCAATCAAGACCCAACCATGGCAGAGGGGAATGAAATCCTGCGAGGGTTCCGTAATCAGGCTGCCTCCAAATTGCACCAATGCAGGCTCTGGTGCGACAACCCCTGGAGGCACTTCGGTCAGCGACAGCATGTTGAAGCGCATCGGATTGCTGCCCGCGACGTACTGCAGACTGATGCTGTATTCACGGCCACCGAAGATGACCGAAGGCACGTCCAGCATCCCTGTACTGGAGGTGAACGCCGGGGCGCCGGGAGTCAGAGTCTGTGAGCCGGGAGGCGCTGTGAACGCGGCGCAATCCAGCAAATTCATGCCTCTGCGTCCAGGAACGCTGATACTCCCCGGAGGCGTGATATCGGAGGCAGAACGCAGCACGAACTGCGAACTTTCGAGATCGGTCAGCGTCATCACCACATTGAAAGCACCGACGCCGGGCGCACTCAGCCCGGGGACAGACAAGGTCAATCCATCGAAGCGGGGACGATCGACAGGGAGCGGAGCGGGGGTTCCCGTGGAAAAATTCATGCTGTACAGCGGACGGAATTTCACGCCTGTCCACACCGGAAAACCTGCTTTGACATCCTTGGGCACCGCACCGCTCTGGACGCGAATGCCGACAAAACGGCTCTGGGGAAGAATCGCATTCACCACGCTGGTGACATCGAAACTCAGCGTCGCGGCATCGTCAGCACTTGCGGCCACCACCGCATCGAACTCGGCCGCAGGGCGGACTCCACCGGCGGTGTAGTCAAACAGGTCAATGGCGCCGTCATCTGCAAACGCAAACAACTTCATCGGAGCACTGGCATTGACGGGAAAGACCGTCTCCACTGGCAAATTGACGATGGCCTGGCTGACCGAGCTGGTTGTGCCAAAATCAAACACCATCACCACAGTGTCGATATAGGTGGGACTGGTGACTGCCCAGCCGTCACTGGTCTGATAGGTAGCTCGGGAGGCAAGCTCGCCATCCTTGGGATTCGCCTCGACCAGAACTGCCTCATCCACCATGACAGCCTGATCTCCCAGAGCCGCACTGCAGACAGCCAGCATTGCGGCAGCCATCAAGCTCCTGCAAAGACCGCCGGTACCGCGCGGACGGCGAGACAGCACCTCCAAACGGATAGTCCTCAATAGAAGCGTCCTGAAATTGCCTGCTGTCATTGCCTTGTCCCTTGATGGTCGGTCTTCGGTTATGTGGTCACGCTCCTGGGTAACGTTTCGAATTATGCGCCTAAAGCTAATAAATTCAAGCCATTACCTGACAAAGCGGTGACTTGACTCACACTCTGCAGGCCAGAACGCGGAAATTCCGGCAATCCCTGCCGCCCCATGCTCCAGCGCAGTCTCAACATCCTGGCCGCCCAGGCCACCAAGGGCGTAGATCGGCACACGCACGGCGGAGGCCATGGCGCTGAACGCCTGCCATCCGAGCGCTGCCTGCCCGGGGTGTGATGCAGTCGCCGCGACGGGAGAAAGGAAGACGAAATCGGCCCGCAGCGCCTCGGCCTGCCGCAGCTCCGCAAGATCATGACAGGAGGCGCTGAACAGGAGAGCGTCGGCCACGGGGCGTTGCTGCAGGGTCATCAGAGTGCGTGCATTGACATGTACACCATCCACGTCCAACCCGACAATCAGCGACGGATCAGCGTTAATCTGCAGACGAACACCCTGCCGACGACAAAGCGGCAAACAGCGCACAGCCCGCTCAAGAAGAGCGGACTTTCCCAGTTCGGGGCAGCGCAATTGCACCAGAGGGGGAGACTGTTCGAGAAGTCGCGTGAAGCAGTCGAAGAAGTCTTCTTCGCTGCGTGCTGCGCCGGTGATGGCGACCACCCGGGGCAACTGCAGACGCTGGATGATGGGGCGGTTGGCGGCAGGAAACCGGATTGGCTCCAACGAGGCGACGCTGGCCCAGCGGATTGGTTGCCCTTCTCTTCCCACCGGCTCCCCGGTGAACCGGTCGACGCGATAGACATCGAGCAAGACTTCCTTGTCACCGTAATGATGGCGGATCAGACACAGAGGCTGCTGACGGAGTACCGTAATCCCCAGCTCCTCATGCAGCTCCCGGCGCAGAGCGTCTTCGACGCGTTCGCCGGGCTCGCATTTGCCGCCGGGAAACTCCCACAGCCCACCCTGATGGACGCCTTCGGGGCGCAGCGCGATCAGCACGCGCCCGGCATCATCGACGATGACTCCAACAGCCACATGGACGATTCGCTGCACAACTGTTCCAGTCATGTGTTCCCGTCAGGCGCTGTGCTCAGCTGCGATAGCTGGCGTTGATGCGGACATATTCCTCTGACAGATCAGAGGTCCACACGATCTCACGGGCATTGCCTCGCGCCAGATTGACGGTGATGTCGATGGCCGGTTTGCTCATCTCGGCCTGCCCGAGCGCCTCGCGGTAACTGGTGGCCAAGGTGCCGTTCTCCACTATGCAGACCTCACCCAGGTGGATGGAGATATGCCCCACATCCAGCTCATGCAATCCTGCTCTGCCAATGGCGGCCAGAATGCGCCCCCAGTTTGGATCAGACGCAGACAGAGCAGTCTTCACCAGTGGTGACTCGGCGATGGCATAGGCCACCTTCAGGCACTCGCCAGTATCAGCGCCACCCTGAATATCGACTGTCACGAATTTCTTCGCGCCTTCGGCATCACGAATGATGTCCTTCGCCAGCTCCTTGACCAGCGCCTGGAGCGCGTCCTCGAAGTCGGTCGAGGCAGCCAGATCGGCTTCGCTGAAGTTCACTCCGCTCTTGCCCGTGGCCACCAGCACACAGCAGTCGTTGGTGGACGTGTCGCCATCTACAGTGATTCTGTTGAACGACTGATCCACCACGCCTTTGAGCAACTTCTGCAACAACGGTTGAGCAATCCCCGCATCCGTAAATACGAAACTGAGCAGGGTCGCCATGTTGGGCTTGATCATGCCGGCGCCCTTGGCGATGCCGGTGATGGTGACCGGACGCCCGTTGCAATCGATTACAACCGAGCGCGCCTTGGGGCGAGTGTCGGTAGTCATGATGCCTTTGGCAGCATCAAGCCAGTTGTCGCCTAGCGTGCTCAGCGCGTTGGGAACCCCGGCCACGATTTTGTCGACGGGCAGGTTCTCGCCGATTACCCCGGTGGAAAACGGCAGTACGGCGCTGACCGGGACTCCCGCCTGTGCAGCCAGATTCGCGCAGCATGACAGTGCGTCATCCAAGCCCTTCTGACCGGTTCCTGCATTGGCATTGCCCGTATTGATCAACAAATACCGGATCTGCCCGCCGCTGTCCTTGAGGTGTTTTCTGGACAGCTGCACCGGCGCGGCACAGAAGGCATTGAGCGTGAAGACACCCGCCACTGTCGAGCCGGGGGCAATTTCCATCACCACCAGATCCAGTCTGTTCTTGTACCGGACACCAGCCTGCACGGCCGCGACGCGGACGCCTTCCACTCTGTGCAGATCTTCTGCCTTGATGTGAGATTCACTCATGATGCTCAACTCAATCTCCCGTGACACTGTTTGAATTTCTTGCCCGACCCGCAGAAGCATGGATCGTTGCGCCCTACCTTTTTGTCGTCGCGAACGAAGGGGGTATTGTCGGCAGCTTGTTGCGGCATCAGTTCTGCTGCTGCGGCTTGCGCTTCCTGCTGCAATGAGAGTGCCTGAGCATGCTCGAACCTCATCTTCTCGCGGGCACGCTCCTCTTCACGCTGCTTTTCCAGCGCATCAATTTCTTCGGTGGTCCTGATCTGCACATGGCTCAGGAAGCGCACCACTTCATGCTGCAGGTTGGAGAGCAAGTCCTGGAACAAGGTGAACGCCTCGCGCTTGTATTCCTGCTTCGGGTTTTTGCCTGCATAGCCGCGCAGGAAAATACCCTGACGCAACTGATCCATAGCCGCCAAGTGGTCTTTCCACAGGTTGTCGAGAATTTGCAAGACGATCTGCTTTTCCAGTAGCTGCATTTTCTCGCCGACGATTGCCGCCTTCCTCTCATACTCTTCGTTCAGTACGGCAATGATTTTCTCCTTGAGAGTCTCCTCAAAGAGTTTTTCATCTTCATCCAGCCACTGCTGTACCGGCAGCTTCTTCGCAAACTGCGCCTCAATAGCCTGCTCCAACCCTTCGACGTCCCACTGTTCCGGTACGCTCTGCGGGGGAATATGGCTGCCAACCACCTGTTGCGCAACTTCCTGACGCATGCTGGTAATCAACTCTGACACGCTGGTGCTGGCCATCAGCTCATTGCGCTGGCGATACACAATCGTTCTCTGGTCATTGGCGACGTTGTCATATTCCAGCAGCTGCTTGCGGATGTCGAAGTTGCGGCCTTCTACCTTGCGTTGCGCCTTCTCGATCGACTTCGACACCATGCTGTGTTCGATAGCTTCACCGCGCTCCATGCCTAGCGCCTGCATGAAATTCTTCACGCGTTCGGAGGCAAAAATACGCATGAGGTTATCTTCCAGCGACAGGTAGAAGCGGGAATAGCCCGGGTCACCCTGACGCCCAGAACGACCGCGCAACTGGTTATCGATACGGCGGGACTCGTGACGCTCGGTGCCGATAATGTGCAGACCGCCCGCATCCAGAACCTGCTGATGACGCTCGCGCCAGCGGGCACGGATCTGCTCGATCTGTTCCGGTGTCGGACTTTCAAGCGCCGCAATCTCGTGCTCAGGATTACCACCCAGCACGATGTCGGTGCCACGACCGGCCATGTTGGTAGCGATGGTCACCACGCCCGGACGTCCGGCCTGCGCGATGATATAGGCCTCCTTCTCGTGAAATTTGGCGTTCAGCACCTCATGCTCGATCTTCTCCTTTTTGAGGAAGGCCGATAGTGTTTCCGAGGTGTCGATCGATGCAGTACCGACCAGCACTGGCGCCCCCTTCGCACTAAGCTCCGTAATGTCGCGCACGATAGCCTCGAATTTCTCGGGCATGGACAGGAAGATAAGGTCGTTCTTATCGATGCGCTGCATCGGACGATTGGAGGGGATTACCACCACGTCGAGATTGTATATCTGCTTGAATTCAAAGGCTTCCGTATCGGCTGTACCGGTCATGCCGGACAGTTTCCTGTACAGTCGGAAGTAGTTCTGGAAAGTGGTCGAGGCCAGCGTCTGGCTCTCGCTCTGAATCGCTAGCCCTTCCTTCGCTTCGATGGCCTGATGCAATCCCTCGGAGAGGCGACGTCCTTCCATGGTACGGCCAGTGTGCTCGTCGATCAGCACAATTTTCTTGTTCTGAACGATATATTCCACGTCCTTGTGAAACAGGTAATGGGCCTTCAACGCGGAATGGATGTGATGCAGCAACCCGAGATTGGTGGCTGCGTAAAGGCTCTCGCCTTCGTTGAGCATCTTCTTCTCTGTCAGCAGGTCTTCGAGCAACTCATGACCTGCCTCCGTGAGTTCGACCTGACGGGCCTTCTCATCCACCAGGAAGTGACCTGTTTCGACAAAGTCGTTGTCCTTATCCAGGCTGAAGCCGGATTTTTCGGGGCGTGGTGCTCCCCTCTCAAGTCTCGGAATCAGCGCATTGATGGCCAGGTACTGCTTGGAGCTGTCCTCAGCGGCGCCAGAGATAATCAAGGGCGTACGCGCCTCGTCGATGAGGATGGAGTCCACCTCGTCGACGATAGCGAAGTTCAGTTTCTTCTGCAGCTTGTCTTCCAAGCGGAAGGCCATATTGTCGCGAAGATAATCAAAGCCGAACTCATTATTGGTGCCGTAGCTGATTGACGTTTCATAGGCCGCACGTTTCTGCTCGGGAGACTGCCCCGCTACGATGACCCCGACGGTCAGGCCCAGGAACTCATAGAGAGGACGCATCCAGTTGGCGTCTCGCGCTGCCAGATAGTCATTCACTGTCACGATGTGCACGCCAAGCCCGGTCAGCCCGTTGAGATAGGCTGGCAGTGTGGCGACCAGTGTCTTGCCCTCACCGGTCTTCATCTCCGCGATGTTGCCCTCGTGGAGCACCATGCCACCAATCAACTGGACATCGAAGTGACGCATACCCATGGTACGTTTACTGGCCTCGCGAACCACAGCAAACGCCTCGGGCAACAGTTGATCCAGAGTCTCACCCTTGTCGAAGCGCTGCTTGAATTCTGCCGTCTTGGCCTTTAGCTGCGCATCGTCCAGCGCCTCGAACTCAGCCTCCAACGCGTTGATTTTGATTACGTTTTTCTGCAGCTTCTTGAGCTGTCTGGAATTGCTGCTGCCAAAAATTGCCTTTAAGAATTTGAAATCCATGATCGTGTTTTAACTCATCTCGTGGTCTGAACAGGGGTCCGGATTTACGAAAATCCGGAACAAAAATAATTGATGCCATGGAGCAGCCACTCTGCGCTTACGGGCAGTGGCTGCACCACGAAAATATGCGGAGGAATCAACGGATAGTGCGGTGAATGTAGGACGCGGGGTCGACAACCCTGCCATTCTTGTAGACTTCGAAGTGCACGTGCGGACCAGTGGAGCGCCCCGTGCTACCGACCAAGGCGATGGCCTGCCCCTTCATGATGATTTCGCCTACATCGACCAGCAGCTTCTCTGCATGACCGTAGCGAGTGACGTAGCCGTTGCCGTGATTGACATCAACCACGAGGCCGTAACCTTGCCGCTCGCCCGCCGCAGTGACTACACCAGCGGCAACAGAGACAATATCCACGCCCGCTTCGGCAGTCGCGAAGTCTATGCCGGTGTGCCAGGCAAGCTGACCATTGAAGGGATCGGTACGACGACCGAATGGTGAAGATATCCAGCCCTTGTTGACAGGGCGGCCAGCCAGCGAAGCGTCAGCCTCAAACTGACGCTCTGCCATCAGACCTTCGAGAATTTCCAGTTGCTGGGCACGATCTGCGATCTGCGTTTCAAGATCTGTAATCGCTTCCACAAAGTCGGGAGGTGCGTAGTTCGCCGTGTCTTCGACAAACGGACCACCAACGGCAGGATCGTCACTGAAATTGAATTCACCGGCATCCAATTCGGCAACGGTAGTAATCCGCTCGCCAAGGGCCTCAAGGCGCAGGAGACGTGCCTGCAACATAGCCAGGCGCAAAGTGAGGGCTTCGAGTTGTTCCTCAGACTCCAATTTCAGACGGGCAACGGCATCGGACTGAGACTCAATCTCTTCATTCCATTGCAGAGCCGTTTCGAGGGAGTATTCCTGAGGATCGTGAGAGACGGCCACCTGATAGCCGAGGTAGCCCAGTGCAACCGGCGCACCCAGAATGCACACCGAAAGGAGGCCTTTCAGCCATCCTTTCAGGACAATGGTGCGTGTGTGACCATGGCGCTGGTCAACGAGTATGACTTTCATGGCTCAGGCGGTTCTCTAAATACGTGTACCAGAACACCTGAGTCGGGCAAGGCAGCAACGCGTCAAACTAACACCCGAAAAAACAATGGGTTAGCAAAGAATAACGGCAAAAATTCTGTATCAGGCTGCCAATACGGGTTTCATGTAGGAAATAGGTACGTTTAAATCATTATCGAAACTGACAATTTCCCAGGCGTCTTTGTTTACTTCCAGCGCTCTTAATAATGCATTATTCAGAGCGTGTCCAGATTTATATCCTTTGAACTCACCGATCAGACTGTGCCCAGTGAGATAAAGATCGCCGATGGAATCCAGAATCTTGTGCTTCACAAACTCGTCTTCGTAACGCAGACCGTCCTCGTTCAGCACCTTGTAATCGCCGACTGCAATGGCGTTGTCCATGCTCGCGCCCAGCGCCAGATTGCGATTGCGTAGCTCTTCAAACTCATGCATGAAACCAAAGGTCCGCGCACGGCTGACCTCTTTCACGAAAGAGGTACTGGAAAAATCCACACTCGCTGTCTTGGTGTACTTCCTGTAAACGGGGTGATCGTAGAGCAGTGTATAGCTGACCTTGAAACCATCGAAGGGCTCCAGGCTGACAGACTTGTCGCCATCCTCGAGACGCAGGGTCTTCTTGATGCGGATGAATTTCTTCAATGCCGACTGCTCTTCAATGCCGGCAGACTGAATCAGGAACACGAATGGCCCCGCGCTGCCGTCCATGATCGGCACCTCGGGTGCGCTCACATCGATATAGGCATTGTCGATACCGAGACCGGACATCGCAGACATCAGGTGTTCGATCGTGGATATTCTGACATCCCCCTTCACCAGTGTGGTCGAGAGAGTGGTATCTCCCACATAGACGGCCTTGGCCGGAATCTCCACCATCGGATCGAGATCCGTACGGGTGAAGATGATCCCTGTATTCACAGGAGCAGGGCGCAGTGTCAGATAGACTTTCTCGCCGGTGTGCAGGCCAACGCCGGTCGCTCTGATCACGTTTTTCAAGGTTCTTTGTTTAAGCATAGGTGTCGTCATTCCCGTTTTCTTTAAATGTGATGCCTGCGTGTCTCGCCGCTCCAGCGCAGGCCGGATGATAGCAAAGATCAAGTCATAACCCAACAAACACAGCCTTGAGAACAACCCTGTCAATCCGCCTGACGACGCAGGAACGCGGGGATATCCAGATAATCCATATCGGCATCAGACCCGACCGCTCTGGCGAGGCCGGTCTGCGGCATCGTGTGGGCAGACGCCGGACGAGTCCTCATCGTCACCGGACGATCCAGTTGACGATAGTCCGTCACGACGACCTTGGGAGCAGTGACCGTCTCAACCATCTTGACTGGCGAAGCAACGGCAGCAGCACGCAGGCCGAGGCCAGTCGCCACCACAGTGACGCGAATTTCGTCGCCCATCTCCGGATCAATCACAGTGCCGACCACCACAGTGGCATCATCGGAAGCAAACTCTTCGATGGTGTCGCCAACTTCGGTGAACTCACCCAGGGACAGGTTCTCACCAGCCGTGATGTTCACCAGAATGCCGCGCGCGCCGTGCAGATTCACGTCTTCGAGCAGCGGGCTGCGGATTGCGGCCTCGGCGGCTTCACGCGCACGTCCGACACCAGAGGCGTAACCGGTTCCCATCATGGCCATGCCCATCTCGGACATCACCGTGCGCACGTCCGCAAAGTCAACGTTGATCATGCCAGGACGCATGATCAGATCGGCAATGCCCTTCACTGCTCCGAGCAACACATCGTTGGCTGCCTTGAACGCATCCAGGAGTGATGCGTCCTTACCCAGCACTGACAACAGTTTTTCATTCGGGATGGTAATCAGGGAGTCGACGTGCTCAGACAGCGCACGAATGCCTTCCTCGGCTACCTTTGCGCGTTTCTTGCCTTCGAACGGGAACGGCTTGGTGACCACAGCCACCGTCAGGATGCCCAGCTCTCTGGCGACCTCGGCGAAGATCGGCGCCGCACCAGTCCCGGTACCTCCACCCATACCAGCAGTAATAAAGACCATGTCAGCCCCAGCGAGGATTTCTGCAATCTCGTCGCGATCTTCGAGCGCGGCCTGACGACCGATCTCAGGGTTGGCACCAGCTCCCAGCCCCTTGGTCACGCAATTGCCCATCTGCAGGAGAGTCTTGGCGCGCAGATTGTTCAAGGCCTGAGCGTCTGTATTGGCGCCGACAAATTCAACGCCTTCGACATGACTGGCAATCATGTGACGTACCGCGTTGCCGCCGCCACCGCCCACACCAATCACTTTGATCACTGCGCTCTGCGGAATACTATCGACTAATTCAAACATACGGCCTCCTGGTTTTTAAAATTTTGAAAACACTTCCTGCGGTTTATGAGTTGCTATCCGATCCGATCCAATCTTCCAATTTGAGGCGGTCAAAGATTTTTCTTGAGCCAGCCGCTGATACGTTCCATCAAACCTATCCGAGGTTCCTTGACAGGAGTCTGATACTCCTTGTCCTGTTGCTGCTTCAATCCGTAGAGAAGCAAACCAACCCCTGTTGAATAAATCGGGTTCCTGACGATGTCCGACAAGCCATTCACATTCTGTGGAAAACCGATCCGCACCGGTGTGTGAAAAATCTCCTCTGCCAGCTCGACGACGCCTTCCATCTTGCTTGTGCCACCGGTCAACACAATACCTGCGGCCAGCATGTTGTCGTAACCACTGCGCTGCAGTTCGGCACGGATCAACGTGAACAATTCGTCGTAACGAGGTTCCACCACTTCGGCCAATGCTTGTCGCGATAATTCACGAGGGGGCCGGTCGCCCACACTGGGAACTTGAATGGTTTCCCCCGCGCTCGCAAGCTGAGTCAGAGCACAGGCGTATTTTATCTTAATTTCATCTGCATTTTCAGTAGGAGTTCGCAAAGCCATAGCAATATCGTTAGTAACTTGATCACCAGCGATAGGAATTACTCCCGTATGACGGATAGCACCCTCGGTAAAGACAGCGATATCGGACGTTCCACCGCCGATGTCGACAAGACACACGCCCAACTCTTTCTCGTCTTCAGTCAGGACCGCATAACTCGATGCGAGTTGTTCAAGAATAATTTCCTCTGTCACCAATCCGCAGCGCTTGATGCACTTCTCGATATTCTGCACAGCGTTGATGGCGCAGGTCACCAGATGCACCTTGGCTTCGAGCCGCACACCGGACATTCCCAGCGGTTCCTTCACGCCTTCCTGCGCGTCGATGATGTATTCCTGCGGCAAAATGTGCAGCACTTTCTGATCCGCCGGGATTGCCACAGCCTGAGCCGCGTCAATCACACGATCGATATCTGCACGCGTCACCTCGCCATCACGGATGGCGACAATTCCGTGAGAGTTCATACTGCGAATATGACTACCCGCAATGCCCGCATAGACCGAATGAATCTGACAACCCGCCATCAGTTCGGCCTCTTCGATCGCGCGTTGAATCGACTCTACCGTCGATTCGATGTTGACCACGGTGCCCTTCTTCAGTCCGCGTGAACGGTGGCTGCCAATTCCGACGATGTCCAGACTGCCATCGGCCTTGATATCACCCACAATCGCCACGACTTTCGACGTACCAATATCCAGTCCAACGATTAGATTTCCGCGTGTTGAATCGCTCATTACCCGCGCGCTCCCCGTGATGTAATAACCCCGACTGACATATCTGCTTTTTTCCTGATTGAAATTCCATTGTTGTAGCGCAGATCAAAAGCCTCGATCTGATCCAGCTGACTGTAGAGATGGCGATCATAAAGGCTGACAAAACGCTGCATTCTCTCCACAACTTCATTGCGACCGATCATCACTTCGGCGTCGTTGTGCAGACGCAGACTCCAGCTGCCGCGCTCGTTCAAACTCAATTCGCGAATACGCAATCCCGATGAGAACAACATTTGGCTGAAAGTCTGGTACTGCTCCATTACACGGCGCTGCTGCCCCTGCGGCCCGATCAGCAGAGGCAATGGCAGATCGTCCTCCATTGCATAGGGCTCGAAAGTCTCGCCGAACTGATTCAGCAGAGCGCTGTCGCCCCAGCGGGCAATCGCAATTTCCTCAGTAATGGCCACAGACAAAGTGTCCGGCCAGATGCGGGAGATGGTGACCTTCTCGATCCAGGGATCGGCTTCCAGAGCAGTTTTGATGGCCTGTACATCCAGAGCGAAAAATCCCACGTTTAGATGATTCGCCAACACCTCACGCACATTCTGTTCGTCCACTCGTTGCAGCGGATTCGCCATCAGCACTGTCTGCACAGGCTTGTTCACCAGAGCGCGGATTTCGGAGGCGTACTGGCTCAGCAACAGCAGCAGACTCAGCACAAGAATAACGAACAAGAATCCCGTTCTGTTTTTGCCCGGAGCCTTCTCGACTTTCTGCGTCTCGTTTCTGCGCAGTGGCACAGCGCCACGCGGAATGTCCCGAATGCCGCCCCGTGCAGAAAATGAGTTGCTGTTCATCGTTGTCTTCATCGTGTCGTTTCACTCAATGTATCGATAAGCACCTGCAGCAGCAGTTCTGCAAAGCTCAGACCACGTGCGCGAGCGGCCATAGGCACCAGGCTGTGATCGGTCATGCCTGGCACAGTGTTGACTTCGAGCAACCAGAAGCGCCCTGATCCGTCTCGCATGACATCGACTCGCCCCCAGCCTTTGCAACCAACTGCATCAAATGCACGCCAGCACAGATCGCTCAGCTGCGCTGCCGCCGCAGGGCTCAGCGGTGCAGGGCACAGATACTGGGTGTCATTGGCAATATATTTGGCGTCATAGTCATAGAACTTGTGTGTGGTACGCAGTTCGATCGCAGGCAACACTTCATTGCCAAGAATGGAAACGGAAAACTCGGATCCGGAAATGTACTGCTCGGCCATTACCTCCGAATCATAGGCAGCCGCCTTCGCATGAGCCTCTTGCAACTCCTCAGCGGTGTTGACGATGGACATGCCGATACTGGAGCCTTCACGAACCGGTTTCACCACAGCCGTGCCCAGCGCCGCAATAATGGCAGCCCAATCACTGTCGGCAGACAACATCTGGAACGCTGGCGTGGACAGCCCAAGACTCAACCACACGCGCTTGGTAAGTACTTTGTCCATGGACAGCGCAGAGGCCTGTACGCCACTGCCTGTGCAGGGAATCTTCATGAATTCCAGCAGTCCCTGCAGTGTGCCATCTTCACCACCACGTCCATGCAACACATTGAAAACACGGTCTATGCCTTGCCTCTGCAACTGTCCGATCAAATCGTTTGCCGCATCCACGCCAACGGCATCGACGCCGGTTTCCAACAATGCCGACAGCACAGCCTTGCCACTCTTGAGGGACACTTCGCGCTCAGCAGAGTTGCCACCCATTACCACAGCGACGCGTCCAAGTTTCTCTATTGTTGTCTGCTTTCCGTTCATTGCCTGCATTCACTCTTTCGTTTTATTGACGACGATATTGGCGATCTGATTAGAGAATCAGCCCCTGTTCACTCAACTGTTTTGCCAGCAACCCGACACTGCCGGCGCCCTGGGTAATGACGATGTCGCCATCACGCAGTATCTCTGTCAGCACCTTGCGGATATCGTCTTCATCCTGCACAAATACCGGATCGATCTTGCCGCGCGCACGAATGCTGCGGCACAGATTTCTTGAGTCGGCACCAGGAATCGGATCCTCACCTGCGGAATACACTTCCAGCATCAACAGCACATCCACATCGGAAAGTACCTTGACGAAATCCTCATAGAGATCCTTGGTTCTGGTGTAACGATGCGGTTGATAGATCATGACCACACGCGCTTGCGGCCAGCCTCCTCGCAGGGCGGCAACAGTGGCGGCGACTTCACGGGGATGATGTCCGTAGTCATCCAGCAGCATCGCGGTACCTTCGCGCAGCGGAAAAATACCCTGTATCTCGAAGCGACGGCCGACGCCCTGGAATTTTTGCAGGCCCGCGCAAATATGCTCGTCGGCGATGCCTTCATCGCTGGCAATGGCCACTGCTGCAGTAGCATTCAAGGCGTTGTGGCGACCGGGGATACTCAATTTCACCTTGAGATTCCCGGCACGCTCGGGGCGCGCAATCTCAAACTCGGTGCACTGCTTGTTCTGCTGCAGATTCAGAATCCGATAGTCCGCGCCGTCAGCGAAGCCATAGGTCAACTTCGGTCGGGACACCAGCGGCAGAATTTCTTCCACAACTGGATCATCGGTACACAGCACCGCCAGACCATAGAACGGCAGGTTGTGAAGGAATTCGATGAACGACTTCTTCAGTTTGTTGAAGTCCCCTTCATAAGTGCTCATGTGATCGGCATCGATGTTCGTCACCACTGCCACCATTGGTTGCAGGTGCAGGAACGACGCGTCACTCTCATCAGCCTCGGCTACCAGGTAACGACTCTCACCCAATCGGGCGTTGGCACCGGCGCTGTTGAGCAGGCCGCCAATGACAAAGGTAGGATCGAGACCAGCCTCGGCAAATATCGAGGCCACCAGACTGGTCGTCGTGGTTTTACCATGGGTCCCGGCGATGGCGATGGCGTGGCGGTAGCGCATCAGCTCGGCCAGCATTTCCGCACGCGGAATAATTGGTTTGCCCAGTTCGCGAGCCGCGCTGAGTTCGGGATTGCCCGGCTTCACCGCGCTGGAATAGACCACTACATCGGCCGCTTCGATGTTGCTGGCGCTGTGTCCGATGTACACCGTGGCGCCCAGACCAGCCAGTCTTTCCGTGACCGCCGATCCTTTGAGATCGGAGCCGGTAATACGGTAGCCCTGATTCAACAGCACTTCAGCGATGCCGCACATACCCGCGCCGCCGATTCCTACGAAATGAATCGTCTTGATGCGGCGCATCTCGGGAACAAAGTGTAGTCGGGCCTTTTGTCTTTGATTCGTCATCTCATCACTTGCCTTTGCAGGCCTCCATGCACTCCAGTGCAACCAGGTCGCACGCTTCGGGACGTGCCAGGGCACGCGCAGCACCGGCCATGGAGAGCAGCAGATTCCTGTCATTCATAAAAATATTCAGCTGTGCGGCGAGCAGCTCTGCGGTCAGCGCACTCTGTGGCATCAGCAGTGCGGCACCGGCGTCGCTGAGCCAGTGCGCATTGCGAGTCTGGTGATCATCCACCGCATGAGGAAAAGGGATCAGCATTGAGGGCAATCCTGCGGCGGCAATCTCACTGACAGTAAGGGCACCGGCACGACAGATCACCAGGTCAGCCCATGCGTAAGCGGCGGCCATGTCGTGGATATAGGCCTCGACGCGACACGCCCCGTTGATGGCGAGATCACCGTCAGCATAGTGACTGCGAGTCTCTTCCAGATTATTGCGACCTGTCTGGTGCCATATGTGCGGACGACTGCCAGAGGTCAGAAGCTGCAGTGCGGCGGGGATCAGACGATTAATGGCAACAGCGCCAAGACTCCCCCCCACCACCAGCACCCGCAGCGGTGCACTGGTGTCGCGCAGTCTTGCGGCTGACGCTGTCAACGCAACAATCTCTGCGCGCACCGGATTGCCGGTGCAGATCACTTTCGCTGTCGCGCGGAAAGTTCCGGGAAACGCCTCCATCACCCGATTGGCGATGCGCGCCAGCAGTTTATTGCTGAACCCGGCGACAGCGTTCTGTTCGTGAATCAACAGCTGCCGCCCTGCGAGTCTGGCGGCAACTCCACCGGGGCCAGTCACATAGCCACCCATGCCAAGCACGCAGCACGGTTTGACTTCGCGCAATACGCGCAGTGATTGCCACACGGAAGAAACAATCATGAATGGCGCCTGCAAGGCACTCTTCACTCCCTTGCCACGCAGCCCTTTGACGTCGATAAAATGCAGAGGGATGTCGGAGTCACGCAGCACATCCACTTCTAGACCACGGGTTGTACCAAGCCACTCCGTGCGATAACCCCGGGCGTGCAGATTGCGCGCAATGCTCAAGGCCGGATAGATGTGCCCTCCGGTACCTGCAGCCATGATCAGCACCGTGCCGATGGCATTCGCAGACGCTATGTTGGCAGTGTGGCTCATCGCACACCTCGCTTGCCGGAGCCTGCAACCGTCTGGAGAGATGACTTCAATGTGCTTTGCGCGTACTCGTAATCGATACGCACCAGCACAGCCACCATGAAACCGCTGATCAGCAGACTGTTGCCACCATAACTGAGAAATGGCAGCGTCAATCCCTTGGTCGGAAGCAGGCCGATATTCACGCCAACATTGATAAGGGTCTGACAAGCAAACAACATCGCAATGCCATAGGCCAGATAGGCTGGAAAGAGGTTGCCGCTGAGCTCGACGCGCTTGCCAATCTTGAACGCCTGAGCGACCAATGTGATGAATAACCCCACGACGACGCTGACACCGAAGAAACCAAATTCTTCAGCAACGATGGCCAATACAAAATCGGTATGAGCCTCCGGCAGGAAGTAGAGCTTCTGAATACTGTTCCCCAACCCTTCCCCGAACCAGCCACCGCGTCCGAAGGCAATCAACGCCTGCGTCAACTGATAACCCTCACCATACACATACTCGGCGGCCCAGGGATTGAGGAACGAAGAGAAGCGATCCAGCACATAGGGCTTCATGATGGCCAGGGCCGCCACCGCTGAGACACACAGCATCAACACCAGAGCGAAGCGGTGCAGTTTGGCTCCCGCCAGGAAAATCATGCTGAAGGTTGTCCCGATCAGAATCACCATCGCGCCATGATCAGGCTCAAAGTGCAGCAGCACTATGGCACCGGCGAGTATCACCATCGGCTTGATGAAACCGACCCAGGTTTCCACCACAGAGAAGCGATGGCGCTCCAGGTACGCCGCGAGATAAACAACGATGAATATTTTTGCCAGTTCAGAAGGCTGCAGATTGTAGAATCCAAGATCGATCCAGCGGGCGCTGCCATTGACGACTCGCCTAACGCCCGGAACCAGCACCAGTGCAAGTAATGCAAACGAGAGCAACAACAGAGGCAGACTGATGGAATACCACGCGCGCACCGGAATCGTCAGCGTGATCACCACGATGACCGCCGTCAACACCGAGAAAAAAAGCTGACGCTTGAAATAGAAGAACGGATCGTTGTACTGCCCATTGGCTATCTCGATGGAGGCGGACGTCATCATCAGCAGGCCGATGGTCATCAGCAGGAACATCACGACCAGCAATGTATTGGGCTGACCGGGTGACTGCATGCGATGCTGCAGCAACTCCAGCGTGCTGACCTTTGACGCTTTGACAGAAGACGATTGCATGCTCATCGCAACGCCTCCACTGCTTCGACGAATACACGGCCACGATGGGTGAAATCGGAGAACATATCGAAGCTCGCGCAGGCTGGCGACAAAAGCACTGCGTCACCTGCTGATGCCCGGCTCGCAGAGACGGCAACAGCCTCCTGCAGCGTGGAGGCGAACACCATCTCGGTCACCCCCTTCAAAGCGGCTGCAATATTTCCGGCATCACGCCCGATCAGCACCAGCAACTTCACGAATCTGGCAACATGTGACGCCATACCCGAAAAGTCTGCTTCCTTGTCAACCCCCCCAGCTATCAGCACGAGTTTTCCCACAACAAGTTCGCCGAGACTCTCGATCGCCACCAGTGAGGCGCCGACGTTGGTACCCTTGGAATCATTATAGAAATCCACACCACGCAGATTGCGAACCCATTGGCAACGGTGCGGTAGACCCGGGAATTTTTTCAGTGTCTCCAGCATGCTGTGGCGCGGCAGACCAATAGCCTCACCGAGAGCGAGCGCGGCCAAAGCATTGGAGACATTGTGCTTGCCAGCAATTTTCAACTCCTTCACTGCCAATAGCTTTTCACCACCGAACGCCAGGAAATCCTGGCCGTCGGCGTGCAGTACGCCCCAGCTGCGGACAGCAGGCATATCCAATCCATAACTGTGAACAATAGCAGACGTAGTTGACTGCGGAACACTTGCGGAGTCATCACGATTGGCAACGATCTGGCGACAGCCAAGAAATATGCGCTGCTTGGCAGCGAGATAATCCTGCATGGTCGCGTAGCGATCCATATGATCCTCGCTGAGATTCAGGATCACTGCGACTTCGGCACCAAGATTGTGTGTCGTTTCGAGCTGGAAACTGGAGAGTTCCAGAACATAAAGATCACTGCCACCATTGCGCAGCAGATCGAGTGCCGGTGCCGCACCGGCACCGTCAAGATTACCGCCGACACCCACTTTGATACCGGCCGCCCTTGCCATCTCGCCGACCAGCGTCACCACTGTGCTCTTGCCGTTGGAACCGGTGACCGCCACGATCGGTTTGTTGGCGACGCGGCTGAAGAGATCGATGTCGCCGCAGATGCGAACTCCTGCGTCCATGGCCGCCTTGATTGCCGGAGTCTGCAGACTGATGCCGGGACTTACGATCAACTCGGCGGCCCCCATCAGCAACGCTTCGGGAAATCCTCCAAGCTCGACAACTGTATCGGGGAATTCGGCGCGAAACTCGGCCAGCCCGGGCGGATTCAGGCGACTGTCGGCCACGGCGAACTTTTCTCCGAGCAAATGCAAGTAGCGAGCACAGGACAACCCTGTCTTCCCCAGCCCTGCTATGACTCGAATTTTTTCTGCCACCTGGTATCCCGCCTTAGTCATTCGCTTGTCTCTACGATCTGCCTGCCGAACTTCGAATCTGTGCAGCTAACGCAATTTCAGTGTCGCCAGTCCGAACAGCACCAGCATTACGGTGATAATCCAGAAGCGCACAATCACGCGCGGCTCTGGCCAACCCTTCAATTCGTAGTGGTGATGCAGCGGCGCCATGCGAAAAATGCGCTTGCCACGCAGCTTGAATGAACCCACCTGAAGAATGACGGAAACGGTCTCCATGACGAAGATTCCGCCCATGATGAAGAGAACGATTTCATGCCGGGCAATGACAGCAACGACACCCAGTGCTGCACCCAATGCAAGAGCTCCCACGTCGCCCATGAAAACCTGCGCAGGATAGGTGTTGAACCAGAGAAAACCGAGCCCGGCGCCTACGAGCGTCCCGCAAAAAATCACCAGTTCTCCGGCACCGGAAACGTAAGGAATACGGAGATACTCGGAGAATTCCACGTGGCCCGCGAGGTAGGCGACCAGACCGAGAGCACCGCCGACCATCACAGTGGGCATGATGGCCAAACCATCAAGGCCGTCAGTGAGATTGACGGCGTTGCTGCTGCCGACGATCACGAAATAGGTAATCACGACATAGAGGAAACCGACGTTCAGTGAGACGTCCTTGAAGAACGGGATGATGTAGTGAGTCTCGGCAGGACCAATAGCACTGTAGTAAAGAAACAGCGCCGCACCAAAGCCGATGACCGATTGCCAGAAATACTTCCAGCGTGCCACGAGCCCCTTCGGATTCTTCTCGATGACCTTGCGATAGTCGTCCACCCAACCGACCGCACCAAACAGCAAGGTGACTATCAGTGTCGTCCATACATAGTGATTGTTCAGGTCAGACCACAACAATGTACTTATGGCCACACTGACCAGGATGAGCGCGCCGCCCATCGTTGGTGTCCCGGCCTTGCTGAAGTGACTCTTGGGACCGTCGTCTCTGACGACCTGCCCAATCTGCAGGCGATTGAGTCTGCGAATCATCCAGGGACCAATGAGCAGCGAGATCAGCAGCGCGGTTAGAATACTGAAAATGCCGCGCACGGTGATGTATTGGAGCACCGCAAATCCGCTGTCGAATTGTGTCAGATAATTTGCAAGCCAAACCAGCATTATGAGGGCTCTCCACTTTTCAATTGTTCTACGACCTTGTCCATCGCGGCGCTGCGCGAACCTTTCACCAGAGCGATGACTCCGGGCCGGAACACGGTAAGCGCCTGCTCGACGAGCGCCATCTGACTGTCAAAATGCCTGCCGCCGCTACCGAAGCCTTGTGATGCAAGTGCGCTAAGTCTGCCTGTCGACCAGAGACTGTCGATCCCGCGCGCGCGCGCATACTGCCCGATCTCGGCATGCGCTGCCTCGCTCTGCGAGCCCAGCTCTGCCATATCTCCCACCACAAGAATTCTGTGGCCGACATGAGCGGCTAGCGCATCGATGGCTGCATGAAAAGATGAAGGGCTGGCGTTGTAGCTGTCGTCGATCAACACCGCGCCACCAATGCCGGAAAGAATATTCATGCGACCAGGCACTGCCTTGACGCGCTCGAGTCCGGTCTTGACCTCCTCCAGCGAGCACCCTGCGGCCATACTGGCTGCTGCGGCAGCGGCGGCGTTCACAACATTGTGCAAACCAAGTAGAGCAAGAGAGACGGAGATCGATCCAGCAGGTGTATGCAGAGTAAAAACGGAGCCTGCCGCTGCAGAGCTGCGTATCCCCGTAGCAAAGCAGTCCGCAGTGGCCTGATTCATACCAAAGGTCACCACTCGGCGACCCGCTGCACGATCTATCCAGACTTGCAGGTTGGCATCATCTGCGTTCAGGACGACGACGCCATCGACAGGCAGACCGTCGATAATCTCGCCCTGGGTGCTGACGACGCCCTGCAGGTCACCGAAACCTTCGAGATGCGTCGCGGCGGCATTGGTAATCACGGCAACCTGCGGCATAACCATCTTCACTGTATAGGCAATCTCGCCAGGACCACTGGCTCCCAACTCAATCACTGCGCGCTCGTGCGTCGCATCGATCTCCAGCAGTGTGAGAGGCACGCCTACATGATTATTGAAGTTGGCTTTCGTGATCAGCACCGGATGACTGACACCCAGAATGCAACCGATCATTTCCTTTACCGTGGTCTTGCCCTGACTGCCCGTCACCGCGATGACTCTCGCCTGCGACTGCAGACGATTCAGACGGGCGATCTCGCCGAGCGCTACCGTGGTGTCTGCGACCCTCAACTGCGGCTTGCCGCCTTCGACAATCTCATTCACAACAGCGCCGCAGGCCCCATTTTCAAATGCCTGCCTGGTAAACTCATTGCCATCGAAGCTCTCCCCGACAAGAGCCACGTACAAATCACCCGCGCACAGAGTTCTGGTGTCTGTCGACACGCGCTGAAAGCTCACGTCGGGGCCACTTGGCTGCCCTTTCATGACGTTGTTCAGTGCCGAGAGAGTCATGCTCTTGATCACAGGATTACCTGTCCGCCTATTGAGTGGAATGAGTGCGGGCCTGCAATGCGAGACGCGCCTGCGCGACATCGCTGAAGACCATTTTCTTGCCGTTTACGTCTTGATAATTTTCGTGGCCCTTGCCGGCAATCAGGACAACATCGCCGGGTGCTGCGCTGCTGATGGCCAGTGAGATGGCTTTGGCACGATCGCGCTCCACAACCAATCGCGAGCTGTCTTCGATACCCAACAGGATCTGCCTGATGATGTCATCTGCACACTCGGTACGAGGATTGTCATCGGTGACAATCAACTGATCGGCATGCTGCTCGGCGGCCTCTGCCATCATGGGACGTTTGCCCTGGTCGCGATTGCCACCGCAGCCGAACACACACCAGATCCTGCCGCTGAAATGTTCGCGTAGCGCAACGAGGGCACTGCGCAAGGCGTCAGGTGTATGGGCATAGTCAACCACAGCCGTAATGTCGGTGCTGTCTCCGACAATCTCCATGCGCCCGGTTACAGGCTCCAGGCGCGAGAGTCGATCCAGCAAGGTGTCGAGCCTGAAGTCACTGCGATTGGATTCGGTTGCGATCAGCGTGGTCAGTACAGCCAGCAGATTGCTGAAATTGAAACGACCCAGCAGACGGCCGGACATCGCGCCATCGCCGAAGGGTGTTCGTACCAGCGCCTTGTACCCGGTCCGCAGCAAGTCCAGCTGCAGGGCGTGCACATCGGCATGGGGGCTGGTGACACTGAAGGTCAAGGTCTTCACCGTCGGGGCGATGCAATTCAGGATTGCAGACGCATAGGGATCATCCACGTTCACGACCGCACTGCTGAGACTCTCGGTCATGAACAAACGGGCCTTGGTCTCTGCGTACTCTTCCATGCTGCCGTGATAATCAAGATGATCGCGCGTGAGATTGGTGAACACGGCAACATCGAAACGCACACCATTCACGCGATTCTGGTGCAAGCCTTGAGAAGACACCTCCATCGCGACCGTATCAGCTCCCTGCGAACGCATTTGCGCCAACACGGACTGCAAGAATACTGGATCAGGAGTGGTGTACCCTGACTCCTGAAGATCGCCATAGAGTCCATAACCGATGGTGCCGATGACACCGCATTTGCGCTGCATGGCAGTCAGCGTCTGCGCGATGAACTGGGTGCAACTGGTCTTACCGTTGGTGCCAGTGACGCCGATCATTGTCATCGCGGCACTGGGCTCATCGTAAAACCGCGCCGCAATCTCGCCGGTTCTGGCAGAAAGATCGTCGACAGCCATCACGATGACACCGCGCCGTACAGTGACACCACGCCAGGGGCCTCCAGCATGAGCGACAATAGCCACCGCACCGTGATCGATGGCCAGATCAATATAATCGCGAGCATCATGATTTTTACCGAAACAGGCCATGAACAGATCGCCCGGCTTCACCAGTCGGCTGTCCAGTTGCACACCGCTGACCTGAACGTCGAACTCGGGCGGCAGATCCTGATTAAGGTCTGCAACGCCGTTGAGCAATTGTTCAAGTGAGGTCTTGTACACGATTCTTTCCGCTGTATTCATGGTGTCGCTACCGTTACAGAGCGCTCAGGTTCAGAACTTCCGAATCATTGATCTTGTCAGGCGGCACGTTGAGAATGCGCATCGCACCACCGGCTATTTTTGAGAATAGCGGCGCCGCCACTTGACTGCCGTAATGCTCACTGCCCCCGGGCTCGTTCATCACAATGACGATTACCACTTTGGGATCACTGGCAGGGGCATAGCCCACAAACAGAGAGTTATAAACGCTATCCTCGTAGCCAGATGCACCCACTACGTGCGCAGTTCCGGTTTTGCCAGCGACGCTGTAAAAAGGGATATTGGCGGCTGTGGCGCCACCGCCGCGCTCCTTGTCGACGACGGTCTCCAGCGCAGCCATGACCTGATGAGCCACGGTCTCGCTGATTACCTGCTCCTTCGACATGGAGTCCAGTTGTTGTGAATTGAGTTTGAGAAGCGACACCGGCTTGCGCAGACCACCGTCCGCAATGGTGGTGTAGGCCTGCGCCAACTGCAGCGCGGA
>JAUSMU010000245.1 GCA_030645995.1 Gammaproteobacteria bacterium | reverse complement strand
CGAGAATAATTGCGGATGTGATGGCTTTGCGTCTGCCTGGAATGGTTCCATGCATGTTGATTCCCCCGTGTTCTTATAATTTTGGGACTGATGTTGAACTTCAGCGTCAGCATTCAGTACAGCGGGAAATCCTTTTCAATTTTTCGTTTCAAGTCTCCTGATGGGTTAGATCAAAGCCAGGCCAGTATAGGTCAGTCAAAATAATGAACGCAATCACTTTCATGGCGAGACTGAAACGGCCGCAGCCGTGGCCCTGGCGGGCCTGCGCCAATCCATGAATAGTTAAAAACTATCGTTATGCGAAAAACAATCGATTTCAAAATGAATGCATGGATCGCTTACGATGCCTCCGTCAACTAACCAGGAGCTATCCGCATGTCACTGATCAATACTGTCATCAAGCCATTCAATGCCACTGCCTTCCACAACGGCGCCTTCGTTGAAGTTACCGAGAAGACCCTGCTAGGTAAATGGTCAATTGTGTTCTTTTACCCTGCAGATTTCACGTTCGTGTGCCCCACGGAGCTTGGCGATCTGGCAGATAACTACTCAGAATTCCAGAAGCGTGGCGTGGAAATCTACTCGGTGTCTACCGATACCCACTTCACCCACAAAGCCTGGCACGACACTTCTGACACCATCGGCAAGATCCAGTACCCGATGATCGGCGATCCCACAGGCACGATCAGCCGCAACTTCGAGGTGATGATCGAATCTGAAGGCATGGCCGAGCGTGGCACCTTTGTCGTCGACCCGGAAGGTCGCGTGCAGATCGTCGAGATCACTGCGGGCGGCATCGGTCGCGACGCGCAGGAACTGTTGCGCAAGGTGAAGGCGGCCTTGTATGTCGCCTCTCACCCCGGCGAAGTCTGCCCTGCTAAATGGAAGGAAGGCGAGGCTACGCTGGCTCCGTCGCTGGACCTGGTAGGCAAAATCTAAGCCGAATTCTGTGGGAGCGGGCCTTGCCCGCGATTGATTTTCTACGCAGCAATCTATCGCGAGCGGGCTTTTATGCCCTCTGGGTACGCTCCCACAGTTCCAAAATGTACATTTCGTTCGAGGACACAGAAGTCATGTTAGACGCTACCATGAAAAGCCAGCTGAAAACCTATCTCGAGAGAGTCATGCAGCCGTTCGAGATTGTTGCCTCTCTCGACGACGGGGAAAAGTCACGCGAACTGTGGTCGCTGCTGCAGGACATCGTCACGCTGACCGACAAGATCACGCTGCGCAGTGATGGCACGGATGCGCGTGTTCCGTCCTTCGCGCTGCAACGCCAGCAGGGTGGTGTGAGCCTGACTTTCGCCGGTATTCCGATGGGGCACGAATTCACCTCGTTGATTCTTGCGTTGCTGCAGGTCGGTGGACATCCGCCGAAAGTCTCTGCCGAGATTGCAGAGCAGATTCGTGGCATCGAAGGTGAATATTTATTCGAGACGTATTTCTCGCTGTCCTGCCAGAACTGCCCGGATGTTGTGCAAGCATTGAATTTGATGGCAGTACTCAATCCAAACATACGTCATGTGGCTATTGATGGCGCGCTGTTTCAGGGAGAGGTGGAGCAACGCCAGGTCATGTCGGTGCCATCTGTGTATTTGAACGGTCAGCCTTTTGCGTCTGGCCGCATGGGTATCGAGGAATTCCTCGCGAAGATCGACACCGGCGCCGCCGCTCGTGACGCCGCGAAGATCAGCGCTCGTGAGCCGTTCGATGTGCTGGTGGTCGGCGGCGGCCCGGCCGGTGCGGCAGGCGCCATCTATGCTGCGCGCAAGGGTATCCGCACGGGCGTCGCGGCAGAACGCTTCGGTGGGCAGGTGCTGGACACCATGGGCATCGAGAATCTGATTTCCATGGCGGAGACCGAAGGGCCGAAGCTGGCGCGCGCGCTCGAAGAGAACGTTCGCGACTACAACGTGGACATCATGAATCTGCAGCGTGCCTCCGCACTCGTGCCTGCGTCCGCAGCGGGTGGCCTGCACGAGATCCGTTTCGACAGCGGTGCCACGCTGAGGGCGAAGACGGTGATCGTTGCCACCGGTGCGCGCTGGCGCGAATTGAATGTGCCGGGTGAGAAGGAATATCGCAATCGCGGCGTTGCTTACTGCCCGCACTGCGATGGCCCATTGTTCAAAGGCAAGCGTGTCGCCGTGATTGGCGGTGGCAACTCCGGTGTCGAGGCGGCAATCGATCTCGCCGGTATCGTGAGCCATGTGACCCTGCTGGAATTCGCCGACAAACTGCGTGCTGACGCGGTGTTGCAGCGCAAGCTGTTCAGCCTGCCGAATGTCACGGTGATTGTCAGCGCGCAGACCAGCGAGGTAGTGGGCGATGGCCAGAAGGTGACGGGGCTCGCTTACAAGAATCGCGTCAGTGGCGAGCCGCGTGTCGTGGCGCTGGATGGCGTGTTCGTGCAGATCGGCCTGCTGCCCAACAGCGACTGGCTGAAGGGCACGATTGATCTGTCCCCGGCAGGCGAGGTCGTCACCGATGCGCGTGGTCAGACCAGCGTGCCGGGCGTGTTTGCCGCCGGTGATGTGACGACTGTGCCCTACAAGCAGATCGTCATCGCCATGGGCGAGGGTGCCAGGGCGTCGCTGAGCGCGTTCGATCACCTGATCCGCCACTGAAGAAATTGCCGGGAGGGCGCGCGGGGGCTATGCTTCGCGGCCCTGAGTTCGCCGAGACCGATTGTGAGCATCCGCAAGTACCACCGCCTGGTCGGCATCGTCATGCTGACCCCTTTGATTGCCTGGACACTCACCGGGCTGTTCTTTCTTATCCAACCTGGCTATGGCGCAGCGTATGAGATGCTGCAGCCTCGCACCTATCCGCTGACGGGAACGCTTGAGAGCCCACTGAGAAGCCCGCAGGCCATGCCAGCCACCGACAGCTGGAGCGAGTTCCGCTACCTGCGCACGGTGCTTGGTGATCACCTGCTGGTCCGCACCGAGCAGGGCTGGCAGCACCTGCATCCTGACACTCTCCTACCCTGGCCCCTGCCTGATGCTGACACGCAACTCAAGCTCGTCGCTGATGCCGTGGCCCGCAACACACCACGCTATGGTCAGGTGCAGCCTCTGCAGGACGGCACGTTTCAAACCTCCACCGGTGCGCGCATCACACTGGACTGGAATACGCTCAGCCTGCGTCAATCCGGACGGGACACCCGCTGGATCGACAGGCTCTACCAGATTCATTATCTGCAGTGGACGGGCGTTGAGATGCTGGACCGGGTACTGGGCGTCCTCGGCCTGTTCCTGCTGGCGGTGATGAGCGTGACTGGCTTTCGTTTGACCTTCAAACGCCGACGCGACTTTTGAATTTGGCACAAGACCAATCGCGTGCAGGCACGCTCTCACGCGCAGACTTTCACAGGCAGTAGACGCAACAGGCAGCGGTTCCCCTCCTCACTCCACCCCCAGCGGCAGCTCCGTTTTATAGACCACCTGCTTGAGCGTCATGCTGGACTGGATGTTGGCGACACTCTTGATGCGGGTGAGTTTGTCGGCCAGGAAGCGCTGATAGCTGTCCAGATCCGGCACCACCACCCGCAGCATGTAGTCGAAGCCGCCCGTCATCAGGTAGCACTCCATCACCTCCCGGTACTGCAGAATCTGCCGCTCGAACTCTTCGAGGCTGGCGCGCTCCTGACTGCGCAGCGAGACATTCACGAACACGCTGATCGGCAGCCCCACCGCACGCGGGTCGACGAGGCCCGCATAACGGCGCAATACCCCTGCCTCTTCCAGCGCGCGCACCCTGCGCAGACACGGTGAAGGCGACAATCCCACCGTGTCCGCCAGCTCGGCGTTGCTGATGCGGCCGTCGCTCTGCAGGTGGTGCAGTATTTTCAAATCTGTCTTGTCGAGATTGATTGCGGGCATGTTCTGCTCTTTTATTTCTATCAGGTGCTCATTGATTGCCGAAATTGATTGTTTGGCGATGCTATTCGCAATCGCCTGTCGGAGCAAGAAGGCTACACTGATGCGACCAAATCCCCTGTGGGAGCGGGCCATCAGAGAGAAAAAGTAATGAACATGCCCGACACCTTCTACGCCGAACGCCAGGAATGGCTCGACGCCCTGCGCAACGTCTTCGAAGAGTATGGCGAAGCGGGCGTGCAGCAGTTGCTTGCCGGCATGCAGAGCTGGGCGCGCGACCACGCCATCGCTCTCGGCGACATCAACCACACCACGCCCTACCTGAACACCATTCCGCTGGCGCGCCAGCCTGCCTATCCCGGCAATGTCGATCTGGAAAAGCGTATCGAGAACATCATTCGCTGGAACGCCATGGCCATGGTGCTGCGTGCGCAGGACCGCGAGTTCGGCGTCGGCGGCCACATCGCCACCTATGCCTCGGCGGCGACTATGATGGAAGTCGGGTTCAATCACTTTTTCCGCAAGCGCGACGACACCTACGGCGGTGATCTGGTGTTGCTGCAGCCCCACGCCTCGCCCGGGGTCTATGCCCGTGCGTTCATGGAGGGCAGGCTCGCGGAGCAGCAACTGGAGAACTTCCGCCGCGAATTGCAGCCCGGCGGCGGCCTCAGTTCCTACCCGCACCCACGCCTCATGCCGACGTTCTGGCAGATGCCCAATGCCTCCATGGGGTTGTCGACGCCCGGCGCCATCTATCAGGCCCGCTTCGCGCACTACCTGGAGAACCGTGGTTTGAAGCCAAAGAATGGCGGCAAGGTCTGGTGCTTCATCGGCGACGGCGAATCGGACGAGCCGGAGGTGCTCGGCAGCATGGCCATCGCGGCGCGAGAGAAGCTCGACAACCTGATCATGGTGGTCAACTGCAACCTGCAGCGCCTCGACGGCCCGGTGCGCGGCAACGGCAAGATCATTCAGGAGCTGGAGGCGTCTTACCGTGGCGCCGGTTGGGAAGTCATCAAAGTGATCTGGAGCGGCGGCTGGGATGCGCTGCTAGCGCAGGATGCCAGCGGTGCTTTGCGGCGGCGCATGGAAGAATGTGTCGACGGCGATTATCAACGCTACTCGATCCTCCCGGGCGAGTTGCAGCGCGAGCACTGGGTAGACGGCAACCCCGAGCTGGAGCGCATGATGGCGTCCTTGAGCGACGAGGAGGTGCGCACTATCAAGCGCGGCGGTCAGGACCCGCGCAAGGTCTATGCGGCGTTCCATCAGGCTACTCAGATCAAGGGCAAGCCCGTGGTGATTCTCGTCAAGACCGTGAAGGGTGACGGCATGGGTGCGGCTGCCGAAGGACGCAACACCGCGCACCAGAAGAAGTCCCTCAGCCCCGAGGAGCGCCTGCAGTGCGCGCGCAACTATGGCATTCCGCTGAGCGACGAGCAGCTCATCCGCGCCGACTTTTATCAGCCGCCCGAGAACAGTCCTGAGCACCAATACCTGCTGCAGCATCGCGCGGCATTGGGTGGCAGTCTCCCCGAGCGACAGTTGCAGTGCCCGACATTGGAGGCCCCGACGCTGGAGCAACTGCGCAGCGTCACCGAAGGCAGCGGCGAGAAGACGATGTCCACGACCGTCGCCATGATTCGGTTGCTGGCGCTGCTGCTCAAGGATCAGGGGCTCGGTCGCTACGTCGTTCCCATCGTGCCGGATGAGGCCCGCACCTTCGGCTTGGAAGGATTGTTTCGCGTCGCGGGCATTTACTCCTCGCAGGGGCAGAACTACACGCCGGTGGATGCAGATACCGTGGTGCCGTATCGCGAAAGCATCGACGGGCAGATCCTGCAGGAAGGCATCTGTGAGACCGGCGCCATCGCCTCCTTCATGGCGGCGGGCACGGCCTATGCGGTGCACGGCATTCCGATGATTCCGTTCTATATCTTCTACTCGATCTTCGGTTTCCAGCGCGTTGGCGACATGGTGTGGGCGTGCGGCGACATGATGTGCAGGGGCTTCCTGCTCGGCGGCACCGCAGGCAGAACGACACTCAATGGCGAGGGCCTGCAGCATCAGGACGGACACTCGCATATTCTCGCCAGCATCTACCCCGATATGAAGAGCTACGACCCCGCCTTCGCCTTCGAGCTGGCGGTGATCGTGCGCGATGGCATTCATCGCATGTACACGCTGCAGGAAAAATGCTTCTACTACATCACGCTCTATAACGAGAACTACAGAATGCCAGCGATGCCGGAAGAGGCGGGCGTGAAGGAGAGTGTTGCTGATGGCATCTTGCGCGGCGTCTATCGCTGGCAGCGCGCCAGCATGCGCGGCGAGCAAGTGCATCTGCTCGCCAGCGGCTCGATCATGCAGCAGGCGATTGCCGCTGCCGCAAAACTCGAAGCACTCGGCTATCGTGTCGACATCTGGAGCGTCACCAGCTTCAGTGAACTGCAGCGCGACGCGCAGCGATGCGAACGCTGGAACCGTCTGCATCCGCTGCACGCGCCACGTCGCCCCTTTGTGGAGACAACCTTCAGCAAGGAGCAGGGCGTGTTTGTCGCAGTGACCGACTACATGAAAGCGCTGGCCGGCAGTATCGCCCCGTGGATGCCGCGCGCCTATACGGTG
>JAUSMU010000233.1 GCA_030645995.1 Gammaproteobacteria bacterium | reverse complement strand
CGTCTCGGCACCTCCGCGCAGCAGCGGCGATTCTCTCCAATGGCTGACGAAACAGATCGTCGCCGACCCGCGCTTCGATGACGCCATGGTGCGCATCATGTACACCGGGCTGACGGGCCACGAGCCACTCGATGCGCCAGCGGCGGGTGCGCCACAGGCCGAGACCGAAGCCTATCTCGCGGAGTCCACACATCTGGATGAAATCAAGGCGATCTATGTCGGCGCGAATCGCAACCTGAAGACCCTGGTGAAGGAAATCATCGTCAGCCCTTACTGGCGTGCCGACGGCTTGAACAATGTCGCATTCTCGGCAGTGCATGAGGAAACCGGTGCCGCCCGTCTGCTGACTCCCGAGCTGTTGCATCGCAAGATCGAAGCGCTGTTCGGTTTCCAGTGGCGTGGCCCGCTGGATCAGTACGCTGCCAATCGCAATGTGTTCGGCTCAGCGCGATTGCTGGACACCCGTCAGTACTATCATCAGATCTATGGCGGCATCGATTCCTTCACCATCACCGATCGTCTCACCGATCCCAACGGATTGATGGTGATCGTGCAGGAGCGCATGGCGAACGAGATGGCCTGCTATGCGGTGCCCAATGACTTTCTTACCACCCGCACTGCGCGCCGTCTGTTCCCCCACGTCGACACCAGTACGGTGCTGACCAGCGCCCAGGGGCAGGCTGCGGTCCGCCAGAACATCCAGCATCTGCATCGCTATCTGCTGGGCGAAGAACTGGCGTTGGCCGATGCGGAGATCGAACACACTTATGCCTTGTTTGCTGCGGTCCTGCAGCAGGGGCAGAGCGCGATGCTGGGGAAGTCTGAGACCTCCAGCCTGCCGACGCGCTGCATGCGCAACAACGACATGAACACAGGTACATCGCTGAATGTGGCGGGCGGTGTCGATGGCAGGCTGCGCAACGACAACAATTACGTCATTCGTGCGTGGATGGCCGTGGTGGCCTATCTGCTCGCGGACTATCGATTCATCTATGGTTGAAGGACAAAGTGAGATTGGGAGACCCGCATGAACCGTCGTAAATTTCTGCAAGTTCTGAGCGCATTCGGCGTCGCCGGAACGCTGCCGATGACGCTCGGCACGCCCGCTTGGGCTGCAACGACGGCCACGACGCAGCGCCTCTTCATCACCGTCAACGCCTCCGGTGGCTGGGACCCGACAGCGCTGATCGACCCGAAGGGCAACGCCAGCCGCGCCGACGGCCTGGGACCTGTGAACAATTATGCCGCCAGCGCGATCAAGTCGGCCGGGCAGTTGCAATACGCGGCCTACCCGGACGGCATCGAACCACCGGCAAGTACCGCTGCCGGTCATCTGGAAACCTTCTTCGATAAGCACCATCAGCGCCTGCGGGTAATCAACGGCATCGACACCCAGACCAATGGCCACGAGAGTGGCACCCGCTTCGTGTGGAGCGGGCGTCTGGAGACGGGTTATCCCAGCGTAGCGGCACTGGCGGCCGCGCCGTACGCGAACCAGCCCATGGCCTTTATCTCCAATGGCGGCTATGACTTCACCGATGAGCTGGTCGCTCCGGTGCGCACCGCCTCTGCCGCGACCTTCACTTCGCTGGCGTATCCCAACAGTCAGTATGCGGACAACGCGGCCCTGCGTGCGCAGAGTTATTTCAGCGACAAGGCCTACGCCAGCGTGCAGGCCGCACGCGATTTGCGACTGGCACGCCTGCGCACTGGCGAGACGCTGCCACAGCGCGCGGCGCAGATGGCACAGCTGGAGAAAGTGCGCAGTGGCGACATCAAGCTGGACGGTCTGCTGGCGTATCTGCCAGCACAGGTCTCCACTGGATTGAAGGGACAGGCGGAGCTGGCGGTGGCGGCGTTTGCCAGTGGTCTCGCGGTCAGCGCCAATCTCAATCTGGGTGGCTTCGACACCCATGGCACGCACGACGAGGATCAGACTGCCGCGCTGACCCTGTTGCTGGAGGGCATAGACCATCTGTGGGAGCAACTGGTGCTGCGCGGACTGCAGGAGCGCGTGACGGTGCTGATCGGTTCCGATTTTGGCCGCACACCGTTCTACAACACCGGCGATGGCAAGGATCACTGGAACATCACCAGCATCATGGCGATGGGGGCGGGTATCACCGGCAACCGTGTCATTGGCGCCACCGATGCCAACTTCGAAGCATTGAAGCTCAACCCGGACACCCTCGAACCGCATTCCAGTGGCATCATCGTCACGCCCAAGCATGTGCACCGTGCACTGCGCGACTTCCTCGGCGTGTCCGCCGAACTGGACAAGCTGTATCCGCTCAACGTGGAGCGCCTGGCACTGTTCGCCTGAGGTGCCTAACGTCACGTCGATTTGCCGGTTGTCAGATATTGCAACACGGGCGTAGTATTGCCGCGCCTCACACAACGGACTGTTCTCAAAGGACGGTCTCAAAGGACTGGAGAGGCACTCGGCGGCCTCCGATCTTGCGGGCCTGTTTTTACCTCTCTGTGTTGAAGGGTGTTCCCTTGAATATTGCCACCGATACGGTGCAGATATCCGACAAGGATAAACGCACGACGCTCACTGCCCTGCTCATCGTTTTCCTCCTCGCCGCTCTCGATATGAGCATCCTCTCCACCGCCATGCCTCGAATTGTTTCCGAGCTCAATGGCCTGGAGCTGTATGCCTGGGTGACGACGGCTTACATGCTCGCCTCCACCGTGCTGGTACCGATCTATGGCAAGCTCGGTGATCTCTACGGCCGCAAACTCATTCTTGTGATCGGTGTCAGCATCTTCCTGCTGGGCTCTGCGCTGTGCGGCATCAGCGGTGAATTCGGCACGCTGCCGCTGCTCGGCGACGGCATGCATCAACTCGTGATCTTCCGCGCGGTCAAGGGCATCGGCGGCGCCGCGCTGTTCACCAGCGCGATGGGCATCATCGCGGACTTGTACCCGCCGCTGCAGCGCGCCAAATTCATGGGGCTGTTCGGCGCGATCTTCGGCATATCAAGCATCATCGGGCCGGCCATCGGCGGCTTCCTGACCGACTACGCGTCAGTCACGATGTTCGGTCACGATATTGCGGGCTGGCGCTGGGTGTTCTACGCGAACATTCCGCTGGGCCTGGTGGCGCTGTTCATGATCGCCTTCAAGACGCCGCGCCTGAATCATGGCAGTCGTGGCCCCATCGATTT
>JAUSMU010000214.1 GCA_030645995.1 Gammaproteobacteria bacterium | reverse complement strand
GACAGCTGGGAAGATCAGGCGATGGCGATTGCCGATGCGGGCTATCGCGCCATTGCTTATGATCGCCGAGGCTTTGGCCGTTCGTCGCAACCCTGGAGTGGCTACGACTATGACACGCTGAGCGATGACCTCGCCGCCGTCATCGAACACACGGGCGCGAAGAACACTATCATCGTCGGCTTCTCGATGGGCGGCGGCGAAGTGGCACGCTACTTGTCGCGGCACCACGGCAAGTCGGTGGCAAAGGCCGGACTCATCGCCTCCGTTGTGCCCTTTCGCCTGAAGACCAAAGACAATCCGCTGGGCACCGAGCAGGAAGCGTTCGATAAAACAGCCCAGGCAATCAATGCCGACCGCGCAAAATTCCTCACCGAATTCTTCGAGAGCTTTTTCGGCGTGGGAACCCCTGGCAATACTGTCAGCGACGAACTGCTGAGAGCCATGCACAACATCGCCATGCAGGGCAGCCTGAGGGCAACGCTGGAATGTCTGAAATCATTTTCGACGACAGATTTTCGAGGCGACCTGGCGCATTTCAAAGTGCCGACGCTGCTCATCCATGGCACAGAAGACAAGACAGTGCCCATTGATGCATCGTCCAGGCTTGCCGCGAAAGCCATCAGTCAGTCAACGCTGGTCGAATACAAGGGTGCACCACACGGACTGTTCGCGACTCACAAAGAGAAACTGACCAAGGACCTGTTGGCATTTATTCGCAAGAAGTAACGGGGGATCTTTAACCAGCTTAGTGGGTGCAGGGCTGAGCCTACGCGATAGGGGTAAGGTCTGGGAAGTACCATGGCTCCGCATGTTCGGGAATTTCCCAGCGCAGCGGCGACTTGCTGCTGGTCTCGCTCAACAAGCCCTCACTCTTCAACTGGCTAAGCAACCGCCGCGCGCTGCGCTCCGGCAACGCACATAACTCCAGTGCGTGAGCACGATCAATTTCACCGTGGATGAACGCGGTATAGAGAATCAGGGCAGCGCTGTTCTTCAATGGCCCAGTCACGCCCTGCACACGGAGGTCGTTGCGGGCCTGCACATAACGCTCAATACGTTGGCGCAGCTTTGGCAGGTCCAGCAGTGCACTCATGTAGGTAACCTGATCGATCGCGGTGTCGAGCATGTAATCGCAGAACTGCATCAGGCCCTTCTCAGACAGCGCGCCACGCCCGTCGAGGTCACTCTGCCGAGGGCTGTCTGCCAGAGCCAGCAGGCTCTTGTAACGAGTGGCTGACTTCGCCAGCCCGCGGCTCAGGCACCAGGCTCCATAGCTGTCGAGCCCCGCTGCCTTCAAGGCGGTGTCAGTCAGCAATCGCCCCACGCGCCCGTTGCCATCCATAAACGGGTGCATCCATTCCAGCCTATGGTGCGCCGCCATGATCGCCAGCACCTTGCGGTCGCCGTTGAATCGACCCGGGTGAAAGGTGTTGCAGAAGGCGGCCATCAGGCCCGGCAAATCTTCCGCAGAGGGTGGCACATGTTGCCCAACGCGCACGGCGCGGGTGCGCCAGGCGCCGGGCACCACCGTGTCCACCGCGCTGCCGGAGACATCCTTGATCACCCAAAGGCTTTCGGGCACTCGCACATAGAATTCATGGTGCAGTTGCAGAATGAAGTCCGGGCTGTAGAGCGTGTCCAGATCGGGCCGTTGCTCCCGTATCCACTTCTGCACGGCCATGTGCGCAAGCGACTCCAGTTGCAGGTCCCGTTTGGCTGGATCTGCATCGTAATCTCCACGCTGGGCCGCGCGAATCTCGTGCGGCCGCGTGGCATTGCCCTCGATCAGGTTGGAATAGTAGGAATTGATGACCGCCATGTGGCGTTCAAGCCGGGCCAGAGTTAGCGGCGCCAGCTGACCTGACAGTCGGGCGGAGAGCTGCACCAGCTGCAGCGCCTTGTCAGGCAGAAGCGATTGTGCCAGCGCGCTGTCAGCGGGGATGAAGGGCGCAAGGTCGAGGATCGATGTTGCCATGGTGGCTGCTCAAGATGTCGGGGATAGCTGTTAACAGTTGGCCGGTTATGTGGCCGGTTAAAACTTAGCTATCTTTATGATCTTAATATATTTTAATGCGAAGTAAGGCAAACTATTTCTTATTTTTGGCCGGTTATGTGACCGGTTTTAATCAAAGCACCGCATCCAACCTTCGAATGTCGGACTCCTGCCGGATGAGCTGCCACAGCACCTCCGCCTCGGGGTGACGCTGGCGCAGATAGTTGACCCACTGGCGAATGCGCCCGATGCGATCACGCGGTGAGAGCACGGCGCTGAGCTGGCGCCAGAAGTCGTTCAGCAAAGGTTCGATGCTGACCCACGGGGAGTCCTGAGGACAGTTGTCGCGAATCTGCCGCGCCAGCGACGGCATGCGCACAGCGCCACGTCCCAGCATCACATCGACAGTGCCCGTCGCCGCCACGCAGCGGTGATAGTCCTCCACCGAGCAGATGTCGCCATTGGCAATCAGCGGAATGCGGATGTGCTCGCGAATGCGCGCCAGTTCGTGCCAGTGCGCGGGGGGCGCGTAGCCCTGGCGACGCGTGCGGGCATGCACCGTCAGCTCGGTCGCCCCTGCAGCTTCGATGGCGGCAGCGTTCTCCAGCATCAGCGACGTATCATCAAACCCCAGCCGCATTTTCGCCGAGACCACCACACTCGTCTGCAGCGCCGCGCGCACGGCACTCACCACGCGATACAGACTCTCTGGCTCCTGCAGCATGATCGCCCCGCCGTTGCGACGATTGACGGTGCGGCTCGGGCAGCCAAAGTTGATGTCGATGCCGTAGGAGCCAAGCTCGACGGCGCGCAACGCATTGGCCGCCATCGCCTCGGCATCGCTGCCCAGCAGCTGCACGCGCACAGGAGTGCCGGAGTCCGTGCGCCCGCCGTTCATCAGCTCCGGGCACATGCCGTAGAGCACCCTGTCGGGATACGGCCGATCCACCACCCGCACGAACTCCGAAACGCTCCAATCAAAGCCACCTTGGGCAGTGATCAGGCGTCGCAGATGCACGTCGGCGAGGCCTTCCATGGGGGCGAGAATGATGCGCATGAATGAGTGCTGTCTATTTGAAATGCGAGGGTGAAAGAAGCGCGCAAAGTAGTGCTCAAAGAAATGCGCGGAGTATAGCCAGATATCGACGAGACTAGTAAGTGTGCAACGCCTTCTCCAGCGCCGCATTCATTTCGTACACGCCGTTGTCATACCCGGCGTCGGTGAAGGCCTGCCGATATCCCTTCAAATGCGCCTCGCCGGTATAAAGCAGCTCGGGCACCAATGTGCTCGGAATCTTCAGGTTCGTCGGTTCATCCCAGGCCTGCTTGCACCCGGAGACATCCTTCGCATGGAAGGTCCTGCAACGCGCTGGCCGCACCGCGTAAATGGAGCACTTGCCATCATCCAAAAACGCGCACTTCCGGTTCGCTGTCAGTTGCTGCTCGCGCGGCAGACCACGCAGGGCGCCGGCGTTTTCCGCAACGTCGTCCTGCAGTCGCTTCGCCCGCTCGGGACTGAAATTCTCGCGGACAAATTTCACAATCTGCAGCGCTTCTTCAGAACGCACTTCCACTTTGAAATAGCAGCAGTACCAGCATCCGGCCTGGCAAGCGACGCCCGCCGAGGCAGATGACGTGATCAACCTGGCCATATGGTCTTGCCGCTGCTGGCTGGCAGACAGCGCCTTCTGCCAGCCCAGTGTCTTGATATCTGAGGAGGTCAGCGCGTGTTCGCGCTGGGTGATTTCTTCAAAGAGCTGCTGGGGGATTGTTGGGGGCAAATGATGGCTCCGTGTGGCGATGGGTCAGGTTCTCAAGTAGCTGGGCGCGGACGTTCATGCGCCAGTGTAACGCTATCGAGTGACCAGACTATATCAGCTCACAGAAGCTGCTTAGCATTCTCTTAGCATTTGTTTATGCAACATTTAGCAATGCCCATTTGCGACCCCGCGTATTCTCCCTCCGCCTGACCAACATCCATAAAACAGGAGTTAAGGAATGAATATTATAAAGTCTTCACTATTGGGCCTCTCAGTTTGCGCTGCATTATCTGGTTCGCTGTTATCCGACTCCGTTCTTGCCGATGCCACCGTGTCCAGCGCTGAGTCTATTGATCGCGGGGAATATCTGGCCCGCATTGCAGGGTGCAACGATTGTCATACGGCTGGTTATCCAGAAGCGGCTGGCAATATCCCCAAGAACCAATGGCTGGTGGGAACGGACGTCGGTTTTAAGGGGCCCTGGGGCACCAGTTACCCTGCCAATCTGCGTCTGTACTTTGCCAACAACGACGAGGAGCAGTGGCTGGCGCGGGCCCGCTCACCCATGCTGCCGCCCATGCCATGGATCGCACTACGGGACATGAGTGATGAGGACCTGCTGGCAATCTACCGTTTTGTCAGGTCCCTCGGACCGGCGGGCGAGCCAGTACCGGTAGCCAGTGGTCCCGACCAGCCGGTCAATACACCGTACATTGAGTTCTTCCCCAAGAATCTGCCAGTGCAGGCAGCCTCTCATTAACCCGATTGCTGAGCAGGAAATATTGTTATGGAAACCCTGATGGATTTGCCGGTGGAGCCTCAACCCCGGTGGCGAGGGCTGGACACCATGATGTTGATCCGGGCCTATGAAGAGCGATTGGCGCTATTGCAGCAGAACGGGGCACCTGCACCAGCGTCGGCCAGGAAGCGTGCGCGGTCGGCGTGGTGGGTGCGCTGGACTGGCGAGACAGGATCATCACCAATCATCGCAGCGCCGCACACCTGCTTGCACGCGGAGCCGATCCGAGACGTCTGATGGCGGAAGTCCTGGGGCGTGTGGATGGCTATTGCGGCGGGCACAGTGGCAGCCTGCATATATCAGCCCGCGAACTGGGGGTGGTGCTGACCTCCACCATAGTCGGCGGAGGCCTGTCGCTGGCGCCGGGTGTGGCACTGGCCCAACGGATGGGGCAAGGAGAGCAAGGTGGTGTGGTTGTGGTGTTCTTTGGCGACGGCGCAGCCTGCGAAGGCATCCTGCACGAGTCGCTCAATCTGGCAGTGCAGTGGCAGCTGCCTCTGCTGTTCGTCTGCGAAAACAATCAGTGGCAAGCCTATGTCCACCGCCTGGAAACCATGGGCGAGGACGCCATCTACCGCTGGGCCCATGGTCATGGGCTGGAGACGCAGCGCATCGATGGCAACGACGTGGATGCCGTAGGTGAGGCCGCGCGTCAGGCTGTGGCGGCCATCCGCGCAGATTCCCAACCCCGCTTTCTGGAACTGCTGACCTATCGCCAGCGCGGGCATCTGGAGCCCGATGATCTCGCCTACGTGGACCACGCCGAGCGCGAACGATGGTTGCAACGCGACCCAATTGCATTGATGACAGAGCGTTTGAAGCGCGAGGGTGTGTTACAGGATAAGGATTTCAGGATCATCGAGCAGCAGGTGCGTCAGCGCATTGACGCCGCACAGACCTTCGCAGAGGCCAGCGCCTGGCCTGATCCGCAACGATTGCTTCAGCATGTATATGCCTGATAAGGAATGGAAAAGATGTCGATACTGACCGTAGAACAGGCAATAAACCAGGCGCTGCACGAGGAAATGCAGCGCGACCCCCACGTCATGATGATGGGCGAGGGCGTGGCCAGGTCCCGCGCAGCGCTTCTGCAGAGTTTTGGCGCACAACGCGTACGTAATACTCCGCTGGCCGAAGCGGTGATCGCAGGCACCGCAGTGGGAGCTGCTGCCAGTGGTTTGCGCCCCGTTGTAGACCTGCTGTTTGCGCCATTTCTCACCTACGCCATGGACGCGCTGGTCAACAGCGCCGGCAAGCTGCGCTATATGTCTGGCGGGCAGCATGCGTTTCCTCTGGTGACCTTGAGCATGACCGGCGCCGGATGGTGCGTGGGTGCCCAGCATAACCACAACCTGGAAGCGATGTTCGTCCACGCGCCAGGCCTGAAGGTTGTCATGCCATCCACCCCCGCAGACTTCAAGGGGCTGATCAAAACAGCCATCCGCGATGACAATCCGGTGCTGGTGTTTACCGACCTTGGCCTGCTGTATCAAGCAGGCGAGGTACCCGATGACACGGAGTTCCTGGTGCCGCTGGGAAAGGCAGCAGTGCCGCGCGTTGGTACGGATGTCACGCTGGTGAGCTATGCCAAGACCGTAGGGATTTGCCTGGAGGCTGCGCAGCAACTGGAAGAATCGGGGATCAGTGCGGAAGTGATCGACCTGCGCAGCCTCAAGCCACTTGACGAGACGACTGTACTGCAGTCAGTGCGCAAGACCGGGCGTCTGGTCATTGTCCATGAGGCGAGCGGGCTCTGTGGCATGGCAGCAGAGATTGCCGCGTTAGCCGCGACGCGGGCTTTTGACGCGCTCCTTGCTCCAGTGGTGCGACTGACCGGCCCCGATGCTCCGGTGGCGGCCTCCTGGATGCTGGAGCAGGCCAGCGTTCCGACAGCTGCAGCGATTGTGCAGACTGTGCGCGACATGCTTCCGGGCGCTGTTCCAGTGATCAGGTCACCCGTGGTGGAGTCGGCCTGATCAAGCGACGACCTCACGCAGTTGCAAGGTGCCCGCCACCCGCAGACGAAAGCGACCACGACCGGTCTTCTCAATCACCAAAGCATCGCACCGCTCCACCAAGCGACGTTGCAACAGAATCAGCCGCGCCTCCAGATTGTCGACCACATCCGGGAGGCGCAGGCTGGTATCGTGACGCAATTCGCGATTGGTAAACTCATCGCGGCCTCGCTCACTGTGGTCGCACAGCAGCTTCCACAGGATGGCACCGGCAACTCCCTTGATCAGGTAGTCGTTGTTGATGAACACGCTTTGATCGGCGCGATAGAAACACACATTCACGGCCTTGCCGACATCCTTAGTCGGCGCCACGGCCTGTTCCACCGGCTCGACGGCCAGCTCGGTACAGCGCTCCGCAGACGTGATCGCCAGTGCCAGATAGTCCGTCAGCGCGACCAAGGCATCCTCATCGTCCCAGCTAAAGCGCATCTCCTGCGGGCTTTCCACATAAAGCACCCCTATCAGTCGTTCGCCCTGCGCAATGGGAACTGCCATCTGACTGCCCGACCTTGCAAGACCAGGCACGGGAATGCTGATTTCCATGTCGATCAACGCATGACGCTGAAGATAGCTGTCGCGGACCGCACGGCCATAGAGGTATTCGGTAGCACAGTGCCCGATTCGGATAGGCACCCGCTCGCGTGCCGCCACGCCGATGATGCCCTCACCCAGGCTGATCTCCGAACCCACGCCAGAGTGGTGATAGCCGCGACTGGCCACCGTGTAAAGCTTCTCTCCGGCAGCATCCCACATCAGTAACATGGCGTGCTGCATGTCGAACTCATCTGCCAGACAGTCCAGCGTGCCTGCCAGCAGCTCCGACAGATCCTGACACACCGCCAGCCGTGTCATGCTGCGGCGCAGCGCTGGCAGCAGGTTGGGGGCAGGCGGTGACGCCTGTGGCGACGGTGCACCCGCTATGAGCTCAATGCGCTGCACCCGGTAGATATCAGAGCCTTTCAGCCGAAACACCTCGCTCATGCCACTATGAGACGCGATACCGGCAAGGCGCGCCTTCATCGATTCGAACAGCGGACCTTCCGAAACGGTTTTCACATAGGTGATGTGCAGGTGATACTGCTCGGCCGTGACCGGATCCATGAGCAGGATAGTCGCTGCCGGATTGACCAGAATGTTCCTGCGTGTCGTGTTGAAAAACTGAAACGACAGCGCGATGTGTTCTTCATCCATGTAATGCACCTGTGACAGGTAGGCCACGTTGGGAACAGCACTGTTGTCACAGGTGGCGATGATCGCAGGCACCGCGCCTTCAAAGCAGCGCCGCAGAGTGCTCAGGGTAAGCTTCATGAGGAGCCCCCCAGCGGCTGCCCGGCTCCGGCCCCGGGTGTCTGATCAAAAGCGGCGGTGGGGACAAAGCAGACACAGACTGCATCGGTAATGTCGGGCGCCATCAGTGCCTTCGAGAATGCCGGTGTATAACCCAGTGAAATCAGCTCACCAGCGGTACGCAGGCAATACCGGTCAAGCAGCGCCTTGTCGCCACTCTGAAGCGGCTCGATTCTCACGGCGTTTGCCTTGAGCTGCACCGTCCTGTGAGTCGTCGGGCGGCTGAACACGACAGAGAAGGCTCCCCCGTCACGCAGATCGCGCAATACAGCAGCCGAGCGCGATTCCGACAGGAATACACACACCTCGCCCGCGCGGCCTTCGCTGGAAGCACGCGACACCTTGCAGCCGTAGGCATGCGATATCGAGGGCACCAATGCGCTGCTGCAGGACCCCGCCTTTATGGAATTCGGGCCAAGCAGGAAGTCGACAAGGTCGCTGGTGAGCAGCAAGCTGCCATGGATGGTAGAGCTCATACGGAGATTCATCCAATGAAAAAGGACACGTCGCGGGCGCGATCTGGACGCCGCGTAACCGCAAGCGTGCTGCACGGAACGCAGCAGATCACGAGCCCGGAAAATTTATGCCGGATTGCGGTGGTCGTCAATCATCCATCTTCCCGACCTCCACCAAGCCCTGCAAGGGGGCGACGTCTTCCCCAAATTGAGTCACGTTAAGTTCATACACCCTAAATTCGTCCCTGACCCCACTTTCATTCCACTTCCTTTGCGAAAGCAACCAAGCAGCATCTATAGTCGCAGAACTGCATCAGGCCTTTCTGCGTCAGCGCACTTTCAGCGGGAATGAAGAGCGCAAGGCCAGGGGTCAAAGCACCGCATTCAACCTCTGAATATCCACCTCCTGCCGAATGAGCTGCCATAGCACTTCTGCCTCCGGGTGGCGCTGGCGCAGATAGTTGACCCACTGACCGATGCGCATGGGGCGTCTCAACGCTGCTTCGGATGCGCCAGCAACCACTCGACGAGTTGCGCCCCATAGGTCTCGGATACGACAGGTACGTGCGTGCCACCCGAGATGGTCCACAGCTCCGCCGAGCCGCCGCGCTTGCACCCCGCTGCATATTTCAGCACGCCGGTCTCGTAGCCTGGCAGGCTGGCCTCCAGGTCCCGCATCTCCCGCGACACACCCGGCCGTCGGCAGCCATTGTAATCGGCCCAACGCTCCACGGTGCCACGTGCACTTGGATAGCGCACCTCCTGAATCGCGTCGCCCTGGAAGGCGATGGTCTCATCGTTGGTGCCGTGAATCTGCAGCATGTGCACAGGGAAGGGCGGCGGGTCCCGTTGCTCCAAAGGATTAGCGCCCGCCATGCTGATCACCGCAGCGATCACATCAGAGTGCTCATAGGCCATGCGCAGCGACATGAAACCACCATTGGAATGGCCGATGACGTAGACGCGGTTTGGGTCAATGGGATAGCTCGCCTTGATCTCGTCGATGATGTGGAGGAGGTACTGACTGTCATCCACCAGACTGTTCTCAAAGTTGCAGCAGGCGTCGGTGGCGTTCCAGAACGGATTCTGACGACCGCCCGCCTCGCGTGTGCCGTCCGGCGACGCCAGCACAAAGCCATAGTCCTCTACCAAACCGCCCAGCCCCCAGTAGTCGGTGATGCTTTGTCCGCTGGAGGTGTAGCCGTGCAGCAGGACAATAAGCGGCAGATCAGTTGCATTGCGGTAATCCTCGGGCGCACTGACCAGCACAGGCCCTCTGCCAAAGTCTACGGTTTGAGCCGCGCTCCAGGTGGCGGGCAGCAGCGTGCACAGCAACAGCGTGAGTTGGGTGATTCTGTTCATATTGATCTCCACGGAATTTTTGTTTTTTCTCAACTTGGCTGCTTAGTCTGCACTTTCCGTATCATTGGTTTTGCCATAGTAAGCATCAACCAACCCACCGATCACGACATTCGAAGCGACGCCACTTGATTCAAGCCAATTCTTAACCGCTTCTCGATCGTCGTCGATCGCCGATTTGTAACGGTGAGCGGAACAAATGAATGCGCTAAATAATTCAGTATCTCCACCGCCTCCCATGCACAAATCACGGCGCTCTATAAACTCGATCAACTGATCAAGCCATGAGTCATAATCATCTTCCGTTTCGAGATTCAGTGCACACGAAAACTCGAACCCCAAAACAGCGAACTCACCTAAGTATAATTTTTTGCGCAATCTTCGTTTCTTTTCGCTTTTCATACTGCTCCTTTGATAATCCACGGCAATGCTCATTCCTGGTTAAGGCCGAGTTCCTTCTGCTTATATTTAGGCAAGCCTGAAGAAACGATACGGTGAGACTCAGCAAGATAGTACTTTAGCTCGTCATCTGCATTTTCACGAGCATCGTGTTGCTGTATCCACTTGAAGCCTCGAGAGGCCAGGTAAGGGGCGGGCCTGTATCCCGGCTGGTCTCGCAGGATCTCGAAGTTAAGATCCGAAGCCTTGAAGGTAAATGCTGGTTTTCCAGACTTCTGCCACCCACCAATCGCAAACACTTTTTCCCCGACTTTCCATACCTGCGATTCGCCCCACTGCACGACATGCGATGTCGCCGGGAGAGACCGGCAGAAACTATTGAATTCATCGTAGTTCACGGGGATTCCTCGCACCAGCCTAACGAATATCGATGAACACTTCCGGGTGTTGTTCAGCAATTCGCAGCAAGGCCACAGCGGGCCCCTGTGGATCTCGCCGCCCCTGCTCCCAATCTTGTAGCGTGCGGACACTGACTCCCATCAGTCCGGCAAATGCAGACTGTGACAAGTTCAGCTTTAGACGAATAAGTTGCGGGGCTGACGGCTTCGACAGTTCGGATGATCTCAATCCTAATTGCCCTCTCTTGAATTGCTTGATTTCAGCAATTCCCGCGAGAATTTCTGACCCTATATCTCTTCTACTCATTTTTATTCGCCTCGGCTATCTGCTGCAGATAGCTCTACAGCCCTCGATATTCCTCATCCGTAAGGTATTTTGGCAATAGCCTCGTGAAGACGCTTGCTTCGATGAATATCATCTAAAAGTTGAGTTGGCCCAAATGCGATGGGCTGAATCTCTCCACTTTCAATTCTATGGCGACCAAGGCGTTCAAGCCGCGATGGAAGAACAGCAGGTCGAGTGCAAAATCCTGCGTGCCGACTTGCACTGGAAATTTACTGCCGATGAAACAAAAATCCCGACCGAGTTCGGATAAGAACTGTCTCAGCTTGCCGAGCAAGCCTTGATGCAAGTCGGCTTCGCTGTGATCTTGCGGCAGGTTCAAAAAATCAACGACGTAAGTGTCCTTGAAAACATTGAGCGCGTGTGGCTGCGTTTCTCTCAACACCGGTGAAAGTTTTGCCGGATTAAGTACCATTCGCTCGAACAAGCCGCCGTTGAACTGACGCTCAAGCTCGCGTTTGCTCCATCGTTCTTTGATCGCGATTTGCAGATAAAACTCGCGCTCTTCCGGGCACTTGCTACGGCCCATGATGAACACCGTCGCCCCATTCTGCCGATCTGAGCTTGTTGCTGATATAGGCGCCAACCTGCCAGTACAGGTCTATCAACGTAGTGTTGACGACCTGATAGGCATGTTGGCGCGCGGCGCTGATTAACTGCGCGACTTCGGTAAAGTCTGACTCTGGGATCGTCGAAAGTTCCTTTTTGCTCACGAATGCACCTCGCGCGGCTCGCTATCGGCTTGATATGTCCTGACCAGCAAGATCAAGTATAGACATCAATCCTCATCCCGC
>JAUSMU010000202.1 GCA_030645995.1 Gammaproteobacteria bacterium | reverse complement strand
AGGGCGAAGGCAGTCAGACGGAAATACGGGTTCATTGGCACCTCGATATCTTGTTTTTGTGGTAAGCGCTGGGTCGCGACTATAGCAGGGGGCTCGGCAATCTTCACTCGAATGTTCTCGGCAAACGGCGGATACCGGCGCTTGTTCTCGTCAAGTATGAGCGGTAGCATGCCATGACAGTCCAATTTCCACATTTTCAGCAGGACATCTTATGGTCACCAAAACCGAACAGACGGAGACGCCCGATAACAACGAGTTTCAGAAATTCGTGGAGGATATCGAGGAGCTGATCGAGGAAACCTCGACGCTCACCGGCGACGAGCTGGCGCGTGCCAGTGAGAAGCTGCGCCAGCGCATCGCACTGGCCAAACTGAGCACCAGTGTCATGGGCGGTGTGCTGGCCGTTCAGGCCAGCAGGGCGGCTGGGGCCACCGAGGAATATGTGAATGCCCAACCCTGGACGGCCGTTGGCATCAGCGCCGCCGTGGGCTTGATCATCGGTCTGCTATTGGCGAGGCGTGGAGTGTGAGCGCCGGTCCTGCCGACAGCTCTGCTGACAGCCGAGAGGAAGGTGCAGCGGAAGACGGGGCGCACCCTGAAGAACGCGCGGCCGCGATGGACACCCTGCACGTGCTGCGGATTCTGCGCAAGGCCGGTGGTTCCCTGCTGGTGCAGGGCACGCTGCACGGACAGCTGCTACGGCTGGAGTGGGCGCAGGAGAAGGATCGCTTGCTGAAGATGCTGCTGGTGACGCTGCTGGGTTTCTCCTGCCTGATCTGCGCCATGCTGGCGCTCGGCGCGCTGGCACTGCTGCTCAGCTGGGAAACGGCTTATCGGATTCACGTGCTGGTTGCACTGGTCGTGCTGTATTTCGGCACCACTTGGTATTGCTGGCTGCAGTTTCAGCGGCTTTCCGCCGCCAGCGCCCAAGCCTTTGTGGCCACGCGCGCCGAGCTTGAGGCGGATATCGAGATGTTGAGGGAGAGCCTGTAATGCGCGAGCCCGGCGAGGATTCTTCGGATCAATCTCTGGATCAATCTCTGGAACAATCTCTGGAACTACCTCTAGAGCAACAGATCGCTGACCTGCGCGTGCGGCTGCAGATGCAGCGCCAGCTGATCGCCATCAAGCTCATTCGTCGCCCCGGCAAGCGCCGCTTCCGCTACCCGCGCAGCACGGTGATGCGCTTTCTGGTGCGCCATCCGACCATGACTCTTAATCTGCTGACGCGTATGGCAACGCTGCTGGTGAACGCGACGGTGTTGCGGCCGCGCAAGCCGCCGCATGAACGAACGGAGGAAGAACAAGAGAAGGCGTAACTCTTCCGCCTTTCAAGACCACTCCGCCGATTTCCTTCCTGGTCATTTTCCTCACAAACCAAGCGCCCGCCGCAACTCTGCCACCGAGCCCACGATGGCGCGCGGCTCGAAGCGGCCCAGTGCCTCGTCATCATGCACTCCCCAACGCACGCCGATGGCGGGCATGCCGATGCGCTGCGCCATCTCCATGTCGTAGGTGGTGTCGCCGATCATGACCGCCTGCTGCGGGGAGAGATCATAGAAGCGCAGAATCTCCTCCAGCATCGCCGGGTCGGGCTTGGAACGCGTCTCGTCCGCGCAGCGCGTGACGTCGAAGTGCGGCTGCAGACCACTGCTGTGCAAGGCGCTGTCCAGGCCTCGGCGACTCTTGCCAGTGGCAACGGCACGGCCCCGGCCAGTGCTGCGCAGGTCAGTCAACACTTCAGTCATGCCCGTGAAGATCTGCTGCGGTGAGGCTTCCTTCGAAAAGAAATAGCGTCCATAGGCCTCGCGAATCGCATCGATCTCGACAGTGTCGAGAGCGGGGTAGAGGGTCTTGAGCGCGTCGACCATGCCCAGCCCGATGATGTTGCGATAGGCCGATTGCTCCAGCGCGGGGAAGCCCAGTTCGGTGGCCGCCTGCTGCAGGCTGCTGGCGATGTGCTCAATGGAATCGACAATGGTGCCATCCCAGTCGAAGATGACCGCCTTGATGTCGCGGTCCTGAAAAATTGTCATTCGTGAAATGTCCTCTACTCTGGTAACTGATAGCCTTGCTCGCGGATCAGCCGCACCGCTGCCTGCACCACCTCGGGATCATAAAGCGTGCCGCTGCCCGACTCGATCTCCGCCAGCGCGACGTCAATGCCCAGCGAGTGTCGATAGGGACGATGTGCAGACATCGATTCCAGCACATCCGCCACGGCCAGTACCCGTGCCTCCGGCATAATCTCGTCGCCCTTGAGGCCGCGCGGATAGCCGCTGCCATCCATGCGTTCGTGGTGCTGGCGAATGATCTCCGCCACGGGCACCGGGAAGGGCACGTCCTTGAGGATGTCGTAGCCAGCTTGCGGGTGCAGCTTTACCAGCTCCATTTCCATCGGGCTGAGCCGGGACGGCTTGCTCAATATCTCCGAGGGCACTGCAATCTTGCCTATGTCATGCACCAGCCCTGCCAGTTCCAGTGTCTCGCCACGCTCGGGAGACCAGCCCATCTGCAAGGCAATTTGCTCTGCGATGATGCCCACCCGGCGCTCGTGTCCGGCGGTGTAGGGGTCGCGCAGCTCCACCATGTTGGATACGGCCTGCAGCGTGGCCTTCATCGACCCTTCCAATTGCAGCACGTAAGCGGCGATCTGCGCTTCGTTGCGTTTGCGTTCGGAGATGTCATTGACGATAACGATGGTCGCGGGCTGTCCGTCATCCCAGGTCAACAGCTTGGTATGCAGCCCCAGCTCAATGTGACTGCCATCGCCGCGCATTGTGGTGACCTCGTAGTTGGCGCTTTGTTGTGCGCTGGTATGCAATTCGGTCCAGGCCTTGCGGATGCGCTCCAGCTGCTCTTTGTCTTCCATGTCGACAAACTGCAACACCTCTTCCCCCAGTAACTGCTCTGCGGTCCAGCCGACGATCTTGCAATAGCTGGGGTTCACATAGATGTAGCGGCCGTCTCGACGTATGTAGACGCCCGAACCGGTCTGCTCGATCATGCTGCGAAAGCGTTGCTCACTCTCGCGCAGGTTCTGTTCGTTGCGGCGGATTTCAGACAGGTCGGTCCAGGCGATGAGGATGTCATCCCCGACCAGCGTCATGGTGCCAATGGCCACGCGCGTACTGCCGTCTTTGCAGTGCAACGTCAGTTCCGGAGAGCTGACCGCCTGACCGGTTTTGGCCAGCTCCACAGATTGCGACCAGACTTCCATGAGTTGTTCGTGCAAGAGCCGATCCGGGAAGGCGTTGCCAAGCCACTGTTCATCAGTCTTGATTTCATCCAGCGTGTAGCCCAGAAAGTGACTGTGGGCAACATTGATCGCTGTCGTTTCACGGGTGCTCAGCGAATGAATCTGCATGGGCAGTGGCGAGGCGTTGAACAGTTCGCGGAAGCGATGCTCAGAGGCATCCGCCTCCCGTTCTGCGGCCAGACGGCGGGCCTCGCTGCTCATGTTCTCCAGTGCGAAGGAAATATCCGAGCTCAATTCATTGAGCAGAGCCAATTGCTCGGCGTCGAACTCGGCATGGTCGACCTGATATAGAACGATCACGCCATAAATTTGGCCATGGCGCAGCATAGGGATGCCGGCTCGGTGCTGGATACCTGCCGCGCACAGGTAGCTATCCCATGCATCGTAAGCACTGGGCAGATCTTCACCTGTAGTGGAGGGATCTGTCACCGCCTTACAGATCACCTCCCCACGCGAAAGGGTGGTGTGGTTTTGTGTGAACACGCCATCATTCTGTTCGAGTACGGCCTGCAGGAGGGGCCGGTGTTCATCGTCGACCCCCTGGACATATTGCAGTCGCAGGGGAGGGCGTCCGTCGGTGGTTAGCGCAATGAACAGCTTGGGGAAGGTGCCATGCGCAATCAGCCCTTCGAAGATGCTCGACAACAAAGCTCTTTCGTCTTTGCAGCCCACGATGGCGTGATTGATGGCGCTGAGCATCTCGTAAAGATAAGAGAGCCGCTGAATGCGGCGTTGTGCGGCATAGCGATGGGTGACGTCATGCACCACCAGCACATAGCTGCTGGCGCTTTTGTTGTCGAGGAAAGGGGCCACGCTACACTCAATTACACGCGCCCCATCCTCGCGTGTCAGTTCCAGAGTGAACGGGACGTCAGGCTCCAGCAGCGTGCGGGCGCAGATGGGGCAATCGTCTGGCGTCACACCGTAGTCATGAAACAGCGCATGTGCGCGCTGGCCCACCAAAGTTTCAGCGGGCTGACCAGTGAACTCTGCGGCGGCCTTGTTGGCCTGGTGGATGTGGCCGCTGGCGCTGATGATCAGGGTGGGGTCAGGTATCGCATCATAGGTGCTGGCGGCGCGCGTCAGCATGCTGAAGGGTTCGCGCAGGGTGCTTTGCACCAGTGCGAGGTAGATGAACCAGTAGGCGTAGATCTTGAAAATGTGGCCGAGTGCGTTTGCAGCGCCGAACGGGGAAGCATACTGGGTGAAAGCGAACTCGGAGATGATCATGCAAATCAACGCGGCGCTCAGCGTCTGCAGCAATGGTCTCGATATCAGCGAGCGTTGTTGCCACAGAAGAGCCAGCGTCAATGTCAGCATGGCAATAATGACGTATTCCATGGCGATCTTGAAAGTCGTCAGCCCCCGGCCGACGACGAAAGCATCGGGCATGAAACCTATCCAGATCAACAGCAGGGCCGTGATGCATATGGCGCCATAGGCCAGAAATATCCAGACCGCGTGCAAGCTCCTGCGTAACAGCAATGGCGCACTCAGCAGGGCCACCGCTTGAATAAAGCGTGCGGCGATCCACACCTGAGTTGTCAGATTGGCGCCGCCGTTGGGGAACAGCTGCATGCCCTCGTAGGTGAGGGTATGGACAAAGTCGAGGCCTGCGCACCAGCCGATGGCGATCGAGATGTAGACCACGAACTGATTGCGCGTGAAGTGCATCGATGTGATGGCCACCACCAGTGCCGTCGTGGCGATGATGATAGAGAAGAGTTCAACGAGAGTGTGGAAGACCAGGTAACTGATCTGGAGGCTCGCCAGGCACAACAGCACCGCCACAGTGGGCAGGCCGATAGTCTGCAGCGCCTTCTGCAGCCAGGTCAGAATTGAGGTCTGCAAAAGCCCGCGCCGGGAAGCGAGCGGAGATGAATTCTCCCGATCTGGTTCGGGAAGCGGTAGTCTGGATAGCAGCATCACAATCCTTTGGAGCGGCCAATTGCTTTCAGAGCTGACCAATATGCCACAGGCCGTCCGTCAAGTTCCATAATTTATGTGCAGATATGTGAGCCAGATCAATTGCTGCCACGACTTCTTCTTTGTACTCTAGCTTCCGGAGTTCCGGAAACTGACAACGCGCACCTGCGTCGTTCCGCACCAAGGGAGTAATGTGAGTACTGCTGCTGTGTTGACTTTTCTGGGGGGGATCGGCCTTTTTCTGCTCGGCATGCGCCTGATGACCGAGGGGCTGACGACGGCGGCAGGCGACACGCTACGTTCGATCCTGGAGGCTGCGACACACAGCCGACTGCGTGCACTGGTGTCCGGCGTCCTGATTACCTCGCTGGTGCAGTCCTCCAGCGCCGTCATCTTCACGACCATCGG
>JAUSMU010000194.1 GCA_030645995.1 Gammaproteobacteria bacterium | reverse complement strand
AGTGTCTGCCCGTCACTGTTGGCGCGCAGGGACGACGGCGGCAGCTGATAGAGATCGGTCGGCACCCGTTCCGGCAGCACCGTGCAGGCGCTCAGCGCGCCGCCGAGCAGCAGGGTCAACAGCAGAAAGCGCTTGCTCATGGTTGGTATTCCTTGATGTTGTCGTCGCCCAGCAGGAAGCCTGCGGGGTCTTCTTCCAGGCGTTTGGTGATGTCGTTGAGGCCGCTGAGTACGCCGCGCAGGTCCTCTATCGCTGGCCCAAGCTCGTTGAAACTCTGCATGCCGTTGGTCAGGGCCTGCTCGTTGTCGTTCATTAATGTGGTCATCTGCTGGGTGAAGCGCTGCATGTTGACCATGGTCTCGGCGGCGGAGGTGAGCAGGGGGTCGCCATGCTCGGCGAACTGTTCGTCGACGCGCGCGAGCAGCTGATTCAGCTCCTCACCGGCGCTGGCCAGGCTGGCGAGCCCGGCACGCAGCGTCGCCTGTTGTTCCACCAGGTTGCCGGTGACGACCTCCACATTGGACAGGATGCGCGTCACGTATTGGCCGTTTTCTGCGGAGAGCATCTGGTTGGCGCGGTCCAGCAGGCTGGTGATGCTGATCAGCAGTTCGTCACTGTTCAGGCGCAGACGGGCCAGCGACGACTGTTCGGCCTGAATGACCGGCACGCCGCCTTGCGCTGCCGTGAGCAGCGGGCTCTCTGGCAGACCCTGGCTGAGTTCGATGCCGGCGGCACCGGTGATGTTGAGCATGGTGAGGCGGGCGAGGGTGTCGACCTTGACCGGAGCCGTGCTGGAGATGCTCACCCGTGCCCACACCTGACGCGGATCCTGCGGGTCCAGCCGCAGACGTTCGACCTCACCGACGCGAATACCGCTGTACTGCACGGGGCTGCCCACGCTCAAGCCGGAGACCGCCTCGCGGAATATCACGTCGTACACCACGACGTCGCTGTCGGTAGCGGAGCGGGACATCCACAGGGCGAACAGCAGAGCGATCGCGCCTGCGGTGAGGGTAAAGAGGCCGACGATAATGTAGTGCGCCCGGGTTTCCATAGAGTCACTCTTGCTTTGAACTTGCCAAATTGGGTCTCGCAGAAGCAGAGTTGGCCGCGACCGCAGCCGCCCGTCCGCGTGGCCCATGAAAATACTCCTGAATCCACGCGTCGTCTGTGGCCGCGACCACTTCCAGTGTATCCGCCACCAGCACCCGCTTCTGTGACAGTACGGCGATGCGGTCGCAGGCCGTGTACAGCGTATCCAGATCGTGCGTGACCATGAACACCGTCAGGTCAAACGCGTCGCGCAGCGTCACCAGCAGCTGATCGAAGGCTGCCGCGCCGATCGGGTCGAGACCGGCGGTCGGCTCATCCAGAAACAGGATGTCCGGGTCCAGCGCCAGTGCCCGCGCCAGTGCCGCGCGCTTGATCATGCCGCCGGAAAGATCAGCAGGATACAAGGCCCCGGCGCGGGCAGGCAGACCCGCCAGCGCCAGCTTCACCGCTGCCAGCTCGGCGGCCGCCTTGCGCGAGAGCCCCGCGTGCTCGATCAAGGGCAAGGCGATGTTCTCCAGCACCGTCAGTGACGAGAACAGGGCACCGCGCTGAAACAGCACGCCGATGCGCCGCTCGAGGGCCGAACGCTGGTCTGGCGGGAGCTGCAGCAGGTCCTGACCGAACAGGTTGACCTGCCCGGCGTTCGGCCTGTGCAGCCCGACGATGGAGCGCAACAGCACGGATTTGCCACTGCCCGAGCCACCCACCACGCCGAGAATCTCGCCGCGATAGATGTCCAGGTCGAGCCCTTCATGCACCACATTGCTGCCGAAGCGGTTGTTCAGCCCGCGCACCTCAATGATGGCCTCGCGCGTCGCCGGGCGCTGTTGTGTTGCACCGTTTGCGGTAGTCACCAGCCCATCTCCATGTAGAACAGCGCGGCCACGGCATCCAGCAGGATCACCGCGAAAATGGATTGTACTACGGCCGAGGTGGTGTGTTCGCCGACTGACTGTGCGCTGCCCTGCACTTTGAAGCCTTCCAGACAGCCGATCAGCGCGATCACCAGCGCGAAGAACGGCGCCTTGGCCAGGCCGAGCAGGATGTGGCGCAGGGGAATCTCCTGCACGATGCCGAGGAAGCGGGCGAAGCTGACGTCCAGCGTCAGCACGGACACCAGTGCACCGCCGAGCATGCCGGCAATGACGGCGATGAAAGAGAGTAGCGGCAGCATGATGAGCAGCGCCAGCAGCCGTGGCAACACCAGCAGCTCGATGGGGCTCAGCCCCTGCACGCTGAGGGCGTCCAGTTCCTCATTCACCTTCATCGAGCCGATCTGCGCCGTGAAGGCGCTGGCGGTGCGGCCGGCCAGCAGAATTGCCGCGAGCAGCACGCCGAGTTCGCGCATAAAGGCATAACCCACCAGATCCACGGTGTAGATCGTGGCGCCGAAGTTGGCCAGCACGGTGGCGCCGAGGAAGGCGACCACGCAACCCACCAGGAAATTCAGCAGAAAGATGATGGGCACGGCGTTGAGGCCGGTCTGGTGCATCTGCGCCACTAGCGCGGTGGGCCGCCAGCGCCAGGGGCGGGGCAGCAGACGCACCAGTGTCAGCAGGGTCAGGCCGAGGAAGTTGAGGAACTGCTCCAGTTCGTGCCAGCCGCTGACGACCAGCTTGCCGAGGCTGGCCAGCCCATCGCCTGGGCGCTTGCGCGGCTGAGCGGTTTCACTCTCGCGCCCGGTCATGGCTGTCGCCACAGCCAGCAGCAGCGCCTGCCGCTCGGCCGACAGTCCGCTGGCAGTGGGGATGAGGGCGTTCAGCCGCTCCGCCCCCAGCATGTGCAGCAGCAATGCCGCCCCGGCAGTGTCTAGCGCGCTCAGGCCGGTGGCATCGAGAGACTTTATCGACGCGTTGGTGATTGAGTTGACAGTCTGCGAGTGTAGATTGGCGTCGCGGGCAAGAAGCGTGTAGTGCTCCAATGTCCAGTCGCCATGCAACAGCAGGCGCGAGGAGCCGGAGTCGATGGTCAGCGTTGGGGTCATGCGGGCAATATACGGAGGGGGGTGGCGATGGTCAACCGCCGCCTCCCACCGGGTGGCGCTTGAATTGACAGGCTGCTGGTGGCAGTCCATATTCAGCACAACTTTTACAGGCCGCTGTGCAGGT
>JAUSMU010000186.1 GCA_030645995.1 Gammaproteobacteria bacterium | reverse complement strand
TTTGCGATCAGCTTGTTGTAGTGATCCAGACAGGCCTTGAAGAAGGTGTCCTTGTCGCCGAAGGAATTGTACAAAGTGCCACGGTTGATGCCGGTAACATCCAACAACTTCTGCACAGAGCTGGCCTCGAAACCTTCACGCCAGAATTGCTCCATCGCATTCGTCAATACATCGTTGTACTCAAACTCAACTGGTCTTGCCATAGTAGATTACTCAGTCCTATCTCGAAATTGGTTTCAAAAACAATCAGCTATCTTGAACGCTGATCTACGGGATCGTTTTCAACGGCGGCGATTGTATTACAGGAAAATGGTTTTTACATCTATTGATACAAAATAACACAAATTTGTCAGCGCATTGCCATTATTCCGAGAAGCCTTTTATGGGACGTCAGCCCTAGATACAGAAAAATCAATTAACTGATTGAAATTGTAAAATAATTTTAGTAATTGGTGATTAAAAATAAACTGAGCCTATCTTTCGTTCTGGATAGAAGAAAGTACAGTCACTAACAACAAAAAAGATAGAACACGCGTTCTATTTTTGTGTTGAAGCGCACAGACACTACCAACCCACAGCCTTGGCGACAATACCGATCAGGCCTCCAAGCACCCCACCCCAGACCACCAGCCAGCCCAGATGCTTCTTGATCATCGCCTGCACTATTTCTTTCACCAGCTGTGGCGTCAGCTCATCAAGACGCCGGTCGACAATGTGCTCGACACGAATGTAGAGCGATTCCTTTCCTGCACCCGCCTTGGCGATACCTTCGGCAACACTTTCACGAAACGCATCAGTATCGACAACATCGCGAAAGTAGTCGCGCATCTTGCGCACAAACGGCTCACGCAGGGGGTTGAGCGCATCACGCCCGCCAAACATGCCCAGCATGGTCCCGAACGAGGACCCCATGATCACGTCCAGGAGAGACTCGAATGCCTTGTTCAGGTCAAGCTTGTCGATCAACTTGAGTATCTCGGCATCCAGACTGCTCGCCATGCTGCCCGTTTCATGCATGAACTTGGCTATATTCTCTTCGCTGAAGAACTGTTGCATGATCAGCTTGCGGATGCCGCGCTTGAATTCCTCGAAATGCAGAGGGACGACTCCTGAGCCATAGAAGCCCGGCACCCGCTCGAACAGCATGTGAATGGCCAGCCAGTTGGTGATACTGCCGGAGAGCGCAAAGGCGCCGACACTGGTGACCCAGGGGGCGATGGGTTCGGGAAGCACCAGCCCCAGAAGCAACAGACCCAGGGCCACCAGATTCGTCAACAGACTCATGTCAATTTTCACAGTTCAACAACTCCATCATGTGGCATCTCACTGAAAGGCCGCGAATAATACGGGAAAGGCAGTCAAAGGTTCAACCGATGAAGAACATCCTCGATAGACGTGGCTACAGCCTGCGGTGCGCCTGCACTGGCATCTTGCGCCGCAGCTCGTGCAACCCGGCAATGTCGATCGAGGCTATGGCAACGCCCTCGCCTTTCTCCACGCGCGCCAGCACGCGCCCCCAAGGATCGACAATCATCGAGTGTCCATAAGTCTCCCGGGTGGCGTTATGCACACCGCCCTGGTTGGCAGCCAGCACATAACACTGATTCTCGATCGCGCGTGCACGCAACAGGACTTCCCAGTGCGCCTCGCCCGTGACACGAGTGAAGGCAGACGGCACGGTCAAGAGCTCCGCACCACTTTCCAGCAGGCGACGATACAGCTCGGGAAAGCGCAGGTCATAGCAGATACTCAACCCCACGCGCCCCAGTGGCGTCGGCACGCAAACCACGGTATCGCCGGGTTCAAAACTGCGCGACTCCATATAGCGAGCCTGCGGATCATCGACCTCGACATCAAACAGATGCATCTTGTCGTAGCGTGCAACCAGCTCTCCCCGGGGATCATAGACCAGGCTGGCGGGGCGCACGCGACCATCGGCGATGAGGTCTGGAGCATGAACGCTTAATCCAGACACTGTGGTGGTCAGAGGCAGAGGCCGCGACTTCATTGGCATCGTGCCCGCCACCAGATAAATTCCGTACTCCCGGGCCTTGTCGGCGAGAAACTTCTGCAGCAACGCGCTGGTGTCTCCTTCGATCTCGGCAAACTGGCCGAGCGGCCCACCATCCAGTACCGCGAAATTTTCCGGCAACAACACGAGCCTGGCCCCCGCGTCCGCTGCCTCATCGATCAGGCGCCCAGCAGTCTTGAGATTGGTATCCACGCTGGCGGAGCTGACCATTTGTACCACTGCTGCCTTATGATTCATTGCGTGGTTCTGTTCCTATTGTGAAACGGTTGGATTCTGGGGAACTGCTGGCGTCGCCCCCTGTACTGGCTGAGCGGCCGCACCCTGCGCAGCCTCCGAAGGCGTCCCGAAGACCTGATTCAAGCGGGGCTCCAAGCCCTCCCACGGCCCCTGCAAGGTGTACTGAGCGCTGGTAAGGCTGTCCACCTGGTCGCCAAAGATCTGATCAAACAGGAAAACGCCGACCGCCACTTGCCAGTTGATCAGGTTGTTGAGCACGGCGATTCCGCTCATCCACGGAATATTTTCACTGACCGGCAACGTGATATACAGGCTGCCATCGATGGTCTGCTGGACCAGATCGAGCTGCCCGCTCACCTGGAACAGACTGGCCGGACCGATGATCTGCAGACGATCCTGGATATTGACGATCCCGTTGTTCAGCGTCATGACCCCATTGATCTCCTCGTAAGAAAGACCGCTGCTGAACAAATCATCGCTGAACCGCAGGCGCCGGACCAAGGCGTCGAAATTGATGATGCTGATCAGTTTGAGCGCGCTGTTGGCTGCTCCTGCGCCGCCCTGTTGAAAGCGCCCGTCCCGAATATTCATGTCCATGTCACCGCTCAGTCCGGTGACTGCGAAGAATACGGGGCTGCCTGGCCAATCGAGATTGGCATGAAACTCCGCGCTCCTGCTCTCCAGACTGGGGGCGTAGCCGAAACCACTCAGAACCCCGGCGATATCGCCCGCCTGCAGCACTGCGCTCAGGTGGCTGTGATGATTTGTGCCATCGAAGCTCCAGAGGAAGCGCGCCTCTTCGCCCTCTCTGCCCGCCTGCAACCCTCGGGCATTCACAATCAGGTCGGTGAACTCGGCGCCACTCTCGGTGGGCTCCAGCGTAAATTGCCAGCTTCCGAAATCCGCCTCTCCACGGCGCACCTCATCCGCCACCAAACGCAACCGAGGCAGGCGCCGTGGATCAAAGGCCTGCAAGGAATCAACTCTTTCCACCGGCCCCGGGGCCAGGAACAGCAGTCTCGACTT